>NSHO01000022.1 GCA_002737105.1 Flavobacteriales bacterium | reverse complement strand
CGTTTTTTAAGCTACGGCGGATTTAAACACGAAAATGAAAAATTTAGTATTGGCGCCTATGTGTACAATGAAAATGACATAAAAAACCAACCGTTACAACAAAGTTTATCTGAAAATCAAGTAAAAACTTTACAATTTGCTGGTGACAATATTGACTTAATGAATGCGCCTTCAGCTTACATAGATTCGTATTCGGAGAATAAAATATTGTATAAAAAATCAACATTTGGTGGCGCTGAAATATTTGAGTTTTCTACAGATCAGACGCAAACTTTATACCAAGTGAAATTTACTTTCTTAGGAAATAATTTAGGAAATTATATTTTGGCAAGTAGCAATACTATTGGTAAAATTTACGAATATATAGCGCCAATTACAGGAATTCCGCAGGGAAATTATGAACCAATTGTAAAGTTAATTGCACCAACAAAAATTCAAATTGCCACAATTGTAAGTTCCTATTCTCCAACAGAAAAAACAGAAATTGAAACTGAAATTGCCATTTCTAATAATGATAAAAATTTATTTTCTAATTTAGACGATACCAATAATCAAGGAATTGCCACTAAATTCAATCTGAAACAACAATTATTTTCTAAAGGAATCCAGGTGCAATCTTTTGCTTCTATAAATTACATTCAAGAAAATTTTCAACCAATTGAGCGGTTATACAATATTGAATTTAATAGAGATTGGAATATTACCAATCCAATGGGAAATCAGACATTGTTAGTTGGTGGATTTCAATTTAATTCGGTTCAAAAAGATACTGTAAAATGGAAAACATTTGGAAAATATGAATTTGAAAAATTAGACTATTCTAACAATTTTTCTGGAAACAAACACGCCTTTCAATCTTTTTCAAAAAACAAAAATTTGGCACTTCAAACACAAATTAGTTTCATGAATAGTAAAAATAATTCAAATACATCTGATTTTTTAAGAAGTCAAAATGTTGCAAAATATCACTATAAAAAAAATTACATAGGTGCTAATTTTAGATTTGAAAATAATAAAGAAATAGCAAATGAAACGAAAATTCTAAGTAATTTTAGTCAACGATTTACAGAATATGGAAACTTTATTGGGCGTGGAGATTCTACAAAAGTATTTGCTGAAGTTGGGTATTTAACCCGGCAAAATGATAGTATTAAAAACAATCTTTTACAAAGAGTAAACACCTCTTTTTCGACTTATTTAAAATCTCAAATCATTAAAAATGAAAGAAGAAATTTAGGCGTTTTTATCAATTATAGAACCTTAAAATTTACAGATAATCGCGCCACTGAACCTTCTATAAATTCGAGAATCAACTATTCTGATTCCTTTTTTAACCAACTGATACAAACTACTACTTTTTATGAAAATAATTCGGGAAGTATTGCTCAGCAAGAATTTACTTATTTAGAAGTAGATGCAGGACGTGGCGTATATATGTGGAACGATTATAATAATAATTCCGTTCAAGAGTTGCAGGAATTTGAAATCGCTACTTTTTCAGATTTAGCCAAATACATAAAAATATTTCTGCCCAATCAAATATTTATTAGAACATATCAAAACAAGTTGAGTCAAACGCTTACTTTCAATGGAAATGCTTGGCAAAATGAAACAGGAATTAAGAAGTTTTTATCGAAATTTTACAACCAAACTTCCTTGATAATTGATAAAAAAATTACTCGAAATTCCAATGCATTTGAATGGAATCCTTTTGCAAAAAACGATTCAAATTTAATTGGTTTGAACAATAATTTTAGAAACAGTTTGTTTTTTAATAAAGGCAAACAAAAAAATTCAATTACCTATACTTATAATTCTAGCTCATTAAAAAATGTTTTAAATTTTGGAAGTCAAGAAAATTATCTTAAAAATCACCAGTTGCAATATGTGCATTTAGTTCAAAAATTTTGGCTGTTTCAATTGCAAACCAGCACTTCAAATGTAAAAAGTATTTCCGATAATTATGCCACACGAAATTTTAACATTTCTGGGTTAGAATTAGGTCCAAAAGTTTCCTATATTTTTTCTAAAAATGCAAGTTGGGACTTATTTTATGAAAATAATAGCAAAGAAAACACGCTTGGAAATTTAGAAAAATTAAAACAACAACAATTAGGCACGTCATTTAATTGGAATACAGAAAAAGGATTTTCGTTAAATGGAATTTTTACATATATCAATAATGATTTTACGGGAAGTGCCGCTTCTCCTGTAGGTTTTCAATTATTAGAAGGATTGCAAAACGGAAAAAATTCAACTTGGCAACTGTTGTTTCAGAAAAATATTACCCAATTTTTAGATGTTTCCATAAATTATAACGGACGCAAATCTGAAACAAGCCAAACCGTTCATACTGGAACCATTCAGTTGCGAGCTTTTTTCTAAAAATAATCGGTCTAAAAGTCAGAATTTTGTCATTCCGAATTTATTTCGGAATCTAAATAATTTCAGTTAATCAAATGTTTGTAGAAACTGAAACAAGTTCAGTTTGACAAACGCAAGGTTTTTTGGAAAGTTACTTTAAATGCTTTAACGATGTATTAAAATGAGGTTGTAATTTGTAGTCCTAAACCAGTACTTGGTGGAACAAATCGGCAAACACCACCTGCGCAAACCAGTCCACCACGTTGACGGCCATAATTCAATGCTACACGTGTACTCCCTTTTTTGTATGCCGTTCCAAAATTATAGAAATGAATATCAAATAAATCAGTTTCACTAATGGTAAGTGTTTTATGGTCAAAACCATAATTATACATATCCATTGCAAATATCGACCAATGTTCGTTATGATTGTATTCTACAGTTGCTGCTGCCCAATTTTTTCTGTCATTGTCTGCCCACATGTGTTCTAAACCAAATGTAATTGATTTAGAGTCAGACAATTGATATGTGGATTCAGAAAAAACGATATGAGAATTTATATCAAACTCTTTAAAAATGCCTTGAATTTGTTTGTTATTATAATACTGGTTGATATACGTAAAAGCCGTTTTAAAATTCTTGGAAACTTTTTTGGTGATTTCAATATTATAATCTGAAAAATACTTCTCGTTGGTATTAAACAATTCTGCTTGGTAATTTTGGATGTTTTCTCCGGCATTGTTTGTATACCTGAATTTTGCTTTTAAATTATACCAAGAAGAAACATTTAGATTGATTTTTGTGCCATATTTTCCTCCTAATGCAGAACCTTTTTTAAAGTCGTAGAAAAAATCAAATTCGCCACCGATTTCTCCAAATTTGTTTACTTGTGTAGATTCATCCATTACAACTTGAAATTGCGCTTGATACACATAAATGTTAGCCAAATTAGAATGATGTTGTTTGGTTAAACTAGGTACAAAATTCAAAATTTTGTCATTAAAATTCAAACTTGTACTTGAAAGTGACGGATAATTATCTAAATTTCTTTGTGCTAATAATTGCATGTTTTCAACGCGTCTAAAATTGGCATCAAAACCAATTCCTTTTTTCGAATATCCAAAATTTACTAATAAAGCACTTCCTTCTTTAGCAAATTTGGTATCCAAAATATTTTGTATAATTATGGCGTCTCGCGATTTAAAAACATATTCCGTATTTACATAATAATTTTTATAACCTAGCTCAAATCGGTTTGAAAACAAATTAGTAAAAGTACTAAAATTTTCAACCGCAACCGGTAATTTTTCATACCTACTGACAGCGCTAAAACCATATTTAAAATCGAACGCTTCTACGTTTAAAAGTTGACTAACATTAACATCCGTATTAAAACCGAAAACATCGCCGTTTGCCACATCAAAACCACTTCTGGCCTTTCCGTACAAAGCTGTAAAAGAAATTTCATCAATTGGCGAATACACCACTTTAGCGCCACGCAAGGCATTGTTAATTCCTAAAGATCGATCTTCCCAGGTTCTTAGTGCCAATCCACTTCCAAACTGAACATAATAATGACCTAAAGTTACATCTAATTTTTTGGTTTTATAATTGGCATAATATGTGGCGAAATTGGTTCCCTTATATTTTGGATTAAAATTTAATAACGCCTCGTTCATGTAGGATTCAACTTGCGTCCCAACAGTAAATTTTTTATAATTGAAATTTACATTGAAATAATTGTTGGCGCGTAAAGGCACAGTATCTTGATGGATGCCTCTGTTTTTATCATTTGTGTACCATTGCCCATTTCTTTCAAAACTACCATAAACTTTTACTTTCGTTTTTGTAGAATCGGCATTTTGTGCAAAAGCACAAAGTGCAGAAAATAAAAACGTTAAAGAGATTATTTTTTTCATTATTTAAGTGCTTTAATTTGTTCCAGTAACTGATTTTCACTGCCAGGTGTATGACCATTTTGAGTGAAAACAATTTCTCCGTTTTTAACCACTGCAGTAAAAGGTGGATTTGAAATACCTAAAGCTCTTTTAAAATCTTGGTTGGTATCCATTAGTATTGTATACTCCCAACCCTTTCCATTTACTAAAGGTTTTACTCTTTTGTTGGTTCTGGCGTCATCAATAGAAACCGCAATAACTTCCACGTTAGCTTGTGATTTCCAATCTTCATACACATCATTAATGGCATCTAATTCTTGAATACATGGTGCACACCAAGTAGCCCAAAAACAATAAACATAAATTTTGTCTTTTTCTATAAAATTTTGAGTTGTAGAAACCGTTGTTCCTTCTAAATTTTTAAGGGTTATACTAGGTAATTTATTTTGTGAAAGTCCTAATGCACTAATAAATAGCATTAAAGTTAAAGCCAGTTTTTTCATTATTCTTAATATATTTATTAGCAAATAAAAGATATTTCCAGCATTATAAAAAATTTTTTTAAATTTGCATAAGAAGTTTCACGCCAAACTGCTGAAAAACAAAAAACTATATGAAAAAAATTCTGTTCGTTGCAATTACTTTTTTAGGATTATTAAACGTATCATGCATTTCAAATGACTGGGAAGACAAATCGATTAGCACTGAGGTCATTGAACTGCCTATATCTGGAAAATTTTTAAAAAATGTATTAATTGAAGATTATACCGGCACTTGGTGTCAATACTGCCCTAGAGTTTTACATGGCATTAAACAAGTACAGTCGGAACAACTTCGTGCTTATCCTGTTTCCATTCACCGAAGTGTAGCATCATCACCAGATCCTTATGATTTTCCTGCGACACCATTAGAACAATTAATTGGAGTAACAGGATATCCAACTGCTATGTTAAATAGAAACGTGCTTTGGGATAATGAAATTTCAACAACCGAAGTTAAAAATCAAATAAAACCAAATGCAAATTTAGGGATTGCCCTAAATTCAACTGTTTCGGGTGGAAATATAAACTTGAATGTGAACATGAAGTTTTTAGAAAATTTTTCTAATTTAAAATTAATCGTTTATGTCTTAGAAGATGGTTTACTATACAATCAAGTGAATGCAACTTCATTTTTTGGCGGACAAAATCCAATTATAAATTTTGAACACAACCATGTTTTAAGGGCTTGTTTAACAAATTTAGTTGTTGGAGATGCTATAACGGGAACAAATGATGGCGCTTTGGTAACAAAAAACTTTACTGTCAATGTACCTGCAAATATATCAAATGCAGCAAATATGTATTTCGTTGCGTTTGTTGTTGATGCTTCTGGAAAAGCCATAAATGTGAGAGGAGTAGCACCAAACGTTACTCAAACATTTCAAATAAACCCATAAATATTACAAAAAGTAAAAAAAAGGTATCTAAAAGTGACTTTTTCTTTTAATACAAATAGAATTAAATAAAAATAGAATAAATTTGCTATTCTATACTTTCAACAGATGAAAAAAATATACATTTTACTTGCTTTTTTAACCTTTTTTACCAACTATGCTCAATTGAGTAATAAGCATTGGTTACCGCCTTTGCACTCAAGAGATGCAACTAACATTGAAAATCATTATTTGTATATTTCAACTCCAGAAACCGTACCTTTTCAAGTAACGGTAACTACTGGTAATGGAGTGCCAATTACTGGTTCACCATTTACAATTTCACAAGCAACTCCAGTGGTGGTTTCTGTAGGTACAGGGCAACCTACTAATATGTTTTTAAGTCTTATTGATGTAAATATCATAAAAAATGACAAAGGACTGATACTTGAAGGACCAAAAGATTTTTACGTAAGTTTTAGAATGCGCGCTGCCAACCATGCAGAAACATTAATTTCTAAAGGAAGACCAGGTATTGGAACCTCTTTCAGATTAGGAAGTACGCCTCAAGGTGGAGAAGTTTCTATAAGAAATTTTGTATCAAGTGTAATGGCTACAGAAAATAATACTGTGATAAATTTATCGGATTATAATACAAATGTGGTTTTTGTTTCTGGAACCGGAAATATAACTTCTGATACCCAAACATTTACATTAAATGCCGGAGAATCTGTAGTTTTTTCGGGATATACAAATGTCACAGCTAATTTGAATGGTTTTATAGGCGCTTCATTAACTGCAACAAAACCTGTGGCAGTCAGTACAGGTAATGCAACAGGTGGAGTGTCAGCTACTGGTTCTGATTTTACTTTGGATCAAATTGTTTCTTCTTCTCAAATTGGAACAGAATATATTTTTATTCAAGGTAATGGATTACCGCAAATGGAATTACCATTAATCATTGCAGATGCAGACAATACTGATATTTTTGTAAACGGCAATACCACAGCAGCTATAACTTTAAATGCGGGAGATTATTATTTAGTGCCCAACTCTAATTATCAAGGAACTGGTACTAATAAAAACATATATGTAAAATCATCAAAGGCAGTTTTTGCCTATCAATTATTAGGTGGCTCTGCGTCTTATCCAACTTCTGGATTGAATTTTATTCCACCACTAAGTTGCTTTTTTCAAGAATCGGTATATCTTCCTTCAATTAACGAAATTGGAACATCTACTTACAATTCAGACTTAATGATATTAACCTATTCCAATGCTACAATTACTATTAATGGGAACCCGATTAATACGTCTCAAGCTCAGGCAGTTCTTGGAAATACAGACTGGGTGACATACAGAATTTCGGGATATACTGGTAATGTCAATGTTGTTTCGACTGGACCTGTAGCGGTTGGTGTTTTTGGAGCAAGTGGTGCGGCAGGCTATGCAGGATATTACTCAGGTTTTGGAAGTGCCCCACAAGATACACCGGTTGCTGTTTGTTCGTCTTCTACTGCCAATTTGTTTGATGCTATTAGTGGAAACCCAGGAACAGGTGGTACTTGGGTTGTTCCTGCTGGAGGTGCCCCATTAGTAGGAAATGTTTTCAATCCAGCAATAAACATAGCGGGCGAATATATTTATTCGTTTACTAAAACATGTAATACTTCACCAACTTTTATTAGTGTAAAAGTCAATGTTACTATAGAACAAGCTAGTAACGTAGGTACAAGTGCAATAAAAAATACCTGTAAAAACGAATCACAATTTGATTTATTTCCATTATTAGGAACAAATGTAACAACTGGTGGAACATGGTCTTTAAATGGTGTAAACAGACCAAATAGTAATTTTGATCCAGCTACTGATTTAAGTGGTACTTACACTTATACTATTCCAGCTGTTGGAGTTTGTCCGGCCTTGTCTTCAAATGTTGTGGTTTCTAATTATGATATACCTACTTTGATCCCAATTACAGATTTAAAAGCTTGTGATGATGATTTAGATGGAAGTGATATAAATGGACAAATTACTTTTGATTTGACCCTTAAAACAACAGAAATTACAAACAATCAAGCTAACGTTGCTGTTACCTATCACCTATTACTAAACGAAGCTATTACTGGAACAATCGCCATCACATCGTACACCGGACCAAATACAATTATTTATGTTAGATTGTTTAATACGGTAACCAATTGCTTCAACACTACCAGTTTTAACGTAGTGGTAATGCCAAAGCCAACAGTAAATCCAATTATTACATTAAAACAATGTGATAGCGATACCGATGCAATAACAGATTTTAATTTAACAGAAGCGAACGTTGTTTTATCTAGTCAAAGTAATTTGACTTTTACTTATCATGCTACCCAATTGGATGCTCAAAATGATGCTGCGCCGCTTACAAATGCAGGAAATTATACTTCTCCAAATAACGGATTGGTTTGGGCAAGAATTGAAAATACCGATGGCTGTTTTAGAACGGCACAGATAAATTTAATTGTTTCTGCAACGCAAATTCCTGCTACTTTTCAAAAAATTGTATTGGAAGAATGTGATGATTATATTGATCTAAATGATCCTGATACTGATGGCATTGATTATTTTAATTTTTCAGCAGCAACAAATAGTTTTGCATCTGCAACCAATACAATTTTAGCTTTATTTGCAAATAGTTCCAACTTAACAGTAACCTATTATACAACCGAAGCACAAGCTTTAGCAGAATTAAATCCAATAGATACAACTAACCCAAATGGATTTAGAAATACTGTTCCAAACCTTCAAAATATTTGGGTAAGAATTGACAGTAACATAAATAATGAATGTGTGGGATTAGGGCAATATCTAGATTTAAAAGTAAATCCGTTGCCAAATTTTGACATTATTGATTACAAACTATTTTGCGTACAACCTGGTTCAGGGGCTGGAAGTTATCCAATTAATGCCACACCAATAGCACCAGGCAATTATTCCTATTCTTGGACGCCAACCAATCCAAACACAACGGGAGGGCAGGAAAATGCCATTTTTAATGCCGGTACATCAGGAATTTATAAAGTAGTTGTAACCAATACAGCCACATCATGCTCTAAAGAAGACCAAACAGAATTGTCTATTTCTTCGGCGCCTAATTCTGTGATATTAGAATTAGTTTCTGAAATTTTCTCTAGCGGATTAGCCACCATTCAGGCAGAAGTAATTGGCGGATTTGGTTCTTACGAATTTAGTTTAAATCAAGTAGACTGGCAAACTAGTCCAGTTTTTACAAACTTGCCAAATGGTACTTATACAGTTTATGCTAAAGATGTAAATGGGTGTCCAGGTATTGTACAATCCAACACGGTAACTACCATCACGTATCCTAATTTTTTTACGCCAAATGGTGATACCTATAACGACACTTGGAACATATCTGGCTTGACACCTGAATTTGAAGCCAAAATTTTTATTTTCGACCGTTACGGAAAATTACTAAAACAAATCAATCCGTATGGTAATGGATGGGATGGTAAACTAAATGGCCAAGAATTGCCTTCAACAGATTATTGGTTTAAAATTGAATATAAAGAAGCTGGCGTTCAAAAAGATTTTAAATCCCACTTTAGTTTAAAAAGATAATATGACCGCTTTCGTAAAACAAGAAGTAAAAAATAATATTGGATACATTACCTTTTTTCATCCTGCTGGAAATTCGTTTCCAAGTTTGCAATTGCAGGAGTTGGTGAAAACTATTCAGGATGTAGATGTGAATGAAAACGCTACCATTATTGTTTTACAAAGTGAAGGAACTACTTTTTGTGCCGGTGCTTCTTTTGAAGAATTATTACAAATTGATAATTTTTCAGACGGCAAACAATTTTTCTCTGGTTTTGCGAATGTAATCAACGCCATGCGAAACTGTTCGAAATTAATTGTTGGAAAAGTACAAGGAAAAGCCGTTGGTGGTGGCGTAGGAATTATTGCCGCATGCGATTATGCCATTGCCACAACAAAAGCCGATATCAAACTTTCAGAATTAACTATAGGAATTGGACCTTTTGTAATTGAACCCGCCGTGAGCCGAAAAATTGGACATACCGCTATGGGCGAATTAACGTTAGCCGGAAACGAATGGAAACCTGCAACTTGGGCTTTTGAAAAAGGGTTGTTTGCCAATTTAGTGCAACCAGAAGATTTGGATTCAGCATTAGAAAAATTTGCATTACAATTAGCCAGTTACAACCCAGACGCATTAGCTGAAATGAAACAAGTGTTGTGGCAAAACACCGCACATTGGAGCACGTTATTATACGAACGCGCAGAGATTTCAGGAAAATTAGTGTTGAGTGCTTTTACTAAGAAGGCTTTGGAAGGGTTTAAGAAGTAAAAGTTTTGAAAAACCGCTACGCAAATTCAAGAGATACTGAAACAAGTTCAGCATGACAAAGCAATTAAAAAACCCTAACTCGTTTTCAACCAACCCGTAATACTAAATCTTTTTCTATGAACGGGTTTTACTTCGTGTTCTAAAATTTGACTTTCAAAAATGACGACTCTGCCTTTTAAGGGGTAAATTTTTATGTCTTCTTCTGGTTTGTAAATGACCAATTCGCCACCAAATTCGGGTTGCCAATTTTCATCGTTTAAATAACAAACTATAGATAATTTTCTTTTCGTATCGTTTTTAAAAACATCTAAATGACGTTTGTAAAAAGTGCCTTCTGGATACATCGCATAATGAAATTCTTTAGTGGTAATGCCCAAATAACAAGTCGCATTAATGTAAGCCACAAAATCATTTATTTGATTAAAAAACGTTTCCGACGCTTCGTTTTTGTCTTCTTCATCCAACCAAAAAATATAATCGCCACGAATTTCTTCTTTTACCACTTCATCCGATTTGTTTCCAATTGCCGATTTTTTAAACTCGGTTGTTTCCAATTTTTGTTCTAATTCGGTACGCATAATTTGCACTGCTTCATCTGAAAAAAAAGCATCGCAAACTGCGTATTGGTTTTCTAATAAATCGGTAATTATGGTTTCGTAAAGTGGATTCAATTCCATTAGTTGCACATTTGAAGCAAAGATATATGAATAATTTCGTAATTTCGCAGTTCAATTATCGTATCATGAGTAAAATTAGAATTACCAAGCAATTTAGTTTCGAAACGGGTCATGCTCTTTATGGCTATGACGGCAAATGTAAAAACGTACACGGACACAGTTACAAGCTTTCCGTTACGGTTATTGGTGAGCCAATTACAGATTCAAATCATGTAAAATTTGGAATGGTAATTGACTTTACCGATTTGAAAAAAATTGTACGAGAAGACATTGTAGATGTTTTTGATCACGCTACGGTGTTTAACCAAAATACCCCACACGTAGAATTGGCAAAAGAATTACAAAATCGCGGACATCATGTAATTTTAGTGGATTATCAACCTACAAGTGAAAACATGGTAGTGGATTTTGCAAATAAAATTAGGGCGCGATTGCCTAAAGACATTCAATTACATTCGCTACGTTTACAAGAAACAGAAACGTCATTTGCAGAATGGTTTGCTTCAGATAATGTTTAGATTATTAGACATGTTAGATTGTTAGACAAGTTAGATAAAAACACTTAAATTAAATTATTTTAAAAAACTTTTTAGCATTCTAATTAATCTAAAAATCTAACCATCTAAAAATCTAGAAATATGAGCGTTACTTTATTATCTTCTCCTTTACAAGGTTTTACAGATTTCAGATTTCGAAATGCGTTTCATAAACATTTTGGTGGAATTGATACTTTCTATTCGCCTTACATCAGATTAAACGGAAAATTAGAAATTAAAGCGTCATACGAACGTGATATTCTTCCAGAAAACAATACGACTTTAGAAGTCATTCCGCAAATAATTACCAATGATGCTGAAGAATTTTTATTTGTTGCAAAATTCGTACAATCACTTGGTTATAAAGAGCTCAATTGGAATTTAGGTTGTCCGTATCCCATGGTGGCAAAATGCGGAATGGGCTCTGGTTTAATTAGTAATACCGAACGCATTCATTCTATTTTAGATAAAGTGCATAGCGAAACGAATATTGTGGTTTCGATGAAAATGCGAATGGGTTATGAAAACGCCTCTGAAATTTTAGATGTTTTCCCGATTTTAGAAAAATATCCTATAAAAAATATTGCCATTCATGCCAGAATTGGTAAGCAATTATACAAAGGACCCGTAGATTTAGATTCGTTTCAGCAGTGTTTGGATGTTTCTAAACACAAACTGTATTATAATGGTGATATTACATCGGTAGAAAAATTTAGAGACATGCAAGCTCGCTTTCCAAATATTGACCATTTTATGATAGGAAGAGGATTAATTGCCGATCCGTTTTTACCCAATATGATTAAAAATAATACTACCGAATATCCTGAAGATAGGTTTAAGATTTTTAATACCTTTCACGATGAAATTTATCAGGCATATGATGCTTTTTTACAAGGTCCTACTCCAATTAGAATGAAGATGTTAGGGTTTTGGGAATACTTTTCACAATCATTTCCCGATACTCAAAAAACATTTAAGAAAATTAAAAAAGCCCAAAGTAAAAGAAATTACGAACTTGCTGTTAAAGAAATATTTTCTTCTAAATTCTAATCATAAAAAAACTACAACTTTATGTTATTGTAGTTTATGATTTTTCTTTTCACTTTGTGGGCACGTAACCGCTCTATCAGTTAGAGAACATATCCTCGACATCGAGTTTCCCTGTATGGTTATTCGTTTTTCTTTAAAATAATGTGGTCAACCACGTCTAAGAACCCGTTTACCAAGTCTACCAACGTGGTCAGCCACGTCTAAGAACCCGTTTACCACGTTTACTAACGTGGTCAACCACGTTTTTATCGTTGGCGGGGTAGTATTTGCCAACGAACTAGCTATTAAAGAATTATTTGCTTCTACATTTTAAACATAAAAAAAAGCGCCTCAACCGAGACGCTTTCTGTTTTATTAAATAAATAGGTATTCTTACTTTACTTTTTAATAATTAAGAATTCACTTCTTCTGTTTTGTGCGTGCTCTTCCTCTGTACAAGCTGTGCAGGCAACTTTTGGTTGGGTTTCTCCCATACCGATACCTGTGATTCTGTCTTTAGAAATGCCTTTTGATAAGATATACTGCACTGTTGATTTGGCTCTTCTGTCTGAAAGTCTTAAGTTGTAACTGTCAGAACCTCTGCTATCCGTGTGCGAAGTCGCATTGATAACTAAAGCAGGGAGTTGATTCATTACTTTAACCAATTTATCTAACTCTTCTGCGCCTTGCGCCGTAATATTTGATTGGTTGTATTCAAAATATATCGGTTGTAATATTACTTCTGTTTCTGTGATTATTGGTTGGATTGGTATTAAATTAATCACGATGTTTTGTGCGCCATTTTTAGATTTTGGCATCGTAGCTGTACCGTTTTGGTAACCCGATCTGGTGGCATTAAAATTAGCGGTTTCATCACAGGCAACTCCAAATTTGGTTTCTCCCATGTCGTTTGACTCTTGGTTGCCTTTGTTTTTACCTTTTTGGTCCACAAAGCTTACACTTGCTCCAACTAATAATTTGCCTGTTTCTGCGTCTTTTACCACTACGGTAGCATCCACACCACAAACTGCTATCGCCTGATAGATGTCATCATTCCCTTCTCTGTTACTAGAGAAATAACCTACGTTTTTATCTAAATTATACGAAAATGAAAAATCGTCTTTTTGGGTATTTACTGGTTCGCCTAGGTTGGTAGCTTTCTCGTTGGTGATGGTGTTTTGTTTGAATACATCATAACCGCCTAGACCTTGTATGCCATTTGAAGAAAAGAATAAAATACCATCATCTTGAATCGATGGAAAGCTCTCATTGCCTTCTGTATTTATGTTGGCTCCTAAGTTCTCTGGTGTACCATATGTGTCACCGTCTAAACTTACTTTCCAAATGTCTTCTCCTCCAAAACCTCCAGGCATGTCTGATGAAAAATACAAAGTTTTCCCATCTTTACTAATACTTGGGTTTCTTACTGAGTAGTCTTTACTATTAATTGGTAATGCTTTTGAGTTGCCCCAAGTACCTGCTTCTGTTTTGGTAGCTTTATACAAATATATTTGACCTAATTTCAGGTGCTTTTCTTTGTTTTTCTGGTATGCGCTTTCGTTGAAACTCTCACTACCATAATAAATAGTTGTACCATCTGAGGTAATGGTCGCCGGACCATCATGCCATTTGGTATTTAATTCGGCAACTGGTGTGGCTTGACTTAATGTGCCATCCGTGTTTCTAATGGCTTTGTACAAATCTAAATACGGCTGGTCGTCCATACCATTTTCTCTTCTTGAAGTGTTTCTAGCGCTCGTAAAGAATACTTCGTTATTTTGCGTTAAGACTGCTCCAAAATCTGTTTTATCGCTACTAACATCCGATTTTAAAATATCGTATTGTTTGCCTTGAAGCTTAAGTTGAGAAGTGTAATTTGGATTGTTAAGGAATGCTTTGGCTCTAGCATCGTTCGGTTGCATTTTTGCAAATGTTACCATTTGTTTAGCTGCAGCAGTGTTGTCGCCTTCTGCTTTTAGCATTTGAGCGTAACGGTAATGCGTTTCTGCATCTTGCGTGCTTTCTACGGCTTTCGCATACCACATTATGGCTTGTTTGCTGTTAAATACATTGAAGTAGCTATCTGCCAATTGTTTGTAAACATAACCATCGGCTTTGTTGGTTTCAACTAGTTTGGTGTAGGCCTTTGAAGCATCTACGTACTCCAACCGATCAAACAACTTGTCGGCATCCTTTGTGTCTTTATTCTGTGCTTGTAATCCCCCAATTGAAAGTAATAAAGCAACTGCTAGTATATATAAATTTTTCATGTTTAGTCTCTTTTTTGGATAGATTAAAAATAACGTGGTGAACGTGATACCTTTTTGTTAAAGTTAACATTATACAACAAAATAATCTCGTGAGATGATGGCGTAGTTACATTTAAATCCGATACGATATGATCATAAGCGTATCCTATTTTTAAACTCGGTGTAACGGCATAATTTACCATCGCGCCAAAACTATCTTCTATTCTGTAAGTCGCACCAATCTCAAACTTTTCCTTAAACATAAAGTTTGTTGATACGTCTAATGAAGCTGGCGCTTCAAACGAAGATTTTGCCATGAAAAAGGGTTTGAACTTTACGTTCTCTGACACATCAAAAACATATCCTCCAGTTAAAAAGTAATGACTCGACTCGTTACCATAACTTCTGCCTTTATAATCCAAATGCGTTGCCTTTATCATATTTGGAACAGATAAACCTAAATAATACTTTTCGGTATAATAAAAAGCACCGGTACCAAAATTAAAATAACTACTACTGTCATTTTGCCCAAAAGCACCATCGCCCTTTTGGGGTAAAGTAGGATTAATTCTTGTTAAATAATCTACATTATGAAGCGTTAAACCTGCTTTTAATCCCAGCGCTAATTTGTGCTCGCCTCCTAAATTTAAAGTGTAAGAAAAATCCCCATAAATGTTGTTCTCCTCTACTGGTCCAATCTTATCCGATATTACAGACAGTCCTAAACCTACGTTTTTGCCAACTGGACTATGACCAAAAAAAGTGCTCGTAGTTGGCGCATCCTCCAATTCTATCCACTGCTTTCTATGTAATAATCCTAAAGCTAAATTTTCCTTACTTCCTGCGTATGCTGGATTCATAACACTCATGTTATACATGTATTGTGTATAATGAGGGTCCTGTTGGGCTTGTAACTTTTCACCCATCAATAATCCTAGAATAGCTACTAAAAATAGTTTTTTCATTGTTTATTTGTTTTAAAAATGACGCTTAATCATCCAATTATTGTTATCTGTTAATGTAAACCCACCCCGTTTTAACAACACTGTCGTTAAATTCTACCACATAATAATAAGTTCCGTCGGAAAGTTGATTACTATTATCTGATTGACCATGCCATTCATTAGTGTAATTTGATTTAGAATAAACTTTTGTACCATAACGGTTAAAAATTGATACATTTTTAACGTTAAAACCTGACAAATCCCAAGTATCATTCAATCCATCTCCGTTAGGTGAAACGCCTTTTGGAATATCACATCTAATTATTTCAGCATCACTAGAAACAGTTAGTATTTTTGAACATAATCCGTTAGTTATAGAAACTAAATTAATATCAACTGTTTGAGTTGTTGGATTAGAAACAGAAATTATTCCTGTTCCAGAACTATTTAAATTTAATGTTTGGTTAGTACCACTATTAACAGTGTATAAAATAACTTCATTTGCACCACCTGTTACATTAAATACCAAATTTTCACCAATACAAAATGTATCAGATTGTGGAGATAAAGTAGGGGTGTTTGGAATTGGGTTAACTACCACTGTTGCAGCATTTGTAATAGCTCTATTACAAGTTCCATCAAAAATATTAGATAATTGCATGGTTTGATTGGCAGTAGCGTTTGCAACACTTATTGTTCCCGTTCCTGTTGCATTTAATACAATTGTAGTAGTAGTTCCGCCATTAATAGTGTAAGTAACTGTTGCGTTTGGAGTACCATTAATAGTAAATGTAGCGGTTAAATTACTACAAATTGGCGAATTAGACGTCAGTGAAGTAACTGATGGAAATGTTAATGTTGTAACACTTCCAGTTAACGTTAACGGGCTCGAACACAATCCAATATTTACTAGACTAAGTGCTACCGAAACATTGGCAGTTGCATTAGGCACTGTAATTGTTCCAACACCAG
>NSHO01000021.1 GCA_002737105.1 Flavobacteriales bacterium | reverse complement strand
AAACCTGTTTCTAAAATATTTTCTAGCGTGTGACGTGCAACAGCTCCTGGACGAAACACCATTCCAAATAATGGTGGATTGCTTCCTAGGTGTAAAACAGAATCTATAATAGCTAAATTGGTTTGCATTTTATTGTTTTGCGTTCCAATTAGTCCTAAACTTTTAAAACCGCCTAAACTATTTGCAAAGTGCACACGATCTTGTTTTTCCATGTTCAAAATTTGCTCATGGGTAATGTGTTTTTCTATAGTTTCACCCATTTTTTATCGCTATTTAATTGAAAGGTTCCAATATGCTCTTTGTTCCATTCGTTTGGTGGAATTAAGGACAAAAAATAAGTGGCATTACCTGATGCGTACAAATGATATATCTCACCAATTATAGGTTCAAATGAAAATTTTGAATTGTAAACCAATTCATTCCATTCAAATTCTTCCATTAAATTTTGGTATTGTACTTTTAGTTCATTGAATTTATTTTCAAATTCTTTATTCACATTTCTAACTCCACGGCCTTTCCATGCGGCAACATCATCAACTTTAATTATAGGCGCACTTACAGTTGTTGCATAAGGTAAAAAACTTGCATTGTATCCATTTTCTTCTGAATAAACTACATTATCAGGCTTTTTGTTTTCCATTTTTTCTATTATCTTTTTGATATTTTATTATTTGAAATGGCTCTTTGTAATTTACATTTAAATCGGTCAATACCTTCAGCACGTTTTGCTGCATGCTTGGTTTTACAATTTTCTACACGTTTTCGCCATAATTTGTAACTTGAGAATTTTAATTCTTTTTTCATTAAAACTTTTACATCAGCTTCAGCTAGGCCAAATTGAAATTTTATGGCATCAAAAGGTGTTCTGTCTTCCCAAGCCATTTCGATAATTCTATCAATGGCGATGTCGTCTAATTCAGTTTTTTGCGTAACAGGCATTTTGTTTAACATTAATTAAAAAATAATAAACAAAATTAAGTAGAATAATTTGATTTTCAATAAGGAATTGGAATAAAAAACCCCATAATTGAAATTAACGCAAAAGATGTAAATTATTTTCTAGAAAAGCAAAGCCACCTGTTTGTTTACAAATTCTAAAAAACGTTCATCTACATCAGAAAATGGGTCAATTACGTGACTATCGATATCTATTTGACCAATATTTATTCCATTTACAAAAAGAGGCACAACAATTTCTGATTTTACGGTAAAGCTACAAGCAATGTAATTATCTTGGGCGGAAACGTCAGGCACTACAAAGTTAGCGTTGCTTTCTGCAACTTGTCCGCAAATACCTTTACCAAAAGGAATTACGGTATGATCTGTTTCAGCGCCTACATAAGGTCCAAGGTGTAAAGTTTTGGTTTCATGATTGGCAAAATAAAAACCAACCCAATTGTAATAAGAAACAGAATTTTGTAATAATTGACAAATTTGAAAAAGTTTTTCATCTCTATTGTCATTACTTGTAACGATGTTTTTTACTTCTGTTTTTATAAGTTCAAAGTCCATTTTTAATTTTTTTGTAAAATTATACATTAATAAGAAAGTAAAAATTATATTTTTGTTAAAATTTAAAATTTTGAAAAACATATTTCAGCAGCATAAAGTATTTTTTATTTTTCTCTTAAAGTTTATTTTGAGCTATTTTATTGTTACGATAATTTACTCGCTTTATTTAAATCAATACCATATACAAAAAAATGAGGTAGATGGTATTACGCATTTTGTAGCACAACAAACGGAAAACATTCTAGTTTTTTTTGGTGCAAAATGCGAAATAATAAAGCATGATTTGGAACCTACCTACAAAATAATTTACAATTCTAAGTACATTGCTCGAATAGTGGAAGGTTGTAATTCGGTAAGTGTAATTATTTTATTTGCAGCCTTTATATTTTCGTTTTCAAATAAATTTATTGGTACTTTTTTGTATATATTTTTGGCTTCAATAGTGATTTTTATATTGAATATTTTCAGAATTGCTTTGCTTACTACAGGACTTTATAAGTATCCACAATACGGAACTTTTTTGCATGATATTTTGTTTCCATTAGTTATTTATGGATTGGTTTTTGTGTTATGGATTATTTGGGTTATTAAATTTTCAACTTATGCAAAATCGAAAAAATAAAGCCATAAATACATCAGTTATAGGCATTTTGGTAGTTTTCTTATTACTAATTAGAATGTTTGAAAAAGAATTGTTTTACGATCCTTTTTTAGAATTTTTTCATGGTGATACACAAAATAAAATTTTGCCAGAATTTGATACTTTTAAATTATTTCTAGGTCTTTTATTTAGGTATTTCATGAATGGAATGCCAACAATCCTGATACTATATTTTTTATTTAAGGATTTTTCAATAGTAAAACTAACCTCTTTTTTATTATTTATTTTCTTTGTTGTTTTGATTATTATTTTTTTCAGTTTAATATATTTTTCTAAATCGCCAGATTATTTATATGTTTTCTACGTAAGAAGGTTTCTAATTCAACCTTTATTTTTAATTTTATTTGTTCCAGCTTTTTTTTATCAAAAAAGTGTTAATAAACAATAAGTTATAAAATAAAGCTATAAATTTGCAGTAATGAATTTTAAAAAACACATAAGTATTTATTTGGCATTATTTATTTTATTAGTAAATAGTAGTGCTAGTTTGGTATTGCATTTTTGTAATGACCAAATTGCTTATGTATCTTTGGTTTATCATGAAAATAAATTAGTAGACTCTGCAACTGAAGATTCATGTTGTGCAACAGAAGAGGCTAATGACGAAAAAGGTTGTTGCTCAAACGAAGAAATAAAAGTTGAAAAAAAAATAGAATATTCTATCACAAAAGATTTTTCAAGTCCTATTTCAACACTTCTTTTTGAAAATAAAACCACTGCTTTTTCAAATCAAACATGTGTTTTGTCATTACCAAGGAAAATAGTACCTTACTACTGTAATTCCAATGCACCCCCCTTTTACAAACTTTATTCTCAACTTATTTTTTACGCATAATTTGTATTTTTTTTAGTTATTTAAATTATAAACTTTATAAAAGTCATTATGTACAAAATAATATTATTGGTTATGTTACCAATTCTTTCTCTAGCACAAAGTAGTGTGCAGGGAAAAATTATTGATAAGGAAAAAACCCCTATCACAAATGTAAAAATTACAATTCCAGAATTAAATTCCGTATTGTTTTCTAACGAAAGCGGATTGTTTAGTTTGATTCAAGGAAACCGTAATCTATTATTAGTAATAGAGAAAAGCGGATTTCAGACCCTTGAAATACAACAAAGCGTAAAATCAGATTTTACCATTCAATTAGCAAAAACCGATTCGGAAAGCAATATTGCAACTGTAAATATTGTAAAGAAGCAAAATACGTTGGGTAGAAAACAAAAAGCAGTTACAAATACGCAATATTTATCACAAGGCGAATTACAAAAAGCGGCTTGCTGCAATTTATCGGAAAGTTTTGAAACAAATCCGTCAATTGATGTAAATTTTTCTGATGCAGTAACTGGGAATAAACAAATTAAAATGTTAGGATTAACAAGTCCGTATATTTTAATGAGTGAAGAAAATATTCCAGCTATAAGAGGAGCTTTACAAGCTACCGGCTTAAATTTTATTCCAGGAACTTGGGCAGAAAGTATTCAAATTACCAAAGGCGCCGGAAGCGTGGTGAATGGATATGAAAGTATTTCGGGTCAAATAAATTATGAACTAGTTAAACCACAAAAAGAAGATCCGTTTTTTACCAATCTTTATGCTTCAAATGATGGCAGATATGAATTGAATACTCATTTTGCAAATAAATATTCAGATAAATTAAGTTCTTTAGTGCTTTTGCACGGCAATACTAGAAATATTAAAAACGACATGAATCATGACGGATTTTTAGACAATCCGTTAGGAAAACAGGTCAATATTTTAAATCGATGGCAATATAATAATGTAGAAAAAGGAATTGTATCATTTTTAAATATCAAATATTTTTCTGACGAAAAAACGGGAGGAACCATAAATGATAATTCGCACGAAATGATAATGAATCCAAATTTATGGACCAGTCATGTGAACACGGACAAAATAGAAATTTCCAACAAAATAGGCTATGTTTATCCAAGTATGCCATTTCAAAGTATTGGTTTTCAACAAGCTTTTCAATACAATAAAATGCATTCTGAATTTGGCGATAAAGTGCATCATATTCATCATAAAAATTATTTTACAAATCTTATTTTTAGTTCGATTATTAACAATACTAAACATAAATTTATTACGGGTTTGAATTTTAATTTTGATAAATTTCAAGAACATTTAGAAGCCAATTTTATGGCAGAATATGATAGAATTGATACTTCAATTGGTTCGTTTTTTGAATATTCCTACGATAATTTAAATAATCTTAGTTTCGTTTTAGGCGCCAGAGCCGATAGTCATAACAGATTGGGCTTATTTTTTACGCCAAGAGCACATATTAAATATAATCCGTTTGAAAAAACCACGTTTCGTTTTTCTGCGGGTAGAGGAAAAAGAGCCTCAAATATTTTTGCTGAAAATATAAATGTTTTGGCCAGTTCTAGAGACATTATTATAAAAAATGAAAACGGAAAATTATATGGTTTAAATCCAGAAATAGCATGGAATTATGGCGCGAGTTTTATTCAGAAATTTTACCTTTTTGGAAAAGAAAATGAGATTGTTGTAGATTATTATAAAACCGATTTCAGCAATCAAATTGTGGTAGATTTAGAAAATGCAAGACAAGTAACTTTCTCTAACTTAAATGGGAAAAGTTTTGCGGAATCTTTTCAATTAGAATGGAATATTAATTTAATGACGCGCTTAAATTTAAGAACGGCCTATAAATATTTAAATGTTAAAACGGATTACGCTACAGGATTATTAGACAAGCCGTTACAAGCCAAAAACCGTTTTTTTGCTAATATTGCTTATGAAACACATATTTTGGAAAAAGGACAACAATGGAAATTTGACGCCACTTTTAATTGGATTGGTCAGCAGCGTTTGCCAAATACACAGGCAAACCCAGTTCAGTATCAATTATCAGAGTATACGCCAAGTTACCAGCTTATTAATGCGCAAATAACGCGAACATTTTCAAGTACATTTGAAATCTATTTTGGAACTGAAAACTTAGGAAATTTTAAACAGAAAAATGCTATTATTGCTTCGGATAATCCTAACAGTCCGTATTTTGATAGTACTATGATTTATGGCCCAGTTTTTGGTACAATGTACTACGTAGGAATAAGATTTAAAATAAAAGATAAAATAACAAAATAATATAAATCATTAAATACAAAAATTATGAAAAAAATAGTATTAGTAGTTTTAATTGCCTTTTTGGGAATTAATGTAAACGCACAAGAACAAGCAAATAAAAATAAAAAAGTAGAAGTTGAAGTCAATGGTGTGTGTGACATGTGTAAAAAACGTATCGAAAAAGCCGCTTATTCTGTAAAAGGAGTAAAAAGCGCTATTTGGTATGCAGAAGATCAAGATTTACATTTAATAATTGATGAAACAAAATGTAAGGTTTTAGATGTAGAAAAAGCAATAGCAATTGCTGGACATGACACCAAAAACATAAAAGCTACTGACGCACAATATGCAAAAATTCATGGCTGTTGTAAATATAGAACTGATGAAAAGCATTAAAACTGCTAAATTTTATTAGATGACAAGAATTAACATTTATTTATAAAATAGAAGTCCTACATTTGTGGGACTTTTTTATGCATTGAAAAAAATCACTATAAAAATATTCGAAACTATTAACGACTTTCCGGAAAATTGGAATGCAGTTGCTGCTACCAATCATTTTCTGCAAATTCCATATTTAAAGGTTTTAGAACGTTCATCACCAACCAATATGCAATGTTTTTATATTGGTTTTTATGAAAATTCAGAGCTAATTGGCGTTTCGATAGCACAATATTTAGATTTGAACAAACTAGAATCTTTTGGAGAAAGAGACAACTGTTTCAAAACATTCATACGAAATTTTATTTTTCGAAATTTCGCTTCGCATACTTTATTTATTGGAAATAATATGATAACTGGACAAAATAGTTTTACTTTTCAGAAAGAAATTAGTTTTGAGGATGTTAGTTATATTTTAATACAAAGTTCAAAAGAAATAGAGGCTTATTTCAAACAAAAAGGGATTAAAATTCATTTGGTTTCTTTTAAGGATTTTTATCAAAATTGTGCCGTTGAATTTAAAAAACATGCCTTCGAAAAAGTTTACGAATTCAATACACAGCCTAATATGATTTTTGAAATACCAACGAATTGGAAATCAATTGAAGATTATTATAACGCCTTTTCAAAAAAATATCGAGATCAATATAAAAGAGCACATAAAAAATTTGAAGGAATTTCTGTGAAAGAATTAGATGTAAATGAGGTTGTTTTGTTTGAATCACGAATAAATGAGTTATATCATCACGTAGCCAAAAACGCACATTTTAATACTTTTTTCTTGGCTGAAAACCATTTTTCAACATTTAAAAACCAATGTGGAAATCGCTTTAAAATTTTTGGTTATTTTTTGGAAGAAAAACTAATAGGTTTTCATTCCGTTTTAGTAAACGATGCTGTTTTAGAAACTTATTTTTTAGGTTACGACGACCAAGTTCAAAAAGAAAAAATGTTGTATTTAAATATGTTGTACAACATGACAGAATTTGGAATTAGACAGCAATTTAAAAAAATTATTTTTGGCAGAACGGCTTTAGAAATTAAAAGTTCTATTGGAGCGACGCCTGTTATGATGACTGGTTTTATTTACCATAGTAACAAATTAATCAATAGATTTTTAGGAAAAATATTCAGAAATTTAGAACCTGAAACCGTTTGGCAGCAACGTCATCCGTTTAAATAAAGAAAACACCTATTTAGTAGTTCTTTTTTATTGAAAAAAACGATTTGTTTTCTTATTTTTGAAAATAATTTTAAACCCATGAAAAAATACATTTTCTTTTTATTGCTTTTTTCTCAATGCTTGTTTTCTCAGTCTTTATTTGAGAAAGCGGAAAATTTATATAATGAAAAAAAGTTTGAAGAAGCCAAAAGATTGTTTGAAAATTATTTAAAATCGGCTCCTAATCATCAAAAAACCATTGAGTATTTGGGCGATATAGCAGGCAATTCAAAAAAATGGGATGAAGCAATTAAGTATTACAATAAGTTAAGACAACAAAATCTAAACAGCGCTAATTATTGGTATAAATACGGCGGCGCAATAGGAATGAAAGCCAAATCCATTAATAAGTTTAAAGCGCTTGGCATGATAGACGATATAGAAACCGCTTTTTTAACAGCTGCCAATTTAGATAAAAAACATGTTGAATCTCGTTGGGCGTTAGTATTTTTATATATTGAATTACCCGGAATTATTGGTGGTAGCGAAACCAAAGCTTTAAAGTACGCTGACGAAATTATGAACATTTCAAAAGTAGAAGGTTATTTAGCAAAAGCGCACATAGATGTGTATTACAAAAGATACAAAGCGGCGGAAGTCAATTTATTAAAAGCACATCAAATTGGAAAATCAGCAACAACATATGCCAAGTTATACGATTTATATTTGAATAAATTAAAAGACAAAGAAAAAGCACAAAGCTTTAAAAAATAATCAACATTTTAATTCCAATAATAATTTGGAATTTAGAATTTTTAAAATTGGAATTTTCACATGCGTACACATTTCATAGCCATTGGCGGTGCCGCCATGCACAATTTAGCATTAGCTTTACATAATAAAGGATATCAAATAACCGGTAGCGATGATGCTATTTTTGAACCTTCCAAATCCCGTTTAGAGAAAAAAGGATTATTGCCAATTGAAATGGGTTGGTTTCCAGAAAAAATTACAACTGATATTGAAGCTGTTATTTTAGGAATGCACGCAAAAGAAGACAATCCAGAACTGTTGAAAGCGCAAGAATTAGGGTTGAAAATTTATTCGTATCCAGAATTTTTGTATGAACAATCTAAAAACAAAACCAGAGTTGTAATTGGTGGTTCGCATGGAAAAACAACTATTACGTCTATGATTTTACACGTAATGCATTATCATAATATTGAATTGGATTATATGGTAGGCGCACAATTAGAAGGTTTTGATACGATGGTGCATCTTACTGAAACTAACGATTTTATCGTTTTAGAAGGCGACGAATATTTATCTTCACCTATGGATAGGCGTCCAAAATTCCATTTGTACCAACCAAATATTGCGTTACTTTCAGGAATTGCTTGGGATCACATAAATGTGTTTCCCACTTTTGAAAATTATGTAGAACAATTTAGTATTTTCACTTCGCAAATTACAAATGGCGGCATTCTAGTTTATAATGAAGAAGACGCAACCGTAAAACAAGTGGCTGAAGAAACTACAAACCCAATTCGTAAAATTGCGTATCAAACACCAAGTTATACTGTTGAAAACGGAACTACTTTATTAGATACGCCCGAAGGACCGATGCCAATTGAAGTTTTTGGAGCACACAACTTAAATAATTTAGCAGGTGCCAAATGGATTTGCCAATGTATGGGCGTAGATGAGGTTGATTTTTACGAAGCGATAGCTACTTTCAAGGGCGCAAGTAAGCGTTTGGAAAAAATTGCAGAAAGTACAAATAAAGTCGTATACAAAGATTTTGCGCATTCGCCAAGTAAAGTTTCAGCCACTACAAAAGCTGTAAAAGATCAGTATCCTGACAGAAAATTAATTGCTTGTTTAGAATTACACACTTATAGTAGTTTAAATGCCGAATTTTTAAAAGAATACGAAGGCGCCTTAAATGCGGCAGATGTTGCGGTTGTTTTTTATTCGCCAGATGCTGTAAAAATAAAACAATTAGATGAAGTTTCTTATGAACAAATTGCACAATCATTCAAAAGAAAAGATTTAATTATTTATACCAATCCAACAGAATTTAAAGACTATTTATTTGCACAAGATTTTGATAATTCTGCTTTATTATTAATGAGTTCTGGTAATTATGGTGGCTTGAACTTTGATGAAGTTAGTCAATTGGTCAATTAGACAATTAGTCAATGTACCAATGATTAAAAACCTCCAAGAGTTTATAACTTTTGGAGGTTTTTTTTATTAAATAAACACTAAAATTATTTCTTGTTTGGTTTATTTAAATTAAATTTGATTTTATAAACGCCAAAATAAATTTTTATGTATACGCCAATTAATCAGTGGGCCGAAGATGATCGACCACGTGAAAAACTCCAACTTAAAGGTAAATCAACCTTATCTGACTCCGAATTATTAGCAATTTTAATAGGATCAGGATCTAGAAATGAAAGCGCAGTACAATTGTGTCAGCGGATTTTAGCAGCATCAAACAATAATCTCAACCAACTTAGTAAGCTTTCAGTTCATCAATTAATTCAATTTAAAGGTATCGGCGAAGCTAAAGCCATAAGTATTGTTGCTGCCTTAGAATTAGGTAGAAGAAGAAGGTTAGAAGAAGCAACTGAATTACCTAAAATCACTTCAAGCAAAAATATATTCGAAATTATGCAACCCATAATTGGCGAATTACCTCACGAAGAATTTTGGGTGTTGTATTTAAATAACTCTAATAAAGTTATTCATAAATCTCAAATAAGTAAAGGTGGCATCACAGGAACAGTTGTAGATAATAGAATGGTTTTCAAAACCGCATTTGAATATCACGCCACATCAATAATTTTATGTCATAACCATCCTTCAGGTAAGTTGCAAGCTAGTGAAGCAGATATGCAACTCACTAAAAAAATTAAAGCAGCTGGTGCTACTTTAGATGTTCAAGTATTAGATCATATTATTGTTACTGAATTTGGGTATTTAAGTTTTAAAGATTCGGGTATTTTTTAAGGATAGGTATACAGATTTTGAGGATTTAACTGATTTAAAATAATAAGTATGGATAATTTTAAGCATAAATTTATTACCGAGAAAATATTAAGAGCATATTATAATGTGTATAATGCACTTGGTTTTGGTTTTTTGGAAAAAGTATATGAAAAAGCTTTAATAATAGAATTGGAAGAGTTAGGATTAGAAGTTGAGCCTCAAAAGCAAATAAATGTTTATTATAAACATAAATTAGTTGGAAACTATTTTGCTTACATTATTGTCTAAGAAAAAGTAATTTTAGAGTTAAAAGCTGCCGATTTTTTATTAAGTTCACATTCAAGTCAATTGTATAATTATTTAAAATCTACAGAAATTGAAGTCGGTTTGATACTTAATTTTGGAGAAAAACCTGAATTTGAAAGAATTGTATTCTCTAATGATAAGAAAACTAATTTGAATTAGTAACGAAAGTAAATCTGCGAAACAATTTTTTAAAATTGCATGTCAATTCACGCTATTCAATTTAAAGAAGAATCAGCAAAATCATAAAAATCCGTGTACCTATTTAATAATTATGATAAATACTTAATGTACTTTTGCAAAATAAATTTACAGTTAATACATGAAAGAATTATACCAATTTTCCAATTCCGATTTAACATTGGTTTCGCAAATAAAAAACCATCAAAATGTTACAGCAATTTTTTATCATTTTTGGATTAATTTATTAAATCCAGAAGAAAAATTTGTTTTTGTAGACACTATTGAAATTGTCTTTGATAAATCAACAAATTATTTCTTCAAAATTAATGATGAAGATTCAGGTTACACAATATCAACAACTTATGACTTTGAAGAAGAACAAAAAGCATTGGCGGCCAATTTTCAAGATGTTCTTTCGTTAAAAAGAGTAGATGTGAGTGTAGCTACTATTTGGAAAGATAAAATTAAAACACCCCTTTTATCTGTAAATACTGTTGTTGATTATGAAAACAGCAACGAAAATTTTATTCATTTTGATTTTATTGATGGTTCGTTAGCAATTTATTACACCCAAGAAAAAGGATTGCAAGTAGAGGACTATGAATAATAACTTTTATGCTCTTTTACACATTACATTTTTTACATACACCATTTACTAGTATCTGAGTCTCTAATATTTTATATTCTTCAGGCATTTCTATTTTAGGAATAACATTTTCAATACAAGTTGTTTCCTTGCATACAATGCAGTTAAAATGAACATGTTCGTGTTTATGATTGTGGTGTTTGTTTACTTCTTTTTCTAAAGTACCAGTTTCGTGTTCGCATTCAGCACATGAAGCATAGTTAATAACGCCGTCAAAATTAGCAATTTTATGTAGTTTTCCTTCTAAAACTAATCGGTCCAATGCTCTATAAATCGTAACGCGATCTATATTTTTCTCGAAATAATCTTGAAAGTCTTTATGTGTTAATGCCGTTTTTCGGACTTTTAATAGGTGTAGTATTTCTTTTTTTGTATTTGAGTTTCTTTCTCTTTTTATTTTTTTTTCCATTTTTAAAATAAATAAACAACAATATTGTTGCGTTTAATTGTGAAAATATTATATTTGCAACTTAATTGCGTTTAAAAAAATAGAATGAAAAACCAAGTAACATTAGCAATAGATTATTTAGGGATTTCAAGCGCCACACTTTGTCTTGTTCATTGTTTATTATTTCCATTATTAACATTTATTCCTATCGGCATAAGTCATAATCATTATATAGATTTATTTTTTGCTTTAATAGGTTTGTTTGCCGTTGTAAAAATACTAAAAACAACAACAAAAAAACATATAAAAATTATTTTGTCTGTTTCTATGATATTTATTTTTGGTAGCGTAATTAGTACTATTTTTTTTCATTATCATAGTGTTTTGTTATATTTTGGTGGTTTTGGTATGATAGTAGGACATTGCTTAAATTTCACATCTCATAAACGTTAAACTAAAATAGTTAATGTTTTACTTGCTAATGCATGTACTACAAAGTAACTCAGCAAATAAAATAAAATTTTAAAACTCATGAAAAAACTACCGGTTACCGTATTGTCTGGCTTTCTTGGCGCTGGAAAAACTACCTTGTTAAATCATATTCTTCATAATAAAGAAGGTTTAAAAGTCGCAGTTATTGTTAATGATATGAGCGAAGTAAATGTAGATGCTCGTTTGGTTAAAGATGAAATGACGCTTTCTCGAACTGAAGAAAAATTAGTAGAGATGAGTAATGGATGTATTTGCTGTACTTTACGCGAAGATTTAATGCTTGAGGTGGAAAAATTGGCTAAAGAAAATCGTTTCGATTATTTATTAATTGAAAGTTCTGGTATTTCAGAGCCCATACCAGTGGCGCAAACTTTTACATTTGTGAGTGAAGATGGTCAAATTGATTTGTCTCAATTTAGTTATATTGATACAATGGTAACTGTAGTTGATGCATTTAATTTTTTTAAAGATTTTGGTAAAGCTCAAACGCTAAAAGATATCAATGCAACAAATATTGAAGGTGATGAAAGAACAATTGTAAATTTATTGGTTGATCAGATTGAGTTTGCAAATGTGATAGTGCTTAATAAAGTTGATTTAGTAAGTAAGGAACAGATGTTAATTATTGAAAATTCGATTAAAAAATTAAACCCTGTTGCCAAAATTATACATTCCGAATTAGGAAGAATAAATCCATCTGAGATATTAAATACGGGTTTGTTTAATTATGAAGAAGCTGAAATGTCAGCTGGATGGATTCAAGAATTAGAAGGAATTCATACTCCTGAAACAGAAGAATATGGGATCAGCTCATTTGTCTTTAGTGATCATCGCCCTTTTCATCCGCAAAGATTTATGAATTTTATAGAAAATTTCCCGACTACTATAATTCGTAGTAAAGGTCTTTTTTGGTTAGCATCAAGACCAAAACAAGCACTTAATTGGAGTCAAGCTGGTGGTTCAACTAAAGCAGAAGGGGCAGGAGTTTGGTGGGTAAGCATGCCTTTTTCTGAACGAATTGAATACCCGAATTTTCTCGAAAATCAAAAAATTATTGAAGAACGATGGTCTGTAGATTTTGGCGATCGATTAAATGAAATCGTTTGTATTGGAATTCATATGGATATTTCAGCTATAGAATGGCAATTAAAAGATTGTTTGTGTACAGCTGATGAAATAATGGATTTACAAGATGGCTTCTTTTCAAATAAAGATAGTTTTCCAGTTGTTAATCCTTTCTATTCTGAAGAAGCTGCATGTGTTAGTTTTTATGATTAAAAAAAAGCAAACAAATTTTGATTGCTTTTTTGTATCCAATTTCTTTTGTTTTTGATTCTTCAAAGTCATGTTTTGACTTGAAGTTCATAAATTAAAATAGTTTTTTTTTAGTCTTTTGCCGAGTATTGATTAATTGGTGTCAAATATTTTCTCGGCAGAAGCGAAAAAAAAGTTAATATTTTCTTCTTCTATTACTTTCTTCTTATATTGCAAGTCAAATTAAAGTTTAAATGATAAGCACAAAAAACATAACTTTTTCTTATAATAAAGAACAAACTTTTATTATGCCTGATTTATTTTGTCAGGCAGGAAGTACTATTTTGGTTACCGGTAATTCGGGGAAAGGAAAAACAACGTATTTGCATATTTTAGCCGGATTATTACAACCTAATTCTGGTGAAATTATCATCGATAATAAAGTAATCACTCATCTTAAAGGAAGTAAAGCGGATAAGTTTAGAGGGAAAAATATCGGTGTGGTTTTTCAGAAATCGCATTTTATTGCTTCGCTTTCAGTTGTGGAGAATTTAGAAATGGCAAGTTGGTTAGCTACAGGTAAAAAACACAAAATTAGAGCTAAAGAATTATTGCAAAAATTAGATATTTCAGAACAAGCTCATAAATTACCTAGTCAGTTAAGTGTCGGTCAACAGCAACGTGTTTCAATTGCTCGAGCGCTAATGAATGAACCAAAAGTACTTTTAGCCGATGAGCCGACATCTAGTTTAGACGATAAAAATGCAGATAATGTAATTGAATTATTAGAAACATTATCTAAAGAATACAAAACAGCTTTAATAATTGTTACACACGATAATCGTATTAAAGAAAAATTCACCAATCAAATTACAATGGTATGATTGCAAAATTAGCATGGAAAAACATTTGGTTTAAACCCTTAAATACCATTTTGAGCATTTTGTTGTTAACAGCTTCAGTAGCTATTATAACAATTTTAATTTTAGTTGAAAAACAGTTTGAGGAAAAATACCAAAGTAATTTAGACGGTGTAGACTTGGTTCTTGGAGCGCAAGGAAGTCCTTTACAACTCGTACTTTCATCGGTTTATCAAGTGGACGACCCAACTGGGAATATTAGTTATGATTCGGTAAAAGTTTGGATGAATCATCCCTATGTAAAAAAAGCGATTCCATTAGCCTATGGTGATAATTATGTAGGTTTTAAAATTGTTGGAACTACGCCAGACTACATAGAAAAATACAGCGCAAATTTAGTTGAAGGAAAAGTGTTTGAACATAATTTTGAAGTGGTTGTTGGAGCAGAAGTGGCCGAAAAATTGAGTTTAAAATTAGGAGATACTTTTAAAGGAACACACGGAAGCGCAGCCGAAGGCGAAGTGCACGACCACGGAGAATATATCATTGTGGGAATTGCTTCTAAAACAGGTAAAGTAATTGATAATTTAATTTTATCGAATATCCCAACTGTTTGGCAAATGCATCACGAAGGCGGTCATGAAGAGGTTGCCGAAGAAGTTGCCGAAAATCCCGCACATGGCGAAGAAGGTCATATGCATGAAGAGGAGGAAGCTGTAGCTGAAAATCCTGCTCATGGTGAACCTGGGTATGTTCATGAAGAGGAAGAACACATTCATACTGCGGAATGTAATCATGAACCACATGAGTCAGATATGACCATTGATACACCAAATATGGAAATTACTTCTGTTCTTATTGAGTTTAAAAATAAAATGGGCGTGTTTATGTGGCCCAATATTATCGCGCAAAACACAAAAATGCAAGCCGCTTTGCCAACTTATCAAATGAACCGGTTGTTTGATATGTTTGGTGTAGGATTAAACGCCTTGAAGTATTTAGCATTCGGTATTATGTTAATTTCCGGAATTTCCATTTTTATAGCGTTGTTTAATACATTAAAAGAAAGAAAAGCCGAATTTGCTTTAATGCGTGTTAATGGCGCTAAAAGACAACAACTACTTTTAGTTGTTTTGTATGAAAGCATCTTACTTTGCGTGGTGGGTTATTTATTTGGCACAATTTTGGGTAGAGTAGGAATAGTTTTATTGTCTAAAGCCTCAGAATCAGATTTTAAATTAGGATTTAATCCTATGGAAATAATTTGGGAAAAAGAAGGGCTTTTATTTGGTTTAACTTTGTTAGTCGGATTAGTCGCAGCGGTTATTCCTGCTATAAAAGCATATACATTAAATATATCAAAAACATTAGCCAATGCGTAATTCTGTAAAAATATTAATAGCTCTATTTATAGGTTCTTTTCTATTCAGCTTTCAAGATAATTGTGAAGTTGCAACTAATAAATCGTTAAATGTAAGTGTTGCAACTGATACGCTAACTTGGAAATTGTTAGGCGAAATTAAATATTTGAAGAAAAAACATGCCTCGTATGGCGAAGTTGATTTTCCAGTTATTAACACTAAATTAAAAAAATTAGCTAAGAAAACCATTGTAATGAGTGGGTTTATTGTGCCTATTGATAACAAAAATTATGCTTTAAGCAAAAATGTTTTTGCTTCTTGTTTTTTCTGCGGAAAATCAGGTCCAGAAACCATTATGGGTATTAAATTTAAAGGCGCTACACCAAAATTAAAAACAGATACTTATCTAACCATAAAAGGCACATTTCGCCCGAATGAAGATGACGTAGAAGATTGGATTTATAATTGTGATAATGCCGAAATTGTAAAAGGAAAATAAATTTGGAAGATATAAAACATCTTTTTTTCGATTTAGATCATACGCTTTGGGATTTTGAAAAAAATTCAGGTTTAGCGTTTGAAAAAATATTTCAAGAACTAAATTTTGATATTGATTCTGAAGTATTCATGGAAATTTATAATCCTATAAATGTTGCGTATTGGAAATTATATGAGAGAAATGAAATTGATCAAGAAACACTTCGTATAAATCGGGTTAAAGACTCTTTTGAAGCTTTAAATTATGTTATTACATCTGATGAAATTGATGCTGTTTCGAATTTATTTATTGACTATCTAACTTCAAATAATCATTTAATTGAAGGCACAATTGAAACTTTGGAATATTTAAAAGAAAAATATGTTTTACATATTATTACAAATGGATTTTCATTTGTACAAGATGTAAAATTACAAAAAAGCAACTTGGATAAATATTTTGTTACCATTACCAATTCGGAAGCTGCAGGTCATAAAAAACCTCATGAAAATATTTTTAAACATGCCTTGTCTGTTGCAAATGCAGAAAAAAACCAAAGTATAATGATTGGTGATAGTTTTGAGGCAGATGTTTTAGGTGCATTAAATTTCGGAATAAAAGCCGTTTATTTTAATCCAAAAGCGGAAATGATTTCGCAAAATCAAATAATTCAAATACAAAGTTTAACCCAATTAAAAAATTTATTATGATGAAAAATTTCTCCATTTTAGCATTGGTTTTCTTATCAAT
>NSHO01000020.1 GCA_002737105.1 Flavobacteriales bacterium | reverse complement strand
AGAACTAATTTACTTCTTATTAGCCAATGCAATCCCGTTTTCTAACCATTTTTTATATTCTTCAATGTTGGTATTGAATGCCATTGGTGCCATTTCTTCTAAATCATTTCCTTCATTATCAATAATAACATATAAAGGTTGCGAATTACTTTTATATCTTGAAATTTGTAAATCTGTCCATTTGTTTCCAATTGTAACCACCTGCTTACCCGTTGTTTTAGAAAGATATTGTTGCGATTTTGGTAACTCAATTTTCCTATCACAATATAAAGAAATCAAAACTAACTGTTCTTTTAATATTGGTAATATCGACTTATCAGACCAAACATTGTCTTCCATTTTTCTGCAATTTGCGCAAGCATCACCTGTAAAATCTAATAAAACAGGTTTTCCAACTTGCTTCGCGTAAGCCAATCCGTATTCGTATTCTTCAAAAGCTATAATTCCGTGTGGACCTAAATGTGCGTGTTCTGGTAATTCAGCTGAACTAGAACTACCATTTCCAAATCCTGATGCGCTTTCTGCATAAGTCATTGGAGGTGTTAATCCGCTTAATATTTTTAATGGTGCGCCCCATAATCCTGGAATCATATAAAAGGTGAAAGTTGAAACAATAATAGCCATCATCAAACGCCCTACTCCTATTTTATCCGCTTTTTCATAATCGTGAGGTAACATAAATTTTCCAAATAAATACAATGCCCAAGCAGCAAAAACGGCAATCCAAATGGCAATAAATAATTCTCGTTCTAGCCAATGTTTTTGTAAAACCAAATCGGCATTAGATAAAAATTTGAAGGCAAATGCCAATTCTAAAAATCCTAAAGAAACTTTAACCGTATTTAACCAACCACCTGATTTTGGCATTGCATTTAACCAACCTGGAAACATGGCAAATAACATAAATGGCAAAGCAATAGCTAACGAAAACCCTAACATTCCAATAATTGGTGCTAAACCACCTTTAGAAGCTGATTCTACAAGTAATGTGCCAACAATTGGACCAGTACAAGAAAAAGAAACTACGGCTAAAGCCAAAGCCATAAAAAAGATACCAATTATTCCGCCTTTATCTGCCTTTGAATCAATTTTTGTAACCCATGAGCTTGGTAAAACTATTTCAAAAGCACCTAAAAATGAAAGTGCAAAAATTACTAATAAAGCAAAGAAAATTAAATTAAATGTTACGCTCGTTGACAATTCATTTAAAGCTTCTGCGCCAAAAATTCCTGTAATTAATGACCCTAACAAGACATAAATAGCAATAATAGCCAAACCATATATAATTGCATTTTTAACTCCTGCCGCTTTCGTTTTACTTTGTTTGGTAAAAAAACTTACTGTCATTGGAATCATTGGAAAAATGCAAGGCATTAAAAGTGCTGCAAAACCACCAAGAAAGGCTAAAAAGAATATAGACCACAAACTTTTTTCTTCTTTGTCGGGTGTAATATTGTTTGATGCTTTAGTAGCTGCGATAGTTTGTTCAATTGTATCAGCTTCTGATGTTGCAACCGAATCTGAATTCTTTGAAGCTGAATCAATGACAGTTTCAGTACTTTCTTTTAATTCTGGTAAATTAAATTTTAAATTAGCTGCTGTTTGTGTACATTTTCCATCTATACAAGCTTGACCATCTGCCAAAAGAGAGATTGTTTTTAATTTTGGATTTAATATTTTAATTCGTTGTATAAACTTTGCCGAAGTTTGAAAGTAATATTCTTCAATTTCAAATATTTCGTTAAAAGCTTTTTTATATTTTCCTTCTTTAGTTTTTCCAACTAATTGATAATTGCCTTTTTGATTTTTAAAAGTAAAAACCAATGGTAAAGCACCACCATCAGGCGTAAATTGCGAATACAAATGCCAATTATTTTCAATACTTGCTGAGATAATTAAATCTAATTCAGTATCAGAAACTTTCACAATACTTGAGCTCCATTTTACGGGTTCTACAATTTGCGCTGTTCCTAAAAAGGTAGCTAATACCGCTAATAAACTAACTATTTTTTTCATTTATAGGTTATTTGTATTATGTTCTGTGTGGTGTTTTCTGGTTTAAATCGTTCGTCAGCTCTATGCCCAATTATCCAAACTATTTTATTGTTGCTTTCTAAAATTAAAGCTTCTTGTTTTTGGAATAACGTAAATTTTTCATCTTTAAAATACTTGCTTACTTTCTTTTTACCTTGCATTCCTGCTGGATAAAAGAAATCGCCTTCAATCCATTTTCTTAAGGTTAACGGAAATTGTAACTTCGATTCTTCTACAAATATAACGTTCTTGTTTTGATTTGAAATGTCACTAAAGTTACAAATGCTAAAATTTAATGGAAAATTAGTATTTTCAGTAACCGAATCAATATTAATGGTTTCAAAATCAGAAGTTTTGGAGGAAAGAAGTAAAAAATCTCTGTCTTTTAATAAGATATAATTTTCTGAAAAAATTTGCTTCCCTGATTGTGAATAAACTAAATCATAGACATCATTCCAAGCTGTAAATCCATATTTATGTAGCCATTGGTACAAATAAGCTTTGTAATTTTTATATTGAAGTAAAGCTGAAATATTTATTTTTAATTGTTCTTTTTCTTCTAAAACTACTTTTTCATAAACCAACAAAACGGCATCATCAACTAAATATTTTTGCTGAGTAAGATGTTCTAAAGTATTTTGAAAAGATTGTAAAAAAGAATCATTAATTTCCTTAAAAACAGGAATAATATGATGTCTGATTTTGTTTCTTATATATTTATCCGAGGCATTGCTGCTATCTTCTCTCCATTGCAAACTATTTTCTGAAGCATAATTCTCAATTTCTTTACGTGAAAAAGGTAACATTGGTCGAATTATATTTCCGTTTTGCGACGGAATTCCTGTTAAACCTTCTAAACCTGTTACTCTAGAAAGATTAATCATAAACGTTTCTGCAACATCATCTGCGTGATGAGCAGTAATAACATAATCGAAATTTTCTTGTTCTAAAATCTCGTTAAACCAATTGTAACGTAAATTTCTGGCCGCAACTTGTGTAGATAATTTATGTACTTCAGAATAGTTTTTGGTATCAAATTTTGAAGTAAAACAAGGTATTTTATGCAGTTCTGCGTAGCTATTTACAAATTTTTCATCAGCATCACTTTCTGAATTTCTTAATTGAAAATTGCAATGTGCCAAAGCAAAATTAAAATTTAATTTTTGAAATAAATGTACTAAAACCATACTATCCATTCCCCCACTAGTCGCCACAAGAAGTTTTTTATCTTGTAAGAAAGAAAAATTAGAGTCAATATGGTTTTTAAACTTTTGAAACATATACAAATATAATTAAATAACTTGAAGCACCTCAAACATGGCTTTTGCTTTCAATAAACATTCATCATATTCATTTTCTGGAATGGCTTCAGCAGTAATGGCACTTCCAACAGAAAAACTTAAATAATTATTTTCCGAATTGTATAAAATACTTCGGATAACCACATTAAAATCAAAATTTCCTGAAGGTGTAAAATAGCCCACAGCGCCACTATACAATCCGCGTTTTGTTTCTTCCAACTCTTCAATAATTTTCATAGCAGAAATTTTCGGCGCGCCAGTCATACTTCCCATCGGAAAAGTGGTTCGTAAAATTTCAATTGGTGAAGTAGTATGCGATACATTCGAAACTACAGTTGAAATCATTTGATGTACTTGTTTAAAAGAATAAATTTCGCATAGTTCTTCTACTTGTACACTGCCTTTTATTGCGGTTTGAGATAAATCATTTCTAACCAAATCAACAATCATTATATTTTCTGAACGCTCCTTTGGATTATTTAAAAGATCAATTTTATTTTGCTCGTCTGTTGTAGTATTAGAATTTCGTTTTGCGGTTCCTTTTATTGGTTGGGAAATCACTTTTTCGTTTTCTTTTTTCAAATACCTTTCTGGTGAGGCGGAAAGCAAATAATGTTGATTTTTCTTAAAAAATACTGCAAATGGCGAATCGGATATTTTATTCAATTTTCCATAAATTTCTACTGGTTCAATTATCGCATTGTCAGCAAAAAATTCCATACAAAAATTAGCTTCATATATATCTCCACGATGAATGTGCGCTAACATTTTTTCTGTTTTTTTAAGATAATTTTCTTTAGAGATTCTCTGCTCGATTGTAACTTTTGACTTTATATTTTTGCTTTTTGATTGATTAAAAATATCTTTAAAATCAGCCTCTATTTCATCATCGCACATATTTAAATATTGAATTTCTAACCTATTATCTTTCAATAAAAAAAATTTTTTAGGTTGAAAAAAATACAAATCAGGAAAATGTAAACCATCATGATTTTTTGAATTTAGCATTTCAATATCGTTTTTTAAATCGTAGGATAAATAACCAAATAGCCAATCATTTGCTTTAGATTGGTATTGGTACAAATCTTCAAATGCTTTTTCGTAATCGGTTTGAATGGAAGTAAATGCATCTACAGCAACTATTAAATCATATGATTTATACAGTTGGTTTTCATTATTTTCGATATTACTATCCAAAACAATAACTTCTTCAAATTGTTGACTCCAATGTAAAATTTGCTCTTTAAAAAGAGTTGTATTTGTTATGTGTTTAGTAATATTTGTTCGCAAGAGCTGTTATTTTTCGCCTAAGTAAATTAAATCATATTCAATAATCATCTCGTCATTTGCAATATAAATTTGCTTGCTACTTCCCGCATTCTTTGGAGATACAATAGTAATAACTGTATCTATGCCGATATTATCAACACAAAAATATTTGTTGGAAGTACCAGTTTCATTTTCAACTTTATCTTCATATTTTAAAATATTATAAAGCTGAATAATTTCAGAATATACCACAAATCGATGTTTATCTCTATCCAAATTAATCAATAGTTCGGTAGGTTGCGTTTTAGACCATTTAGACCATTCTCCTTTTGCGTTTTTTTGAGAAACAGAATAATTAACTGTCTTAAATTGGTACGATTGAGAAAAACTTAATTGTGTACAAAAACCAAAAAACAAGAAAAGAATTATTTTTTTCATTTTTTATTATATTAAAATTGAATTTCGTTTACACTAATTTTTGCTGAATTAAATTCTGAAATAACATTAAAAATTATAGTTTCAACAGGAAGAATCTCATGAATTAAGCCTGCAATTTGTCCAATTTCTAGCTCACCTTCAACTAAATCGCCTTCAAACATGCCACGTTTGGCTCTTGCTCTGCCCAATAACGTTTTTAAATCTTCTACCGATGCACAATTGGCATATGCCTCTTGAATATCATTAAAAAATTTATTTTTAATCAACCTAACGGGTGCTAATTCTTTTAAGGTTACTAAAGTTTCGCCTTCTTGTGTTTCTAAAATTGTTTTTTTAAAGTCAATATGCGCGCTTGATTCTATTGAAGCAGCGAATCGACTTCCCATCTGAACGCCATCGGCACCTAAAACCAATGCGGCTAACATGCCTTTTCCAGAAGCTATTCCACCAGCTGCAATTAATGGAATTGAAATATTTTCTTTTACCATCGGAATCAATGTAAGCGTTGTGGTTTCTTCTCTTCCGTTATGCCCACCTGCTTCAAAACCTTCAGCAACAACAGCGTCAACGCCAGCTTCTTGGGCTTTTAATGCGAATTTTGAACTACTAACCACATGAACAACAGTAATTCCTTTTTCCTTCAAAAAAGAAGTCCATGTTTTGGGATTTCCTGCAGAAGTGAAGACAATTTTCACGTCTTCTTCTACAATAATTTTCATGATTTCCTCAATATTTGGATATAACATTGGTACGTTTACTCCAAATGGATTTGAGGTTGCTTTTTTGCATTTCTGAATGTGCTCACGCAAAACTTCAGGATACATGGAGCCTGAACCAATTAGTCCTAATCCTCCAGCATTACTGACAGCACTGGCTAATTTATAACCACTATTCCAAATCATTCCTCCTTGAATAATTGGGTATTTTATGCCAAATAATTGTGTGATTTTATTCATTTTAATTGGTACACGGATTTAACGGATAAAAACTGATTTGTTTTATTTTATTAAAAATAGAAAATCATCTACTTTTCACTTTTGACTTTTTACTTTGCGTTAGGGATTGCAGCGGCATCTTTTTTAAAAGTTGACTGAGGCAATCGAAGGCAATTTTTAAAAAAATATAGCGGAAAGCCCGACCCTTATGGTAACGCCCATATTATTTTTTAATTATTTTTCCTTCAAAAACTTTATTCGATTCAAATTTATAATAATAAACCCCTTTTGACAAATTTTGAATATCAATTGTATTATTATTTTCAGAAATTTCTTTAGTTAGAATATTTTTACCTAAAACATCATAAAAATATAAAATTCCTTTTTGATTTTTTAATAATTGGAACGTAATTTGGTTTTCAGAAGGATTGGGATAAACCACAAAACTTTCATTTGTATAAATTGTTTCCAAATTTAAAGCTGTAGTTAAAGCCAACTGAAAATCTGGGATTCCATACCCTTTTTGAATGGTTGGATTGTTATAATTATCTGACGATTGTTTGATAAATTGAACCACTTGTTGTGCAGTTAAACTAGGTACCGCTGACCAAAAAGTTGCTACCATTCCTGCGATAACTGGACTGGAAAATGAAGTGCCGCTTGAATTATATATAGTCCCCGATGGCGAACATACTGTCGTTCCTAAACCTTTGGCACAAACATCTGGCTTTACGCGTCCGTCATAGGAAGGACCAATAGAACTAAAAGTTGCATATTGTTCTAAATTATTTACAGCACCAATTGTCAATGCACCAATGGCATCTGCTGGCGTACCAATATGTGGCTCTGATGTGGCACCTGAGTTACCAGCACTAATTACTACTACAATTCCTTTATTGAAAGCCATATTAGCTCCCTTAGAAGAAAATGTTTTATTTCCAATCATATCATCATACTGATGAGAATAATTAGGATTGTCATAACCAAAATATCCTAAAGATGAATTGATTACATCGGCGCCATAATAATCTGCTAATTCAGCAGCTTCCACCCAATACGATTCTTCCACAGGGTTTTCAGAATTTATATCTTCTGTTATAAATAAATAATATTGTGCATTTGGAGCCGTACCAACTAATTGTCCTTCCGCAAAAGCACCCATAGTTGATAGCACATTTGAACCATGATTGTGTCTGGAAAAATAATTAGTATTTTGGTCTGGAAAATTATATCCGCCTAAAATTTGATTGTTTGTAATTAAATTTTGAAATGGTGGTGCTGTGTTAACACCTAAAAATCCTGAATCTAAAACGGCAATAACTTTTCCTTGTCCTGTATAATTTTGTTGATGTAATAAGTGTCCGTTAAGCATTTCAATTTGATTTTGGGAACCGCCATAATTATAAATTACTTGCGTTTCAAATTGTTTGTTTACTAAAGAAATTTTATTATTTTGAGAAACTCTTCCACCTGGATTCAAAGAATGATTGGCAAAAGTGACATGATTTACAAAACTTAAACTAGTTAAAGCTTGAATATTGATTTGTGTACCTCGAATATGCAACGCATTCATCCATCTTGATTTTGCCATAACTGTGATACCAGAAGCTGCAGCAATTTGAGTAATATAACTTTGTTCTACAGGAACATCTGTAACGTCTAAAGAAATATTTTGGGCAGTTCTTCTATCCAAAGCACGTTGGGTGAGCATAGTTAAAGGATTGGCTAAAAATGTTGCAGCACTTGGTTTGTTGTTAAAATATACCCAGGCATCTTCAATTTGAGCAAAACCCAAATTGACAACTCCTAAAACAAATAAAAAGTATATTTTTTTCATACTGCTAAAGTTTAATCAAATATAGCAAAATAATTAAGAAATGACACCACTACCTTGCAATTCATCATCAATATACCAAGCAACAAATTGTCCTTCTGTTATAGCCGATTGCTCATTTTCAAACTCAACATACATGCCGCTTTCAAATTGATGTAAAATTGCTTTTTGCAAAGGCTGACGGTATCTAATTCGGGCCATTACATTTTTAGTTTCTCCTGTATTCAATTTTAAATCTTGACGAATCCAGTGTACTTCGTTTGCTTTTATGAATAATGTATTCTTAAATAATCCAGGGTGATTGGCGCCTTCTCCAACATAAATAATATTACGTACCACATCGGTTTGTATTACAAATAAGCCTTCTTTTGTACCTCCAACATTTAAACCACGACGTTGTCCGTTTGTAAAATAATGTGCACCTTGATGCTTTCCTTTGACGATTCCATTTGCATTAGAATAGTCTTTATTTTTAGTATAAAAAGCTAATGATGCTTCAGTGTTTTCAAAATTTGGAAGAAAAGAATTATAAATGTCATTAGAAGCTGGAATTTCAATAATTTCACCTTCTTTTGGTTGTAATTTTTGTTGTAAAAACTCAGGTAAACGTACTTTACCAATGAAACACAATCCTTGAGAATCTTTTTTCTCGGCCGTAACCAATTCCATTTTAGTAGCGATTTCTCTAACTTCTGGTTTGGTTAATTCGCCAATTGGAAACAATGCTTTTGCTAATTGTTCTTGAGATAATTGGCATAAAAAATAGGATTGATCTTTGTTGTTATCTTTTCCAACTAATAATTGATGCACTTCTTTTCCTTCAACTTCAATGGTGTTTTTTCTACAATAATGTCCCGTTGCTACATAATCTGCTCCTAAAGAAACAGCGATTTTCATAAAAACGTCAAATTTAATCTCTCTGTTACACAATACATCCGGATTTGGTGTTCGTCCGTTTTCGTATTCTGAAAACATGTAATCAACAATTTTTTCTTTGTATTGTTCCGATAAATCTACAGTTTGAAAAGGAATTCCTAGTTTTTCTGCTACTAATAAAGCGTCATTACTATCTTCTAACCACGGACATTCATTTGAAATAGTTACTGAGTCATCGTGCCAATTTTTCATAAAAAGTCCAATAACGTCGTAACCTTGCTCTTTTAAAAGATATGCTGCGACGCTTGAATCTACTCCACCTGAAAGTCCTACAACTACTCGTTTCATTTATATTTTATTATTATTCTTCAACTGGTTTTTCTACAGGAGTACTTTTAGCAAATTTCTTGGCTAATTTTTGTTCCATTTTTTTTAATTCCTTTGAAAATTTATCTGCTTTAACTTGTTTTACAACTTTGTCGTTTTCATAAAATTTCCAAATTCCAATTTTAGAATTATTTTTATAGGCGCCTTCATATAATTTTTTTCCATTGCCGTCAAAATAAATGGCAATACCTTCATAAACATCATTTACATAATGGTGCTCGTCTATTTGTTTTCCATTTTCAGCAAATGTTTTTTCAACTCCATTTTTTTTACCTTCCAGATAATTAATTTCTTCTGCCAATTTACTGGTTTTATAAAACACTTTTCTAGGACCGTTTAACTTCCCGTTTTTATAATTTTCAAGTGTCATAATTTCTTTTGACTCTTGGTGGTAATATTTCCATTGTCCCTCAAAAAGTTTATTTTTGACTACACCTTCGCTAACTTTATTTGCTTTTTGATCGAAAAATATGGTGTAACATGAACCATCGCTTTTAGAAAAATCTCTTGTGGCTATTACAGTTCCAGCTTTGGTATCATCAAAATATTTAAACGTGCCAGTTTCTTTTCCGTGTTCAAAAGCACCTTCATATCTTGGGCGTTTGCTTTCCTCATGAAACCCTTTCCAAAAACCATGACGCATGCCTTGTTCGTCAAACTGATTTAATTTATCTTGGGCAAAAACAAAATTTGCAATTACTAAAAAAGCAATAAAAATTAGTTTTTTCATATGTTAATAAAGTTAATTTTAAAATAAATTTTTGTAACTAAAATACTAAAACGATTGTTTTACAAAAATAGTATAAAAAAACCTGTTCTCAACAAGAACAGGTTTTTAAGAAGTTATTTTTTCTTTTGATTTAATGCTTTCTGAGCTTCTTGATTTTCCATTATTTCTCGCATTCGCTTCTGAAATTTCGATTCCGTTTTGGGTTTCGTTTTATTCACTTGAATTTGTGCGTGAATTTTTTCTTCATTAACCACATATTTCTTTATGACTAACATAATTCCAATCGTAATTAAATTAGAAATAAAGTTATACAAACTCAATCCAGATCCAAAATTATTAAAGAAAACCAACATCATAATAGGAGAAAGATAAATCATGATTTTCATAATTTTACCCATATCTGGCATACCTTCTTGTTGTGGTGCTTGCATTGCTTGGTCTCCAGTTGTCATTTTCATATAGAAGAAAATGGCAATAGCAGCTAATATTGGAAATAAACTTACGTGATCACCATAAAATGGAATATTAAATGGTAATTTATAAATAGAGTCGTATGAAGACAAATCGTCTGCCCAAAGGAAACTTTTTTGTCTCAAATCAAAAGCAGATGGAAAAAACTGAAACGAGGCATACATGAATGGTAATTGTATTAACGCTGGAATACAACCCGCCATTGGATTTACTCCCGCTTTAGAATACAATGCCATTGTTTCTTGTTGTTTTTTCATTGGGTTATTTTTGAATTTTTCACCCAATTCTGCAATTTCTGGTTTTAATACTTTCATTTTCGCTTGCGACAAAAATGATTTATAAGTTATAGGCGACATCGCAATTTTTAATAAAACTGTAAATATAATAATTGCAAATCCGTAAGACATAAATCCTGACAACAAACCAAATACTGGAATAAATATGAAGATATTAATCCAACCAAAAACACCCCAACCTAATTCAACTACTTCATCTAAGTTTTTATCATAAGCACTTAATATTTTATAATCTGTAGGACCATAATACATATTCATATCAAAATTTAAAGCGCCGTTTTTAAATTCTAATGGCATTTTAGCTGTAAAGTTTTTTGTGAAAACGGTATCTACTTTTTCATCATCTACTAAATTGTCAGATTTAAAATCTACTTTTTTAAATGGCGTATTGGTTAATAATATTGAAGTATAAAAATGTTGTTTAAAAGCAATAAAAGTAACTTCTTCAACAGTATCATCTGAATCAGATGATGCATTTAAGTAACTATCATTACCTCCGTCATATTCATATTTCAGTTCAGTATATCTGTTTTCGTAAGATACACTTTTTTCATTGCGATAGGTTTTTAAATTCCATTCTAAATCTGATGGTTTTGAAGTGTTTAATACATTTTCTAAACCTTGTGTACGAATAGAAAATTCCAACATGTGGTCTTTTTCTTTCATTACGTAACGGTATTCTAAAAACTGATTTTCACCTGTTTTTAGTTGCATCGTTAAGACTTGATTTTTTCCTTCTTTAGAAAGTTTGGGTTCAAAATATAAATCCTTTGTGTTTATAACTTTACCGTCTTTGGTTGTTAAAGTCAAATTGAAATTCGCATTATTATCTTTAATAATTTGCACCGCTTTTCCTGAACCTTTCTTAAATTGTTCTTGGTTTAAAATGGTTGCCTCAGAAATGTATCCACCTTTGTTGGCTATTTTTAAACTCAACACACTATTGACTAATAAAGTAGTAGTATTACTTGCTGATGGCAATGTTTCCGAGTAAGCGAAAGCACCTAATTTAGATAAAGCTTCTTGTGAAATCTTCCCTGTAGAATCTGTTTTTTGAACTAATTGAGTTGTAGTTGCTGTTACACTTTTAGGTGTTTTTGCTTCTTTATCAGCTTGTTCTTTTTTGGCTGTTTCGGCTAGCTCTTCTTTTGTAGGTTGGTTTGAATACATCATCCACATTAAAATTCCGAAAATTAATGTGAAACCGATTAACGACTTAATGTCAAATTTTTTTTCTTCCATAATAGAAATTGCAACTCAAACAGAGTTGGATTAAATTTATTTTATTAGTCTGCTTTTAAATATAATCGTTACAAAATAACGATTTTACTTGTTTTTCACAGCTGCGGCCACTAACCCCAAAAATAAAGGATGCGGATTTAATACTGTGCTTTTATATTCTGGATGGTATTGTACTCCGATAAAGAAAGGGTGATTTGGTAATTCAATTATTTCAACCAATCCTGTATCTGGATTTAAGCCTGAAGCCACTAAACCGGACGCTTCCATTTCTTTTAAATAATCACCATTAAATTCAAAACGATGACGATGTCTTTCTAATATGTTTGTTTTTCCGTATATTTTATGTGCTAATGTATTTTCTTTGATAGTACATTTCCAAGCACCTAAACGCATTGTTCCGCCTTTTTCAGTTACAGTTTTTTGCTCTTCCATTAAACTGATAATTGGATAGCTTGTATTTACATTCATTTCTGTTGAATTGGCATCTAATTTTCCAAGCACATTTCTAGCAAATTCTATTGAAGCCATTTGCATACCTAAACAAATTCCTAAAAATGGAATGTTATTTTCACGTACATATTTTATGGCTTCAATTTTACCTTCAATGCCTCTTTCACCAAAACCTGGCGCAACCAAAATTGCATCTAAATCTTTAAGTTTTGAGGATACATTCGATTCATCCAAAAATTCCGAATGAATACTTACTACATTTACCTTAGTTTCTTGAGTAGCTCCAGCATGAATAAACGCCTCTAAAATTGATTTGTAAGAATCTTGCAATTCTACATATTTTCCAACCAAACCAATATTTACTTCGTGTTTTGGGTGTTCTAATTTATATAAAAACTCGTTCCATTGTTTTAAATCTGGAGTGGCTTTTTCTGGTAAATTTAATTTTTGTAAGGCCACTTTATCCAAACCTTCTTCTTGCATTAAGTTAGGTACTTTGTATATAGTGGAAGCGTCAATTGATTGAATAACGGCTTCTTTTTTTACATTACAAAACAAGGCTAATTTCTCACGTAAATCTTGGGATATTTCATGTTCGGTTCTGCAAACTAAAATATCTGCTTTTATACCGCTTTCCATTAATGTTTTTACCGAATGTTGTGTAGGTTTTGTTTTTAATTCTCCAGCTGCTGCTAAATAAGGAACCAAAGTTAAATGAATTACGATACCGTTAGTATCTCCCAACTCCCAAACCAATTGACGAACAGATTCAATGTAAGGTAACGATTCAATATCTCCTACTGTACCACCAATTTCTGTAATAACAATATCATAATCGCCTGAATTACCAAGCAATTGCATGCGTTCTTTAATTTCATTTGTGATGTGAGGCACGACTTGAACAGTTTTGCCTAAAAATTCGCCACGACGTTCTTTTTCAATAACTGATAAATAAATTCTTCCTGTTGTAACATTATTTGCCTGAGATGTTGGTACGTTTAAAAAACGTTCGTAATGTCCTAAATCTAAATCTGTTTCTGCTCCATCATCCGTTACATAACATTCGCCGTGTTCGTATGGATTTAAAGTTCCTGGATCTACGTTAATATACGGGTCAAATTTTTGAATAGTTGCTCTGTAACCTCTGGCTTGTAATAATTTTGCTAAAGATGCTGCTATGATACCTTTTCCTAATGAAGACGTAACACCACCTGTAACGAAAATATATTTTGTTTGATTCATGTTGTTGTTTGTTGTATTGTTTTGAGGAACATACAAAATGTTCGCTCTGATATTTAATTTAAAAACACGCAAATATAATATTAATTAGCCAATTATCCATATGTCAAATTGTCAATTATACATTAAATTTAAGGTTTTGGATATTTTTTTTGAATGTTATGAATTAATTCTTCTAATCCGTTTAGTTTTAATTCGTAAACTAACTTAAGTTGTTCGCCCAAAATTCCAGAAGGAAAACCTTTGTTTTTGTACCAAACTATATACTGTTCAGGTAAATTAATAAGATAACGGCCTTTAAATTTCCCAAAAGGCATTATTGTGTGTGCGAGTTTTATGAGTTGGTCTTGGTTGGTCATTTTTTGAGAGTATAGAGTATAGAAAATAGAGTATGGAAAATAAATGTATGCTTATTTTCTGACTTTAAATTACTTCCAATTAAAAACCACTTCCTTTTTAATATCTGGATGTAAGCTATTAAAAACTGGACAAGTCATTGCGGTTTTCTCTAAAATGGTTTTTTCTTTGTCCGTTACTTCAACATTCATAGAAAAGGTTACGTGAATTTCTGTAATTCGTCTTGGTTCGGTTCCCATAATTTTAGTTACTTCAGCCGTTGAATTAGAAAAATCTACAGCTAAATCTTGTGCTTTAATGCCCATTACGGTAAACATACAACTTGCTAATGCATTTGCTACTGTATCGGTTGGTGAAAATGCTTCTCCTTTTCCGTTGTTATCAATTGGTGCATCCGAAATAATTTCTGAACCAGAAGCTAAATGTATCGATGATGTCCTTAAATCGCCTAAATAAGTTACTTTTGCAGTTGCCATTATTGTGCTTGTTTTATGGTTAAATCTGAATTATAATACATCATATACACGCCGTAATTATTGCTGTTAGAATAATTAAATTGACTTTCAATTTGTTCCGAAATTTGACTTTCAGCAGATTTAATAAATCCTTCTACTTGACACATTCTTAAAATGGCATCAAAAGTTACGTCAAATCCTCGAGTTGCGTATTGATTGGGCTGTACTTTATTATCTTTTTTAAATGTTTTTGCAAAATTTAATGCTTCAATAGATTCATTTTCACGAATAGCGGAAGGATACAACATTTGTAAAGCAGCTAAGTTTTTAGAGGAAATTTCTTCAAAATCCAAGGCATCATTTCTTTCTATAACTACCAATTGAATATCAAATTCTTTTTTAAGTTTTATTAAATTATTAACAACAGAAATTACTTGTATGATTTTATCTGAATCTAAAATCACAAAATTCTTTTTCCCTTTCTGAAAATTTGATTTTAAAATTAAATAGTCGAAAATTCCTTTTTCATTAAAATAAAAGGATTTCACTTCTGGATAATTAGAGGAAAAATAACCGTTAAGCTTTGATTTTGGAGAAGAATGTATGGCAAAAATAGCATCCGATTTTGATTTTAAATACGACATCAATTTCTCTTTTTGAATATTTTCATTAGGCATAGCATAAAAAACGTTTGCACCTCCTATGCCTACATCATTGGTTAAGGGAGATATAACTGCTGTTTTTTTATCCACTAATTGTCCGGCAAGTTCTACAAAAGAATTAGTAAAAGGTCCAATAACAACATCTACATTTGAAAAATCATTATTTTTGATTAGTGTTGCCACATTTGAAGAATATTTTGAAGATTCCGCATCATACACTTTTGCATTAATAGGTAATCTAAGTACTTTTGCAGAATCAATTGCTTTTAACGCACCTGCATAAAAATCAAGTGTAATATTTAAAAATCTATCTGTTTTTAAATATTCGATTTTGGTTTTGGTAGAATCATTTTCAATTCTATTGATATTAAAAGGCATCAATAAAACTAAATTTCTTTCTCTGGTTTTATTTACGGTTTCAAATAAATTTACTTTTTCTTTTTTAAAAATTACTGAATCTTTGTTGGGTAATAAATTGCTCCTTTTGGGCAAAACCAATAAAGCACCTTCAATTAAACCATCTTTTGCTGATGGGTTTTTGGCAATAATATCTTCAATAGAAACATTGTATTTTTTCGAAATACTATACAACGTTTCCTTCGCTTCTACTTCATGAGAAATAACATTTTCTGCTGAGACAATATTTTTTACTGATTTTGGAATGGTGAGAATACTATTTTCTTGAACGCCGTTTTTAACTTCTGGATTGGCTTTTAGAATGTCTTCTGATGTAATATTATATTTTTTTGAAATACTATATAAAGTTTCACCCTTTATAACGGTATGTTTAGTTTGAGCATAATTTAGTACACATACCAAAAATAAAATGAATATATAATATGCTTTTTTCATGTAGGTTGGTTTATATTTTATGTCGAATCAATTTCAATGCCAAGATGAATAATGATAAAAATCAGATTCAATATCACTTTTCAAAAATAAGCATTATTATTTCAATTACAACATTTGAAAAATAAAAAAGCAATGCCAATTTTTAATTAAATATTGACATTGCTATTACTTTTTGAAATTGTTATTTCTTTTTTATTCCCATTCAATAGTTGCTGGTGGTTTCGAGCTAATATCATACACCACACGGTTTACACCACGCACATTATTGATGATTTCATTTGATATTTTCATTAAAAACTCATAAGGTAAATGTACCCAATCTGCCGTCATTCCGTCTGTAGATTCTACAGCTCTTAACGCGACTACTTTTTCGTAAGTACGCTCATCTCCCATAACGCCTACACTATTTACGGGTAATAATATAGCACCTGCTTGCCAAACTTTATCGTACAAACCGTGTTCTTTTAAACCATTTATAAATATGGCATCTACTTCTTGTAAAATAGCCACTTTTTCAGTTGTAATATCGCCTAAAATACGAATGGCTAAACCAGGTCCTGGGAAAGGATGACGGCCTAATAATTCAGCGTCAATTCCAAGTGTAGCACCTACTCTACGGACTTCATCTTTAAATAACATGCGTAAAGGTTCCACAATTTGCAATTTCATAAAATCAGGCAATCCACCTACATTATGATGTGATTTTATAGTCGCTGAAGGTCCGCCTGTAGCCGAAACAGATTCAATTACATCAGGGTAAATTGTACCTTGACCTAAAAATTTTACGTCTTTTAATTGATTGGCTTCATCGTCAAAAACTTCTATAAACGCATTTCCAATAGCT
>NSHO01000002.1 GCA_002737105.1 Flavobacteriales bacterium | reverse complement strand
TGATGCTTTACCAAATCAAGTGGATACAAAAACGGGGCGTGTACATACCGATTATATGCAAACCGTAGCCGCAACAGGACGTTTGAGTTCGAATAATCCCAACTTACAAAATATTCCAATTCGTACCGAAAGAGGCAAACAAATTAGAAAAGCATTTATTGCTAGAAATGAAAATTACACGTTAGTTTCTGCCGATTATTCTCAAATTGAATTGCGAATTATTGCTGCTTTATGTGGCGAAGAAAACATGATTGCTGCCTTTAAAAACAATGAAGATATTCATAAAAGTACGGCGGCTAAAGTATTTAATATTCCGTTAGAAGAAGTAACTTCAGCACAAAGAAGTCATGCAAAAACAGTCAACTTCGGAATTGTATATGGCGTTTCGGCATTTGGGTTAAGTAATCAAACCAATTTATCTCGTAAAGAAAGTGCGGAATTGATTGATGCCTATTACAAAACCTATCCGAAATTGAAATCGTTTATTTCTCATCAAGTTGATTTTGCTAGAGAAAACGGTTATGTAGAAACCATTTCGGGCAGAAGACGTTATTTAAAAGATATTAATTCGGCCAATGCAATTGTTCGTGGTGGCGCGGAAAGAAATGCTGTAAACGCACCAATTCAAGGTTCTGCGGCAGATATTATTAAAATTGCGATGATTAACATCCATAAAAAACTAAAATCGGAAAATTGGCAATCCAAAATGTTGTTGCAAGTTCATGATGAATTGGTTTTTGATGTGCATAACAGCGAATTACAAAAAATTCAACCAATGATTAAATTCGAAATGGAAAATGCATTCAAAATGATTGTTCCTTTAGAAGTAGAAATTGGTAGTGGCAAAAACTGGTTGGAAGCACATTAAAAAGTGCTCAAATATACAAACCTGTCAGGTTTAAACAAAAATGCCTTCTTAAAATTAAGAAGGCATTTTTTTATGTGTTTATTTTTAATTAGTTGATTAAAATATCATCTATTTGCATTGTGGTCGTTACTCCACCACTTCCATTTCCAATATACTCAAAAACTAAAAATCCATTTCCTGTTAAAGTTCCTGGTATTGCCCAATTTCCACTATCCGTAAAATTAGTTGGATAACCTGAAGCCAAACCTGGATCTATTGTAAAACTTGAAGTAATATTGGTAAATGTAGCGGTAGTTGCGTTTGAACCCGCCACATAATTTGTGGTGTAATATACTTTTAAACAAGTTCCGTTTGCAAAACCTGCTTTAGTTTTAAATGAAACTGTTGAGGCACCCGTAAGATTAATAGGAACAAAAAACAAACTTCTATTAGCTTCAGCCGTACCACCAAAAGAGCTCATTTGAATATATTTATTTCCACCAAACGTTTTTACTTGCCAATATCTTGTTCCTACTACAGCATCATTAATATATTTTGGAAAAATTTGCTGATTTGTAGTTGCGTAAGACGTAAAAGGCTCGTTTAAGGTAGGGTCGTAAGTTAATGATGTCCCTACAATTGGCGGCGCTAAATCAATTACTAATCTAGGATTCGTTAACATAATATCATTTTCCGTACGAACCATAAATTGAAAAGCACTTCCGTATTTAGTCAATACGCCACGAATTTTACCGCTATTGCTAGAAACTGGTTTTGATGAAAAATTGGCAAATTCGGAAATTCTTACAATAATTTTGTTCCCTAATTGATCTACAATTTCATGATTTGTAGCGCCTCCAAAATTATTTAAAGTGGCATCAAAATATTTTTTACCAATTGAAGCATCTGTAAATTGAACATTATCCAATTCGATAAGTTTGTTTAAATTAGCATTATTTGATGTTGCTAAAACAGTCAGGTTATTTACTAAAGTATTTTCATTTACCTTAGCACAACCACGCTTAATAATTCCTTCATATTCAACACCTGAAATTCTGCCTACCTCATCATCTGTTAAAATAGCAGGTGTTCCGTTGTTGTATAAAGAACCTAAAACCATGGCGCCATTTTCAGTAACGAAATATCTGTCTTTTAACTTTACATACACTTTTCTACCTGGCTCATATTTAGTATACAAGTTGTAAGCGTCAATTGGCATACTAAAACCTTTAGTACCATCAACAGAGACCAATGAAATTGATTTATAAAAATTTCCGCCTTCATCACTTGAAGTTACAAATGCTTCAATAATGTCATCTGGAACATATTTTTGATATGTTGTTGTAGAAGTTGCAATCAAAGCCGGAACCGTTATAGATGCTGTCAAATCAGAACATTCACCTGATAAATTTGGTACATCATAAGTATCACTATTGATACAGCTAAAAAGCGTTGAAAATAGTAATGTTGCTAATAATATGTGTAATTTTTTCATAACTCTTAATTTTTAGTGATCTTAACATTATCTAATTGGCATGTTGTAGTAACTCCACCTGTTTTGCTTCCTGTATATTTAAAAGCAATTCTAACATTATTACTATTATATGCACTTATATCAATATTCCCGCTACTAACTATAACATCATTAGCGCTTGGTGTTGCAAAAGTTAAAGGTGTCCAAGTAGCAGTTGGAATCCCAGCAGTAGTACCATTGTAATTTGTTGAAATAAAAGCTGTCATTGGATATCCATTTGAAAATCTTGTTTTCGTAGTAAAAGAAAGAATTTCACCAGTAGTACTAGTTAAATCGATAGCTGGAGTAATTAACCATGCCACATCGTTAGTTCCTGCCGCAGAATAGAACGAAGAAAATTCAGCATAATTATCACCAGTGAAAACTCTTGCGTGCCATAAACGTGTTGAAGTTGCATTATGATTTACCCATCCTGTTAAAGTAATTGGCACTTCAACAGCACCACTTCCTGTTGTAGCTGTTGAAAAACCTTCATTAAATGCATATTTAAACACTGTTGGAATATCTGTTTCCGCTTCATTACAACTTAGAAATGATCCAATAGTAATAATTGCAAACGTAATTTTAAAAAATATATTTTTCATTGTCAATTTAATTAGAAGTTAACGTATAAATTTATAAAATAAGTTCTTCCGTATCCGTAAAAATACTTAGGTCCGAAAGATGGTGTTCCGTTTGCATTATCAGCTTGTAAATCTGGAAAAGTAGCTTTTCTAGATTGTTCGAAACCACCTGTTTTGTAGGTAGTATCTAGTACATTATTAATGGAAGCAAAGAATCCAATTGTTGTGGTATCTACTCGCCATGATTTTCCACCGATTAGATTTAATAAATTAAAGTTAGCAAATTTTTCTTGTTTTAAAGCTTTTCTAACTGTTTCTTCATTAGCTCCCGCATAGTTATCACCAGTAGATCCGTCTATACTAAAATTATCTGTTCTTGTTATATTTGAAATGTCTAAATACGAATCGGCTAAATAATTAATATTTGCACCAACCCACCAGAAATTTGGATCTCTATATTCTAATCCTAAAGAGGCAGCTGTTTGAGGCATGCCTGGTAATCTGTAATTTTTTAAATACGCTTTACCAAAATCAACTACTGGTTGGGTATTGGTTAAAGTTGCTTGTGCATCGTCATTAATTTTTAAGTTTGGATTATTGCCATACAAATATTGACCATATGATGCGGCAACCGTACCTTTAATTGTAGAAGTAAACTGATATTCTAAACCAATTTCAGCGCCAAAATTTCTCTTTTCAATTCCTGTTAAAAGTTCAGAAATGAAAGAATCTTGGTCGTTTCCATCTACATCTTCTCCAATACCTTCCGCATAAAAGAAAGAAATTTCTGTTGCATTTTGTACTTTAGAAGCAAATCCTGTTAAACGTGCTTTAAACTTAGGCGTTCTTACTACATAAGAAGCATCTAAACTCGCAATTGTTTCGCTGTTTAATTCCGGAGTAATGTTATTATTAATACGAGCATTTGCAAAAGTGTTTCTCATATTTGGTGCTTTTGTCATATACACCCCATTGAAATCTAATAAATGCTGCCCTGTAATTTTATATGTTAATCCACCTTTGAATCCAAAATTTTCGAAATTTTGTTTCGAGCCTTTTCCAAAAGACGTGTTGGCATAAATTCCGTTTCTGTATAAACCTTCTCTTTGATATTGAGTTCTTGAGAAAGATTGTGCCAAATAGAAATCAACTGTTTTATAGGTAAATTTAAATTGGGTAAATGCATCCGCAACAACAGCATTTAAATTATAATTGTACCCATATTCGTCACCGACTTTAATTTGTCGGTTCGGATTATTTAAATCCGATTGGGTTTGATCTCCTGAGTAAAACGGATCAACATCTGAAAAATATTGGCCGCCTAATAAATCCAACATATGTTGAAAATTATGAGATTTTAATTTTTTAAAACTTGCACCAGCATTTAATTTTACGTTATCCGATAAATCTGAAAATAAAATAGAATTGGCTGTAAATTGTTTGTCATCTGTTCTGTCCTCATATAAAGCATAAACACTCTTATTTATACCTTGTTGATCAACACTGCTAAATTGGTTGGCATAATACATGGCATTCCAATTAATTTGACTGTTATTTAAAAAGTAATTTTGAGCTGCGTTAGCACCTGCTGTATCTCCTAAATTAGAAAAATAACTTGGTAAATTTTTGTAGTATGTTGGGTCTGGACTATTTGCAGTTTGGTAATCTAATCTACTATTTCCGATAGAACCTGTTTGATAAGCAACGCTTGTAGTTAAAAAGGATTTATCAGACATTTTCCAAAAATGACTTAACATTAAAATAGGTTCTTCAACATCTTTATCCCTTGAGTTACGTTTTTTTCCATCTTGCCATCCCCAATATGAATTATATTTAATTCCCATTAAATTATTTACTTCATTGGTGTTTGGAGAAGATTTTCCTCTAGTATTTTGAGCGTAAATTGTCGTGAAATTCAAACTATGTTTTTTGTTTATTCTTTTCTCTACACTTGCAAAAAAGGAATTGGCGCCATAATCTGTTCCTTCAAAATAACCTTCTTGAGCCCATCTTCTTGAACCAGAAATACTGTATGCCCAACCATTTTCCATTAATCCCGAATTTTGCGTAAACATAGAACGCCAAGAATAATTTGTATTGGTTCCTGCCATAGAAATTCTTGTCCCTTTTCTGTATAATGAAGCTCTTGTATTAATTTCTTGTGTCCCTAAAATCCCACCAAAAGTATAATCAGATGGTGCAGAACCTAATGTAAATTCTTGGTTTCTTGTGGCGTCATTTAGTCCCCCCCAGTTGCTCCATTGTGGTCTTCCGTCATAGATTTTGTTCATAGAAATTCCATTTATCATGGTTACTCCGTATTCATTATCTAAACCTCTCATTCTAAAACGTGCTTGACCCCAATTGAAAGCCGCAGCTTGCTGGTAAGCATCTCTTGAAGATTGTAACAATCCTGCGGTACTTTCAGAACCACTATTGTCGTCACCTAAATCGTTTTCTGTAATGGTTACTAAACTTAATTGTTGTTCGGTAGTAATATCTTCTTCCAAAAACAATAAACCTACATCTAACGTTTGATTCGCAACTACTTCAATTGCGAAATTTTGCGTGTTGTAGCCATCAACAGAAATTACTAAAATTTGGTTTCCGTCTGAAATACCACTAATTTGAAATTCTCCCAAACTATTGGTAGTTACAAATTGTTCATTAGATTGAATCATAACTTTAACGCTACCCATAGGGCTTTGCGATTTGGAATCAACTACTTTTCCTTTTACAGTTGATTGATTTTGTGCTATTACAAAAATAGCTTGAAACAAAAACAAAAGACTTAATACAAGTTTTTTCATACTTTATTATTAATTAATAACTTACAAACAATTTAGTAACAAACTAAAAAGCTAACAAAGGTAAAACAATAAATTAAATTATTTACCTTTGTTGGAAATTTTGCACTTTATTTAATTATTATTTAACCTGAAATATGAAAATCAAATCATTTTACAGCGCTTTAGCGATACTATTATGTGTTTCAACAAGTTTTTCTCAAGAGAAAAAAAATTATCTAGTAAACACAATCGCATTCTACAACTTGGAAAATTTATTTGATACAGTTAATGATCCGAACATAAATGATGAGGATTTTATTTATACCCCTGAAAATTATAAAGATAAACTTCAAAAATTAGAAAGAGTAATTTCTCAAATAGGTACAGGTAGCGAGCAAAAAAATTCTCCAGTGGTTTTAGGCGTGGCCGAAATTGAAAACAGACAAGTGTTAGAAGATCTGTGTAAACAACCTTTATTAGCTGCAAAAGGATATGCTGTAATTCACTTCGATTCGCCAGATAGACGTGGAATTGACACAGGTTTTTTATATCAAAAAGGACATTTTCAACCTACAAGTTATAAAAATTATGCCTTGATTGTAACAGAAGATGAAACAGACAAAAAAGCAAAAGACAAAATAAAAGTCGAAGACACAGATGATAATGTGGTAGATATAAAAACCAACCGAATTTATACCCGAGATCAAATACTAATGACAGGTTTATTAGACGGTGAAGAAATGCATTTTATTGTAAGCCATTGGCCATCTAGAAGAGGTGGTGAAAAAAGAAGTAGTCCGCTCCGTGAAGCAGCTGCCGCATTAAACAAAAAAATTATCGATTCGTTACAAATTATTAATCCAAATGCGAAAATTTTTACAATGGGCGATTTAAATGACGGACCATTTAATAAAAGTATCAAACAAGTTTTAGGTGCAAAAGGTGATGAAAAAGAAGTACAACCTTTAGGACTATACAATCCGGCAGAAAAATTAATGAATAAAGGAATTGGAACCTTAGCTTTTAGAGATTCTTGGGATTTTTTCGATCAAATTATCATTTCTGAAACCTTATTAAGAAAAGACTATTCTTCTTGGAGATATTGGAAAGCCGGGGTGTATAATGCGCCTTTTATGATTCAGCAAACCGGACAATATAAAGGATATGCATTACGAAATAATTCGGTTGGACCTGGATATTCCGATCATTTTCCGTCCTACATTTATCTTATTAAAGATGCAAAAAAATAAAAAATAATTGAAGGTACGTTTTAGTACCTTTTTTTATTTAGTAACTTTACCTTTTAAAATTCTTTTTATGTCAATTACAAAACCGTTCAACTTAAATAAATGGATAGAAGAAAACAGACATCTTCTGGTTCCGCCGGTTGCAAATAAAAATTTATATATAGATTCTGGCGATTATATTGTAATGATTGTAGCAGGACCTAATGCAAGGAAAGACTATCATTATAACGAAACCGAAGAATTATTTTATCAATTAGAAGGTAAAATTACCGTTTTCATTCAGGAAAATGGAGAAAAAAAAGCGATGCATCTTTCCGCTGGAGATATGTTTTTATTACCCGCAAAAGTACCACATTCGCCAAGCAGAACAGAAAATTCTATTGGTTTAGTAATTGAAAAAAAACGAAATCATTTGGATGTAAAAGACGGATTACTTTGGTTTTGTGATACTTGCAATCACAAACTTCACGAAGTATATTTTGAATTGAATAACATTGAAAATGATTTTCTTTCCCATTTTACTGATTTTTATGCTTCAGTAGAAAAAAGAACGTGCAACAAATGCGGAACTGTAATGGAAAGCAATCCGAAATTTGTAAAATAAATAGTTCTTTATTCTATATTCTAAAAGTTAAAATCAATTAATTACATTTGTAAAAAATAACAAAATCCCTTAAAAAAGTTAAAAATGTCAACAATAGCCTCACAATTTGGAATGCCTGAAGCATTAAAAGCACTTGGAATAAAAGAAATTAATGACGGAACTTCAACAGGTTCAAACAGTTTTTCATCTGGAGAAATTATTGAAAGTTATTCGCCAGTTGATGGTCAATTAATTGGAAAAGTTAAAACAACTACGGCTGCAGATTACGAAAAAGTAATGCAAAGTGCTACAGCCGCTTTCAAATCGTTTCGTGCTATGCCAGCACCGCAACGTGGTGAAATTGTTAGACAATTTGGAAATAAATTAAGAGAATTAAAAGAGCCTCTTGGAAAATTAGTTTCCTATGAAATGGGGAAATCCTTACAAGAAGGGTATGGTGAAGTACAAGAAATGATTGACATTTGCGATTTCGCAGTAGGTTTATCTCGTCAATTGAACGGACAAACCATTCCGTCTGAGCGCCCTGGGCATGTAATGAGAGAACAATGGCATTCTATTGGAGTAGTAGGAATTATTTCTGCTTTCAACTTTCCAGTAGCGGTTTGGGCTTGGAATACGGCATTGGCTTGGATTTGCGGTGACGTTTGTGTATGGAAAGCTTCGGAAAAAGCACCTTTATGTTCTATCGCTTGTCAGAATATTATTGCTGATATTTTAAAAGCAAATCAGTTACCAGAAGGAATTTCTTGTATCATTAACGGCGATTACAAAGTAGGTGAAATGATGACAACAGACGTAAGAATTCCATTAATTTCTGCTACGGGTTCTACCAGAATGGGAAGAATTGTTGGTACTACTGTTGCGCAACGTTTCGGAAAATCCTTACTGGAATTAGGTGGAAACAATGCCATTATTATCACGCCAACTGCCGATTTAAAAGTAGTTGTTCCTGGAGCGGTTTTTGGAGCGGTTGGAACTGCCGGACAAAGATGTACTTCTACAAGACGATTAATCATTCACGAAAGTGTTTACTATAAAGTAAGAGATGCCATTGTGGGCGCTTACGGGCAATTAACCATTGGAAATCCGTTAGATCAAAAAAATCATATAGGACCGCTTATTGATACAAATGCGGTAAACACGTATTTAGCAGCAATTGAAAAAGCAAAAGCTGAAGGCGGAAAAGTATTAGTAGCTGGTGGTGTTTTATCAGGTGAAGGATACGAATCTGGATGCTATGTGAAACCGGCTATCATTGAAGCTGAAAATCATTTTGAAATTGTACAACACGAAACGTTTGCTCCTATTTTATACCTTATGAAATATGAAGGCGAAGTAGAAAACGCTATTGAAAAACAAAATGGCGTGGCACAAGGATTATCTTCAGCCATTATGACAAATAGCATGAAAGAAGCAGAGAAATTTTTATCTTTCGCTGGTTCCGACTGTGGAATTGCAAATGTAAACATCGGAACTTCTGGTGCAGAAATTGGTGGTGCTTTTGGTGGCGAAAAAGAAACGGGTGGCGGAAGAGAATCTGGTTCAGATGCTTGGAAAGTATACATGAGAAGACAAACCAACACCGTAAACTATTCGGATCAATTGCCTTTAGCGCAAGGGATTAAATTTGATTTGTAGAATAAATCCTAATTATTCAATAATGAATTTTTTATATACTTTTTTTCTGTTCCATTCAATGGATAATAAGTACATTCCCGAAGATAAATTTTGATAATATAAGGTGCTATTATTTTCTGGAATAAATTCTACAGTATTGTTAATTAAACTTCCATTAATTGAAAACACTGTAAATTGTACGTTAGTATTTACGGTATCTGAAAACAAAACCTTTAAAATTCCATCTGTAGATGGGTTTGGATATAAAAGTACACCTTGGTTATTTTCATCTTCAAAATTGATACTATCACTTAATGTTTTGTCAAATATGGGTAATTTTACATAATTGCCTCCTAAAACCTCAGCGGCTTCACTTTCAGACATACACAACCAATCTTGCATAACTGTTGTATAAATTTGTCTGTAATCAAACTGCATGGGAATTTGATCATTTACAGCAGCATTTGTTGGTAAAACAGGTGAAGTCCCTATCATTCCAGGAATTGGGTGTGTTGTATTTGCCACTTCATTAGGGCTAGTGTTTAGTGCGCCACCAAAGAAAATAACTGGCGCTGCCGAACCGTGGTCTGTACCTTTACTTGCATTACTTTTAATTCTTCTACCAAATTCACTAAAAGTCATTCCGGTAACATCATTATCTTTACCCATATAGGTAATTTCTTGTTGAAACGCGCCGATAGCTTGAGACAATAAGGTTAAATTTATGGCTTGAGAACCTTGCGTTTTATCATTAGTATCTACCTGATTTTCGTGTGTGTCATGGGTATTAGGGTGATTGACAATATAAACTGGTGTTTGTAATCCTCCATTAATAAGTTTGGCAACAATTTTTAACTGGTCGGCCAATTTGTTACTTGTTGGATAGGTAACTCCTGAGTTTAACGGAAAATTATAAGCGGTTTGAATCACATTTCTATACACATTACTTTGGTCTTTCATTAATCTAAGAAAAGTAAGTTCGTGACCATAATCAGAATTTGGCGAAGGGTCTGTTATTCCGTTAATTACATTAAGTAGTGCATTTGGATCTGGCGCACTGTATCCCATATTCATATTTGGTCCTTGTAATGAAAAAGGCAACGTTGAACCAATTTGTATGGCTAAAGGATGTGGCATTTCCGGTGAAGGATAATCCATTGGGTAATTTGGATATTTGACATCTAGTGCTCTACCAAGCCAACCGCTATCTAAATTTTGATTGCTTCCAGACGCCGTAAACCAAATATCTGTTGCTCTGAAATGACTGTAATTTGGATTGGGATAAGACACGCCTTGTACAATCATCATTTTACCATTATTGTACAGATTTTTCATATCTGACATCGCTGGATGTAGCCCAGTTGTAGCGTTATTGTTTAATGTTAACACACTACTTTCAGCCATTAATATATTAGAACGGGCATTAAATAAATTACTCCATTTGTCCAATGGAAAAACCGTATTTAGCCCATCATTACCACCATTTTGCTGAATAATAACTAATATTTTACCGCAGTTTATGGCAGAAAGCGCCATTTTTTCTAGCGTTACACTGTCAACTTCCGATGATGCCATAACAGGAATACCATTAAATAAAAGTGGTGTTGTGGCTAAAGCTGTCGTTTTTATAAAATTTCTTCTTTTCATATATGTAAAATTTTATTTATTAGTTGTCATATATGGTATCGCCTTTTTATTAAATGGTGTTAGCTTTCGCAAAATTTTTGTTAGTGGCGATTTCATAACAATTACATTAGTTGGTATTCTGACAATTGAGTAATGGTGAGTAGCAAACTTTTTAATCTTGTTTTTACGATACTGGTATAACCTGCATTTGTTGGATTGCTAACATAATTGCTCCATGCACCAGACCAGTAATAATTTTCTACTTGATTTGATAATAGATTCTGTACTTTCAAATTGTTTTTTACAGTAGTACTTAAATCAATTGGTAATAAATATTTTACACATTCGTTTACTAATAAGTCTGGATCTGAAATTAATCCTGGTGCAAATTGCGAAACCCATGCAATTACATCAACTTCAATTCTGGTTGTTAATCCGTTATATGTTAAGTTGAAACCATTAAATATAGCATCTATAAAAGCAGCTCTTTTTTGCACCGTATTAGAATTGATCCAATATTCATGAAAATTTGGATTTTGATAATAAGCTGGCCAACCGGCAACGTTAGGAACCGCTCCCATTACTTGATCTATAGTCAACAAATAACGTGAGTTAATGGCACCCCAAACAGAATATTGCGCATTATGATTTGTTTGGTCAGTTACGTTATATTTGATATTAAATGTACGAAGCGATCCAATAACTATATCAAATGGCGACTTAATAAACACCCCATAATTTGCCATATCATAAAAATGCTGACTTTTAAATAATTTATCTAAAACTGGTGCTATTTCCCAATTATTGGCAACAAAATGTTGCGCTAAAGGCACAATAACATTCGCTTCTATATTGGCATCAATATCATAATAAACAAAATAACGGTACAATCGTCTGCAAATATATTCGGAAACAACTTGCGATTTAGAAAAAATCATATCAATAAATGCATCTAATTCTGCACTACCATTACTTACAATTGTAGTATTATTAAAAAAGGCGGAAAATTGTTTGGTGCTGTTATTGTGTTGTGTAGCAACAAAACTAGTAGTTGTAGGATGTGCATTTAAATTTTGAACGCGCCAACCTGTAAGAATTTTTGCTGCTGACACCACATCGGCTTCTGTAAATTGACTCAAAGGATCTTTTCCAAGCGTAAAAAGCTCCATTATTTCTCGGGCAAAATTTTCGTCAGGCGCACTACTCGTATTGGCTTGATTATTCAGATAATACATCATGGCTGGTTGTGTGGCCACATTTCTGATTAAAGTTTTAAAATTGCCTAAACCATTAGCTCTAAAATTTTGAACGTATTCGTGTGAAATTCTTGCAGAATTTGTATTACAATAGGTATTTTGAGAATTTCTTACCACATTGAAATCAACAGGTATGAAATGGTACCAAAACCAAGTCATTTTTTCTCTAATGTTTAAAGATTGGTTTAATGCCAAACCCAAATTCCATGAAGTAGCGCTATTTACTCGATATATATTTGTTGTGTTTCCTATAGAGGTCAAGTTAAAAGCGTGTTGGGTCCAATCGCTACCGTAAGGAATATTTCCCTCATCAGCAAAAACATTTTGATAATAATTAACAGGCGGATTTGGTTGTGTATTTGGTACAGTTAAAAGCGAATTGACGCTAGTATTCAAACCCGATTGTTGAAGTGTGTTAACATCTGAAAATTTAAAACCAAATTGTGTTCTTCGTAATAAATGTAAAACCGAAGCCGTATTCCAAGCTCCAGAATATGGCGATAGACCACTAGTAATGTTTCCTATTCTATTGGTTTCAGCATTTGCTTCAATAGATTGGTACCTTCTTAAGCCGTAATTTTTTCTTTTATATTTTTCAAAAAGAGGATCTTGACTTTCTTCTCTTCGAAGGAACACTTTTTTAAAAAGATTTCTTCTCGAATATTTTTTTTCCATATCCTATACTTATCACGTTTATTATTAGACTATTAAATCACGAAAAGGTTTAAAATTTTTGTGAAATGTACGAAAAAATATTTAAAAAATTATAACCCTACATATAAATTGTTTGCAGGGTTTTATATTATTATTGACACGTTCACGAATTTTCAAATTGGCTAATTACTTCGTTTTCTTCACATACTGCGTTAAAATATAAATATGTTGGTTTTCTACTCTGCCTTCAATCAAATTAGCATCGTCCCAAACCACTTTTATATTGTGTACCGCTGCACCTCGTTTTGCAGTAAAAGTGGCACCTTTAACATCTAAATCTTTAATTAAAACTACTGAATCGCCATCTTTTAAAATGGCGCCGTTGCTGTCTTTATGAACAATTTTATTTTCGTCTTCGCCTTCGCCTGTTGCTTTTGCCCATTCTAATGCTTCATCGTCTAAATACATCATTTCTAAAGTATCGATATTTTTTAAACGTGCTAACATGCGCCAAGATAAAATTTGAACTGGTAAATTTTCGTTCCACATGCTATCAGACAAACTTCTCCAATCATTTGGATTCATAGTATCTGGGTTTTTTCTACTTGATCTTTTAAATGCTTAGTTATTAAAACCGAATAAGCTAAACTTTCTTCTGTAAAAGGTGGTAAAGTATACACCACTAAATCCAATTCAGCGCCACTTATTTCACATTTTGATTCGCTTCTATCTTTTAATTTTCTTTCAATTACACTCATTATTTCTGTTTTTATGGCTGTTATTTTTCTTAATTTTGGGTAAATATAAGTATTAATTTCTTCCTGTTTCATTCGGGTATAGCTCGGGCAATCCATCACTTTGCCAAAACGCTTTAGTCGTTATATCCATGATAGTTAACACTCCCGAAAAACCAGCTCCAGTATCTAAATTCCAAACGGAGTTTTTACAAAGTGGCACCACTATTTTAGTTTTAGAAACAGGTGTATGTCCAATGAATATTTCAGAATAAATTTTTAATCTTTTTGGATATAATGGAGAATTTTTATCCATGTTTTCATCTAAACACAAAGCCAGTTCCCAAAGCGTTCTGTCCCAATAGAATAATTTAGGAAAAAATTCCTGTAAAACGCCATTCATGTTTGTAAATCCGGCATGAATAAACAATCTGTTTTCGGCATCTAAATAATAATTTTGTAATGATTTTAAAAAGGAAATATGTTGCTGTTTTGTGTCATCAGAAATAGTTATGTAGGCATCAACAGTTGCTTTTCCTCCGTGTTTAAACCAGACTTTTTCGTTTATATTTTCATGTCTGTTTTCCAACCAATCCAAAAGCAGTTCATCATGGTTCCCTTTTATGAAAATACAATTTTGCTGTTCCGATAAAGCAATTAAAAAATCTAAAACTGCAGGCGATTCGCTCCAACCATCCACATAATCTCCCAAAAAAACTAAGATGTCATTGGGTTGAATTGCTGCTTTTTGTAATACTTGAATTAACGCTTTTAATCCGCCATGTATATCGCCAATAACTAGTGTTCTGCTCATTTATTTCTTTTAAAATAGGTTCACGAATATACGAATAATAATTTGCCTGTAAAACATGACATTTGTTAGGTTTTTGTTTTCGGAAATAGTTACCTTTGTATTTTAATTCAATCTAAATAAGTTTGTGAAAAATAGTAATGCTAGTTTATTAAAAAAGGGACAAATGGCTCAAATTTCGGACATTAATATCGATGAAATTCCATTGAAACTTATTGAAATGGGTTGTTTGCCTGGTAATACTATTCAATTAATTCAGGTAGCGCCAATGGGCGATCCTTTGTTTTTTAATATCAACGATGCTAAATTGGCGATTAGAAAAAAAATAGCTCAAGAAATCTATATTCTACCCGAATCAATACAATAAAATGAATTCTAAAACTATAAAAGTTGCGCTAATTGGAAATCCAAATGTAGGGAAAACTTCTGTTTTTAATCAGTTAACAGGATTGAATCAACAGGTGGGAAATTATCCAGGAATTACTGTGGATAAAAAGATAGGTATTTGTAAACTTAACCAAATTACAAGAGCCAAAATTTTAGATTTACCAGGAACGTATAGTTTAAACGCCAATTCTATTGATGAAAATGTAGTAATTGAACTGCTATTGAATAAAAAAGATGAAGATTTTCCAGATGTGGCTGTTGTGGTTACGGAAGTGGAAAATTTAAAACGAAATTTATTACTTTTTACACAAATAAAAGACTTAGAAATTCCAACGTTACTTATAATTAATATGAGTGACAGAATGCAGCAAAAGGGAATTGAATTAAATATTCCGTTATTAGAAACCGAATTAAAAACCAAAATTGCCTTAATAAGTTCTAGAAAAAATATTGGAATTGATTATATAAAAGAATTGATTATAAATTACAAAAATCTTTCTACAGAAGCTTGTTTAAATGCCAGTTCTATTGATGAAGAATATTTTAATCGACTTAAAAAAGCGTTTCCAAATCAGTTGCTTTATAAATTATGGTTGGTGATTACACAAGATGTAAACTTTTTAAATTTAGAACGAAACACAATTGAAAATAATTTTACGCGATCGCACTCAGATTTAAAAAAATTACAACAAAAAGAAACCATAAAAAGGTATCAATTTATTAATGATACATTGAAAATTACCCAAAAAATTGACAAATCCAAAGCAACTGATTTTCAAAGTAAATTGGACAATATATTAACACACAAAGTGTTTGGGTATTTAATTTTCTTTGCCATATTGTTACTTATTTTTCAATCTATTTTCGATTGGAGTAGCATTCCAATGGATTTTATTGATACCACATTTTCAAAGTTTAGTGCCTTAACAAAAGATAGTCTTCCTCCTGGGAAATTTACGGATTTACTTTCAGACGGAATCATTCCTGGAATTGGAGGTATTATCATTTTTATTCCACAAATTGCCTTTTTATTTCTGTTTATTTCAGTTTTAGAAGAAAGCGGTTACATGAGTCGTGTGGTGTTTTTAATGGATAAAATCATGCGAAAATTCGGATTGTCAGGAAAAAGTATTGTACCCTTAATTTCTGGAACGGCGTGTGCTATTCCAGCCATAATGAGCGCCCGAAATATTGAAAACTGGAAAGAACGATTAATAACTATTTTAATTACGCCTTTTATTACTTGTTCCGCTCGATTACCTGTATATGCTATCTTAATTTCATTAATAATTCCTGAAAAACGATTTTTGGGTTTCAGTTTACAGGGTTTAACCTTAATGGCACTGTACTTATTGGCTTTTGTAGTAGCAGTTGGATCGGCATATTTGCTAAATAAGGCGCTAAAATTAAAATGCAAATCATATTTTATTGTCGAAATGCCGAGTTATAAAGTCCCGCTATTTAAAAATGTAGCCCTAAATGTTCTAGAAAAAACAAAAGCATTTGTAACTGGAGCAGGAAAAATAATTTTAGCATTATCTGTAATACTATGGTTTTTAGGATCACATGGCCCTGGAGAAAAATTTGATAACGCAAAAGAAATAGTTGAAAAACAAGTGTTTTCTGGCAGCAAAAAAATAAATTCATCCGTAATTGAAAATAATGTTTCTGCCTACAAATTAGAAAATTCCTATATTGGTATTATAGGAAAAACCATTGAGCCTGCGATAAAACCTTTAGGATATGATTGGAAAATTGGAATTGCAGTAGTAAGCTCATTTGCCGCTAGAGAAGTATTTGTTGGAACACTTGCTACCATATATAGTGTAGGAAATCAGAGTGAAGAAGAAGCTACAATAAAAATGAAAATGGCGGAAGACATTGATGCTAAAGGCAATAAGATATTTAATTTTGCAACCGGAATTTCATTACTTTTATTTTATGCATTTGCGATGCAATGTTTGAGCACGCTTGCTATAGTTAAAAAAGAAACCAACTCCTGGAAATGGCCTATTATTCAATTGGTTTTCATGACCGGTTTTGCTTATGTGGTGGCCCTAATTGCGTATCAAAGTTTGAAATAGTTTTTTAAACACCAATTTTAAAATTTAAAAAAATGAAATTTATGAATTTACAAGATATTTTAACCTACATCTGTTTAACTTTAGCTATTGTTTTTTTGATTAGAAAATTCTTTTGGAAGAAAAAAGTAAACAAAAAAGGTTGCGGTGACAATTGCGATTGTAAGTAATTTAAGTATTTCTAAATAAATTATTATCCCAAAGCCACATCTAAACTCATCATTACAATAAACCCTGCAATAAATCCTAAGGTGGCAATATCTGTATTCTTATCTTGCTGTGTTTCGGGAATTACTTCTTCTACTACTACAAAAATCATGGCGCCGGCTGCAAAAGCTAAGGCATAAGGCAAAATTGGCGTGAAAAATGTTACAGCAAGCGCCCCTAAAACACCGGCAATAGGTTCCACAATGGCAGACGATTGTCCGTACATAAAACTTTTTCTTCGACTCATTCCCATTCGTCGTAAAGGCATAGAAACTGCAATTCCTTCAGGAAAATTTTGAATTCCAATACCTATTGCTAACGTAACGGCTCCTGCAATAGATGCTTCAGGAATACCAGCTGCTACACCACCAAACAATACACCAACTGCCAAACCTTCTGGAATGTTATGTAAAGTAATTGCCAACACTAATAAAGTAGTTCGTTGCCAAGGCGATTTAATACCTTCTGTTTCTTTAAAATTAATATGTAAATGTGGTAATGTTTTATCTAAAGCAAATAAAAACAAAGCACCCATTAGAAATCCAGAGGCAGCTGGAATTACTTTTGTAAATCCCTCGCCTTCACTCATTTCAATAGCTGGCGCTAGTAAACTCCAATAACTTGCAGCTACCATCACACCTCCTGTAAAACCTAACATTCCGTCCAAAACAGCACGATTCATGGTTTTAAAAAAGAAAACTAATGAAGCGCCGGCAGCAGTAACTAACCAAGTAAACATGGTAGCATAAAAGGCAGCTAATATGGGGTCAATTCCCTCTAAATATTTTATTAAATCTTGATACATGTTATTTATTTTACATATAAATTATTTGCAATTTTATCAGAAATAATTAAAACAGAGTTATTAACTTCAATTTTAAAGGTTCTATCAAAAAATTCTATGTCTATAATTTTTATTTTGCTTCCTAACGAAATGCGTTGCTTGTTCAAATATTGTAAAAAGTCTACAGAACTATCTTTTACACCCACACAAGTAATTGTTTTTCCAACTTCAATTTCAGATAATAATTGCTTGTTAATATTCGGAAGTTCACCTTTTGCATTCGGAATGGGATCGCCATGCGGATCAAAACTTGGGAAATTTAAAAAATGATCCAATTGATTGATTAATTTTTCGGACTTAATGTGTTCTAATTCTTCCGCTACTTCATGCACTTCATCCCAAGCAAACCCTAATTTTTCGACTAAAAAAACTTCCCACAATCGATGTTTTCTTACTATTATTTTCGCATTCAATTTCCCTTTATCCGTCAAGAAAACACCTTGATATTTTTGATAATTTATCCAATCTTTTTCAGATAATTTTTTTAGCATATCAGTTACTGACGAAGCTTTGGTTTCTATCATTGCAGCAATGGCATTTGTATTCACGCCTTTTGGTGAAAGATGAGACAAATGATAAATAACTTTCAAATAGTTTTCTTCAGAAGTGGTCATTTTGTATATTTGAAAAGCAAATGTAAAATAAATTTACGGATTTAAAAAAATATTTTTAGATTTGTCTAAAAATATTATATATGAAAAAAATCATAATATTTATAATTTGGTTGCCATTCTTTGGATTTAGTCAAGAAAATGAATCCATACAAACGGATAGACCCGACCAAACAGAAACACCTTTTTTAGTTCCAAAAAAAATGTTTCAAGTAGAAAACGGATTCAGTTTTCAAAAAAACAATGCCAATAGTAACACTATAACTTTGCCATCTAGTTTATGGAAATATGGCGTCAACGAAAATTTTGAATTGCGACTAATCACTGAATTTTCAATTGAGAAAAATTTTGATTCTAAAATTTCAGGATTAAACCCGGTACTTGTTGGTTGTAAAATTAAAATTGCTGAAGAAAAAGGAATTTTTCCTAAAACTTCATTCATAGGACACATCGGTTTACCAAATGTTGCGTCTTCAAAATATAAAAATGAATTTACAGCTGCTGAATTTCGATTTGTGATGCAACATACCCTTTCAAAAAAAATGTCGTTTAGTTATAATTTAGGAAGCGAATGGAACGGGAACTCGCCCGAAGCGACTTTCATTTACACAATTGCAACAGGTTATTCTGTTTCGGAAAAAATAGGAAGTTATATTGAAGTTTTTGGCTTTTTGCCTGAAAATCCAACTGCAAATCATTCTATTGATGGAGGAATAACCTATTTGATTAATGATAATTTTATGTTAGATTTGTCATCAGGATTCGGAGTTACTAAAAATGCGCCAAGCTATTACGCTGCTTTTGGTTTTTCTTTCAGGATATAACACATGAAACACTATCATTACATATTTACTGGAAATGGTTTATCGGCATTATTGACCCTTTTTGAAATGATTCAATCTGGTCGATTTTCAGATAAAAAAATACTGCTGATAGATTCCGATGCGAAAAACAAAAACGACAGAACGTGGTGTTTTTGGGATTCCGAAAATTTATTTGACGAAATTACCACTAAAAATTGGCAACAAGCTTGGTTTAAAAACGATAATTTCACAAATAAACTAGAATTGTTTCCGTACTCCTATAAAATGATAAAAAGTGCGGATTTTTATAAATTAATTTTTGATAAAATAAGCCAACAATCCAACATTGAAATTTTTCAAGATGAAGTGGTTGATTTTACAGAATTAGCCAACCATTGTTTAGTAAAAACAAAAACCAAATCGTTTACTTGCAATCAAGTTTTCAACAGCATTTATTCGTCTGAACTAGTAAACGCGCAAACTAAATTTCCGCTAGTGCAGCAACATTTTATCGGTTGGTTTATCAAAAGTAAAGAAGCCGTTTTTACTGAAGATTGCCCAACTTTGATGGATTTTTCAATAGCACAAAAAGGAAACACGCGGTTTATGTATATTTTACCAACTTCTTCAACTGAAGCTTTGTTAGAATATACTTTGTTTTCAAAAGATTTACTTTCAAAAGAAGCTTACGAAACCGAAATTGAAAAATACATTCAAAAATTAGGCATTACCGAATACGAGATCGTAGAAAAAGAAAAAGGCAATATTCCAATGACATGTTTTCCTTTCTGGAAAAGCAACAGCAAAAGCATTATAAATATTGGTTCTGCAGGCGGATGGAGCAAAGCCAGTACTGGCTATACATTTAAAAATTCGGTAAAAAAATCAAAAGAATTGGTAGCTTTTTTACGAACAGAAAATGATTTTACTAAATTTCATAAAATCAACAAATTTTGGTATTACGATTTGTTATTGATAGACATTTTATTTAAAACAAATCAATACGGAAGTGCTATTTTTTCCAGTATGTTTAAAACAGGAAAAGCGCCATTGATTATGAAATTTTTAAGTGATGAAACTTCTTTTTGGGAAGATTTACAAGTTGTTTGGATGTGTCCACAACGTTTGTTTCTTAAAGCGTTAATAAAAAGAATTTTTTAAGTTCTGTTATTCTGAATTAGTTTAAAAATCCAACTATTTTATTCTTGCCATTTCTTATTCACCAATTTTATATTCGTGTAAAACTGATTGACATCTGTAAAAATAACCCCTTTTTCATCAAATCGTTTAAACGTAAAATCGCGCAATTTTTCTTCAATACTTAAGGATTTTAAAACCATTTTATTTTTGACAATTTCAAAATTCATAGCTACTTTTTCTCTTTGATATATCCAATTTGAAGTGAATTTATGATTTTTACCTATACTTTCATCACTGGAATAAAAGAACGGATAGGGTTCTTGAATTTCGTAATTTAATTGCAATAAATTGTAATTTTTATCCACAATAAAATTGCCATTATAAAACCCTTTCGATTCAAAAGTTACCAATAATTCATCATCATCTAACCATTCTCTAGTAAATTCGTAACCGTTTGGATGTATAAAAAAATCTAATTCGGCAGTTGTTAAATTTTTACGAATTGGAAAACCAGAAAGCCATCCAATTGGAGATTCTTCAGAACTATATGCTTTAAAAATCTCTTTAAAATTAGAAAACCAATTGTCTTTATTTTCAATAACATTTTTTTTAGAAAATGTGTTACTGAAATTTGTGATTTTTACAATTTGTGCTTCTTTTCTATTAATAATTGTATCGGAATTTTTTAAATTTATTTGACGCAAATCGAAAACAAAACTTGTTGTATCGGTTTTTTTTAACAATTGCTTATTTACTCTTTTTAATATAGTTGCTATTTTAGGTTTGCTTTTTACATTGATTGTTTCAATTTCTGCATCTTTGAGTTCTTGAGCAAAACTGAATGTGGCAACACTTAAAAAAAATAAAATGTAATATCTCATAATCTAATATATTGTTACAAATATAGTATACAATTTTAAAGATTTAATTATATTTAAAGCACGATAACAAATCTTTATGATAAGTTTTTATGTGTAGAACTAAAAACTTTGTAAATTTGTACATTATAAATGCAATTTAAAAAACAAAATATGTATCCAGAAGAAATGGTAAAACCCATGCGTGCAGAATTATCTGATGCAGGTTTTCAAGATTTATATTCCGCTGAAGCCGTTGAACAAGCTATCAGTAAAACAGGAACTACTTTAGTGGTAGTCAATTCGGTTTGCGGTTGTGCAGCCAGAAATGCTCGTCCAGGAGCGAAAATGAGTTTAGAAAATGTAAAAAAACCAAGTAATTTAGTAACTGTTTTTGCAGGAGTTGACAAAGAAGCAGTTGACAAAGTAAGAGAACACATGTTCCCTTTTCCTCCATCTTCGCCGTGCATGGCATTGTTTAAAGATGGAGAATTGGTTCACATGTTAGAGCGCCATCACATTGAAGGCCGTCCAGCAGAATTAATTGCAGAAAACTTACAAGACGCGTTTAACGAATATTGCTAACTACTATGCAAGCATACTATAAAAACCACCTTATTGGTGGTTTTTTTTGTTTTTAACACGTACCTTTGTAAAAAGTTTATAAAAAAGGTATGCAAAAAATTATTTCGTATCCATTATCGGTACTTTATGCAATAGTTTTTTTATTTTGGTTGCTTATTTTTCATCCTGTTCAATTGGTTTGTTACCATGTATTTGGGTATAATGCGCATAGAATATCAGTAGCGGTTTTAAATTTTTTTCTATTAAGAACTTCTCATATTCTAGGTACAACTTATACCTTAACAGGCAGAGAAAATTTAACTGAAAACAAACCTTTAATTTTAGTTTGTAACCATCAAAGTATGCACGATATTATTCCAATTATTTGGTTTTTAAGAAATGTGCATCCGAAATTTATTAGTAAAAAAGAGCTAGGAAAAGGCATTCCAAGTGTTTCTTTAAATTTAAGAATTGGTGGTTCTGCATTAATCGATAGAAAAGACGGAAAACAAGCTTTAACAGAAATAAAAAAAGCAGGAGAATATATCAATAGTACAAATCGTACGATGGTTATTTTTCCTGAAGGAACGAGAAGCAAAACTGGCAAACCTAAAGAATTTGCAACAAATGGCTTGAAAATGTTATATAAAAATGCTCCAGATGCTTATTTTGTTCCAATTAGCATAAACAATTCATGGAAAATGAATAAATTTGGACAATTTCCTTTTGGATTAGGAACAAAAATAACGTTTAAAATACATAAACCTTTAAAAATTTCTGATTATTCGTTTGATGAAATTTTTGAAAAAACAGAAAAAACTATTAAAAAACATATAAAATAAAAAACATGTCAATACAAAATATACGACTTGAAGTCATGCAATTATTGGAAAAGAAAATTGATTCTTTTATGGAAGAATTTTTAATTCCAGTAGAAAAAATATGGCAACCAACTGATTTATTACCTGATTCTAATCAAGAAAACTTTTTAGAAGAAGTAAAAGAATTAAGAGAAATTTCAAAAGACTTACCTTATGATTTTTGGGTAACATTAGTTGGAGACACCATTACTGAAGAAGCTTTACCAACGTACGAATCTTGGTTAATGGATGTAGATGGTGTAGATAACGTGGAAAGAAATGGATGGAGCAAATGGGTACGTCATTGGACAAGTGAAGAAAACCGTCATGGTGATGTACTAAACAAATATTTATATCTTTCTGGAAGAGTAAATATGCGTGAAATTGAACAAACCACACAACATTTAATTGCCGACGGTTTTGATATCGGTACAGGAAGAGATCCATACAAAAACTTCGTTTATACTAGTTTTCAAGAATTAGCCACATTTGTTTCTCACAACAGAGTAGCGCTAATTGCCAAAAAATATGGAGAAAAGAAATTATTCAAAATGTGCAACCTTATTGCTGGTGATGAAATGCGTCATCATTTAGCTTATAGCGAATTTGTAAATCAAATTTTTAAAGTAGATCCAAGTGAAATGATGTTGGCTTTTCAATATATGATGAAGCAAAAAATTACGATGCCTGCTCTTTTCTTACGTGAGTCTGGTGATAAAATTGGAAGTGCTTTTGAGGCGTTTTCAGATTCTGCACAAAGAATTGGTGTATATACCGCATCTGATTATGTAGATATTTTACAGAAATTAAATGAAAAATGGGACATTGGAAACATCAATGGTTTGACAGCTGAAGCTGAAAAAGCTAGAGACTATTTGATGAAATTACCAGAAAGAATGAGAAAAATTTCAGAAAGATTAATCATTCCAGAAGAAGGGCACATTTTTAAATGGGTAGAACCTGCTTTAATCAGATAATTTTTTAAATTTCCAAAAATAAAATTCCAAATTCCAAAAGAGTTTGGAATTTTTTATCAAAACTAAAATGTCAGTAATAGAAAACACACAAAACTTCGTAAAAAAGCAACTAGAAAATGCAGAAAGTGGTCATGACTGGTTTCATATAGCGCGTGTTTATAAAAATGCTTTGCTTATCGCTAAAGAAGAAATTTGTAATTTAGAAGTAGTTCAATTGGCCGCATTATTACACGACATTGCCGATAGCAAATTTCATGATGGTGATGAAACTATTGGTCCGAAAGTAGCGCGTGATTTTTTAACAAAAGAAAATGTTGATGAAGAAATCATTTCTCATGTAGTGTCAATAATTGAAAATATTTCTTTTAAAGGAGGGAATTTTGAACAAAACTTTCATTCAAAAGAGTTAGAAATTGTGCAAGACGCAGACAGATTGGATGCCATTGGCGCTATTGGAATTGCACGAACCTTTAATTATGGTGGGTTTAAAAATAGAGACATTTATGACCCTGAAATTTTGCCAAATTTATCCATGTCAAAGGAAGCTTATAAAAATTCTATTTCACCTACAATTAATCATTTTTACGAAAAATTATTGCTTTTAAAAGACAAAATGAATACGGAAACTGGTAAAAAAATCGCGCAAAAACGTCATGAATTTATGGAATTGTATTTAGAACAATTTTATGGAGAATGGAACGGAATTATTTAGTTTTCAGTCAATGTTTTCTCTTAACATTATAAAAAAAGCAGTTTTCATTTTTGAAAACTGCTTTTATATTTATATTAGTTAGTAAAATTAAACTACTCCTTGACCTAACATTGCGTCTGCAACTTTTACGAAACCAGCAATATTTGCACCTTTCACGTAATCTACATAACCATTTCCGTCTGAACCATATTTTACACATGCTTCATGGATGTTTTTCATAATTCCTTTTAATCTTTCGTCTACTTCTTCTGAAGTCCAACTTAAACGCAAAGAATTTTGAGACATTTCCAAACCTGAAGTGGCTACACCACCAGCATTAGATGCTTTACCTGGTGCAAATAATATTTTTGCGTTTTGAAAAACAATTACTGCTTCTGGAGTTGTCGGCATATTTGCGCCTTCAGCCACACAGAAACATCCATTGGCAACTAATGTTTTGGCTTCGTCTTCATTCAATTCATTTTGAGTAGCACATGGTAATGCGATATCACATTTTACTTCCCAAGGACGTTTTCCTTCAACAAATTTTGCTGATGGATATTTTTTTACGTAATCTGAAATTCTACCGTAATTTACGTTTTTGATTTCCATTACAAAAGCTAATTTTTCAGCGTCAATTCCTGCTTCGTCATAAATATAACCAGAAGAATCTGACATAGTTACCACTTTACCGCCTAAATGAGTTGCTTTTTCTGCAGCATATTGTGCCACGTTTCCAGAACCTGAAACCACAACCGTTTGACCCGCAAAACTTTTACCTTTTGTTTTTAACATACTATCTGCGAAATACACATCTCCATAACCTGTTGCTTCCGGACGAATAAGTGAACCTCCAAAAGAAATGCCTTTACCTGTTAATACACCTGTAAACTCATTTCTTAATCTTTTGTATTGTCCAAACATGTAACCTACTTCACGACCTCCAACACCTATATCACCGGCAGGAACATCAGTATCTGCACCAATATGTTTTGATAACTCTGTCATAAACGCTTGACAAAATCTCATAATTTCTACATCTGATTTTCCCTTTGGATCAAAATCTGCACCACCTTTTCCACCACCCATTGGTAATGTAGTTAGTGAATTTTTGAAAACTTGTTCAAATGCTAAGAATTTTAAAATACTTAAATTTACAGATGGGTGAAAACGAATTCCTCCTTTATAAGGCCCGATAGCAGAATTCATTTGAATTCTATAACCTCTGTTTACTTGAGTTGTTCCTTTGTCGTCAATCCAAGCTATTCGGAACATAATTACTCTTTCTGGTTCCACCATTCTTTCCAATAACATTTTGCCTTGGTATTTTGGATTCGCCTCGATAAAAGGAATTACGGTTTCCGCCACTTCTCTCACGGCTTGCATAAACTCTGGTTCGTTTGCATTTCTTTTAGCTACTTCGCCTAAAAATACTGTAACACTTTCACTCATAATTATATATTTTTTTGATATTTTTCTGCTGCAAATATACATCTTAAAAAAAATACTTCGAAGAATTTGCTAAAAAAATTAGTGATTTTATAATTTATACGTGAACAACCTATAAAAAAATAAGAAATCATCAAAAAAACAACATAATGTTACAGTTTTAAAAGCACAAATTCGTTGCTACTAAAAAATAATTATTATGCTTATTAAAATAATTTTCTTCGCTTTTGGTATGCTAATTGATATTTATTTTATAAATTTACCTCATATATTGAAATTATGGCAAAAAATTACCTTTATATTATCTTATTATTCTTATCATTTAGTATGGGTGCTGTGGCTCAAGAAAGCAAAAACAGCAGTTCATCTAGATCGCAAGAACCTACTATTGAAGGATTGAGTTTGTACCCAAACCCTAACAATACTGGGAAAGTTTACATTACTTCCAAATTAAATTTAGACAAAAAAGTTGAAATTTTTGATGTGTTAGGAAAAAAAGTAATTGATGCTACTTTATACACTAAAGAATTAAACATCTCTAATTTGAACCCAGGTGTTTACATCATTAAAATCAAAGAAGGTGAAGCTTCCGCTACTAGAAAACTGATTATTAACTAGTTAATAATTTATCTTTATTAAATTTACATTAATTTTACGAGTCCAATGCGTCCGAAAATTAATTTTGTTTCTATATTTGTACTCAATTTAATTTCTAAAAAACATGAAAAAAATTTACTCTTTATTATTAATTGCATTTACTTCATTAAGTATTGCACAAAATTTAGTTGTTAACCCTACTTTCTCAAATGTATTGACTGGATGGTCATCAACAGGGGGCTCATCACCAAATTTTTACGCTTTACCATCTCATGTAACAAATGATGGACAAGATGACAGTTTTTCCGTAAAATATACTGCAACTTTTACAACTGGGTTGGATCAAAAATTTAGTGTTGTTCCTGGAGCTACAGTAAATGTATCTTATTGGTATAAAGCAGCCAGAACAGACGGAGGAACAACTGGTAATACTGCTAGAATTTGGAGTGTATTTTCTGACCCAACTAGTGCTACTCCTACGACTCCTATAAATCCTCCTGGAACAACAAGTTCAAGTGATGATCCGTTAAGAAATAGTAATGGATATCTTACTCAAGCATCAACTTGGACTCAAGTAACAATTTCTTCTACCGTTCCTGCTGGAGCAACTGTTTTTCTTCTACAACTTAGAGCCTACAACGGTGCTACTGTTAGTTTTGACAATATTTCTTTTAGTAGTCCTGGGGCTTCTGTTTTATCTTCATCCTCTTTCTCTCAAATTGACGGATTGAAAATGTATCCAAATCCAGCGAAAAATAATTTATTTATTGAAACGGCTTTAAATAGTGATATCAATGTATCTATAATCGATGTTTTAGGAAAAGAAGTAATCAACTCGAAAGTAAGTAATAATGCTGTAAATATTTCTGGTTTAAATCCAGGTATGTACATAGTAAAAATTTCTGAAGAAGGAAAAACTTCAACTAAAAAATTAATTATTGAATAATTATAGATCCTGAAACAAGTTCAGGATGACAAATAAAAGAAAGCATCAACGAAAGTTGGTGCTTTTTTTATACCCTAAAACCAGAAAAGATAGTTGCAACTAATATTCTTTTTCTACTTTTGTATCATGATTTTACAAGAAGACATTTTTGCTATTTCCTCTAAAAAAGAATTTGAAAAAATTACTTTAAAAGTTTTTCGTTACCAATACGAAAACAATAAAGTATACCAAGCTTTTTGTAATCATTTAGGTAAAAACACAAGTAATGTCAAGCAAATAAATGCCATTCCGTTTTTGCCCATACAGTTTTTTAAATCGCAAACTATAGTCTCGAATTTAGACCAAGTTCAAACTGTTTTTACTAGTAGCGGTACAACAGGTGCTATTACTAGCCAGCATTTTGTTACAGATATTTCAATCTACGAAAACAGCTATGCCGTTGCTTTCACTCAGTTTTATGGAAATATTCAGGAATATTGTGTTTTGGCTTTACTTCCATCCTATTTGGAAAGAGACGGTTCCTCGCTAATTTATATGGTTAACGATTTGATTACTAAAAGTAATCATAAAGACAGTGGATTTTATCTAAATAATCTGGAACAACTTGCTAATAAAATTATTGAACTTGAAAATGAAGGTCAAAATGTGTTATTAATTGGGGTTACTTATGCTTTATTAGATCTAATTGAATACAAAAAATTCAATTTAAAAAACACTATCATAATGGAAACTGGTGGCATGAAAGGCAAACGAAAAGAAATCATACGAGAAGAGTTACACCAAACACTTTGCGAAGGATTTGGATTAAACACCATACATTCTGAATACGGAATGACCGAATTATTATCTCAAGCTTACTCTTTAGGAAAAGGGATTTTTGAATGTCCTTTATGGATGGATGTGCTGATAAGAGATACGGAAGACGCGTTTCAATATGTTGAAAACGGAAAAACAGGTGGCATCAATGTGATTGATTTGGCGAATATTAATTCCTGCTCGTTTATTGCTACACAAGATTTAGGAAAAAAACACCACAATATGACTTTTGAAGTATTAGGAAGATTTGACAATTCTGACATAAGAGGCTGTAATTTAATGGTTTATTAAAAAAATAAAATGATTTTAACAGATACACATACCCATTTATATTCTGAAGAATTTGATGAAGATAGAGAAAAAATGATTCAAAGCGCTATTGATTCAGGCGTTTCTAGACTTTTTGTGCCATCAATAGATAGTAGTTATACTCAGAAAATGTATGCTTTAGAAGCACAATATCCAGAAAATGTGTTTTTAATGATGGGGCTACATCCTTGTTATGTAAAAGAAAATTACGAAGAGGAATTGGCGCATATAATTACCGAATTAGCCAGAAGAAAATTTGCAGCAATTGGCGAAATTGGCATCGATTTGTTTTGGGAAAAATCGTTTTTAAAACAACAACAAGCCGTTTTTTTAAAGCAAATTCAACTCGCCAAACAATACAAATTACCCATAAATATTCATTGCAGAGACGCTTTTAATGAAGTACTTGAAATTTTAGAACAAGAAAAGTCGGCTGAATTATGGGGAATTTTCCATTGTTTTACTGGCAATTTCAACCAAGCTAAGCAAGCCATTTCTTGCGGGATGAAATTAGGAATTGGCGGTGTGGCAACATTTAAAAATGGAAAAATTAATCAATTTTTAAATGAAATTGACCTTAAACATATTGTTTTAGAAACCGATGCGCCTTATTTAGCACCTATTCCTTACAGAGGCAAACGCAACGAAAGCAGTTATATTAAATTAATAGCTGAAAAATTATCAGAAATTTATGAGTTGCCAATTGAAGATATAGCGGCAATTACCACACAAAACAGTAAAGATGTCTTCGGTTTTTAAAATTTGTTAACGTATAATTCCTATTTTTTTCGTTTTTTTGTAGCTTAAAATAAAGTATGTCGAAATTTGATAAAATACGTCCTTTTTATGATGCAGAAGTAAACGATGCTATTCGTGCTTCTCTGCATCATCCTATGATGAAAGCATTGGTGGATTTTGCGTATCCAAATACTGAGGAATCAGTCTGGAAAGAGCAATTGCTTCGTACACATTCTATAAGAGATTTTCAAATTAATTTTGCGTACCACGCCATAAAAAAAATATTAGAAAAAAGTTCTGACGGACTAACCACATCTGGATTTGAAAAATTGGAGCCAAATACATCTTATTTTTTTATATCAAACCATAGAGATATTATTTTAGACACCTGTTTGTTAAACGTATGCTTACACGAACATGGCTTGGTAATGACTGCCTCTGCTATTGGAGATAATTTAGTTAAAAAAGATTTTTTACTGATGCTTTCCAAACTGAATAGAAATTTTTTAGTGCAAAGAAATCTATCGCCACGAGAATTATTAGAAAGCTCTAAATTACTATCAGAATACATGTATCGATTGGTATCGAAAGAAAATCGTTCGGTATGGATTGCGCATCGTGAAGGCAGAACTAAGGACGGAAATGACGCCACGCATTCTGGTGTTTTGAAAATGATTGCTATGGCTTCTGATGAAAAAAACAATATGGATTTCTTTAAAAAGATAAAAATTGTTCCTGTATCTATTTCCTACGAATATGACCCAACTGATGCTTTAAAAATTCCTCAGTTAATGGCTGAAGCAAACGATGAAATTTATACCAAAGAAAAAAATGAAGATTTTATTACCCTTTTAAGCGGAATTATTGGACAAAAAAAACGAATTCACATTCATATTGGTGATGTTTTAGATCAAGAATTAGATTTGATTTCTGAAGAAACAACTAATACAAACAAGCAAATGTCGGCTTTAGCACAAGTTATTGACGATTCTATTTTGCAGTTCTACAAACTTTGGCCTACAAATTATATTGCATACGATTTACTTCATGAAACAATTAAGTATGCAGATAATTATACAGAAAAAGAAAAGCAACTATTTGAGCGTAGATTAGAGTTAAGAATAAATGCAGATGACAATAAAATGAAAGAAAGTTTTTTAGCCATGTATGCTAATCCCGTAATTAATAAATTAAAATACGAATAAATTGAAACCAAATCAAAAGGCAAATATCCTATTAATTTATACTGGCGGCACTATCGGTATGATTAAAGACGCTGATTCTGGAGTACTAAAGGCTTTCGATTTCAAAAAATTGTTAAACGGTATTCCAGAACTTAAATTATTGGATTGCAATATTGAAACTGTTTCATTTGAAAAACCAATTGATTCGTCCAATATGCAAATTTCAGATTGGCAAAAGACCGCTACAATTATTGAAGAAAATTACGAAAAATTTGATGGTTTTGTTGTGCTTCATGGTTCGGATACTATGTCTTACAGCGCATCAGCATTAAGTTTTATGTTTGAAAATTTACATAAACCAATTGTTTTTACGGGCTCGCAATTACCAATAGGCGATTTGCGTACAGATGCAAAAGAAAATCTTATTACCGCCATTCAAATTGCTTCTTTGCAAGAAAAAGGCCAACCTGTTATTCAGGAAGTCTCGCTTTATTTCGAGTATAAATTATATAGAGGAAACCGAACTACAAAAATAAGTGCCGAACATTTTAACGCTTTTACATCGCCAAATTTTCCTGAACTTGTAGAGTCGGGCGTGCATTTAAACATAAACAACGAAGTTTTATTAAAACAAAAAAAATCCAATAAATTAAAAGTCAATACTAATTTTGATAATAATGTATTAATTTTAAAATTATTTCCTGGTATTAACACAACCATTTTAAACGCTATTTTGCATACTCCAAATTTAAAAGGTGTCGTTTTAGAAACCTATGGCTCAGGAAATGCACCAATGGAAAATTGGTTTATTGATGAAATTGAAAACGCCATACAACGTGGAATTCATATTATTAATGTAACACAATGTAGTGGAGGAGGGGTTTTAATGGGCGCTTATGAAACCAGCACAAGATTAAAAAAAATTGGTTTAATTTCTGGAAAAAATATCACAACTGAAGCAGCAATAACAAAATTAATGTATTTGTTAGGCCAAAACGTGGCTAGCTCGGTTTTTAAGACTATTTTTGAAACCCCTTTACGAGGCGAAATGACCGATTAAAACTAGAGAGGTGGCCGAGTGGCTGAAGGCGCACGCTTGGAAAGCGTGTATATGGCAACATATCGAGGGTTCGAATCCCTTCCTCTCTGCTAAACTATTTTGGTTTTAGAAACTTAAAGAACAATTACTTTTACACATGAAAATATTATTTTTTTTATGGATTCCCTTTTTTTGTTTCTCACAAGAAATAAAACCAATTGAAATAGATTCGCTTTACAGAGAAGATCAATTTTACGCCTCTTTAAGTTATAATTTAATACAAAATCGGCCAGATGGCTTTAAGCAATTTTCATTTTCTCCAGGAATTACTTTTGGATTTTTGAGAGATTTTCCCATTTCAAAAAACAGGCATTGGGCTATTGCTCCAGGTATTGGTTATTCGTACAATAATATCAAACAGTTTATAAATTCTGTAGAAATTGTTGGCGCTACTGAAAACAACACGTCTGAAAACATCCGAACTATAATTTCATCACACAGTATTGATTTTCCTTTAGAAATCAGATGGCGAAATGCTACCCCAAATAGTCACAGTTTTTGGAGAATTTACACTGGATTTAAAACAAGTTATGTGTTTAATTCAAAATTAGAGTCCACAACAGAAAATACGAAAGAATCTATTTTAGATGAAATAAATCGTTTGCAATACGGCGCCTATGTTTCTGTTGGTTTTAATACCTGGAACCCATACATTTATTATGGTATAAATCCAATTTTTAAAGAAGGTTCTAAAATGAGTAATTTTAATGTTGGGTTTATCTTTTATATATTGTAAAACCAAACCAAAATTTGGGGTAAACCTCCTATAACTATTCCTACAATCAACTCTATTGGTGTATGAGCCTTCATATATAATCTTGATGAGGCTACAAAACCCATACAAAGTAGTAAATAAGCTATAGTATTAAGTGCTGGTATTGCTAAATAACTGGTAAACATCAACACAAAAACAGCCAAAGAAGTACAACCTATCATATGCAAACTTGCTTTAAACCTTAACATTACAGAAATAAAAACTAAAAAAGCACTTATAAATCCAGCCTGAAAAAACTTAAATAATTCTGGGAAATGTGTTTCTAAAAGCGTGAATTTTAATAATAAATACACCAAAACTAATTGAATAAAAATTGGTAATCTTCTTTCTTCAAGAGTGGCTTCTGTGAATGATTGTATTTTTTTAAATACTTTTAATAGTGAATAAAAACTTATGGGTAAAAGAACCGTAAGAATAAAAATTTGAATACATGACAAATATATTTCGGACAAATAATTGGTGTTTGCTGTAAACAAAAAATATAATATTGCTCCGTAAATTGATATAAATATCGGATGAAAAATATAAGAAAACGGTTTTAAAAGATATTTTACAAACAATTGAAACAGATTTAAAAGTTTTGAAAAAGTTACATTTTTTTTCTCAATCTGGCTACCGGAATATCTAATTGTTCTCGGTATTTGGCAATAGTCCTTCTTGCAATAGGAAATCCTTTTTCTTTCAAAATAGCTGCTAGATCCTCATCTGGCAAAGGCTTGCTTTTGTCTTCTTCTGCAATAACACGTTCTAAAATATTTTTGATTTCAATGGTAGAAACGTCTTCTCCTTGATCGTTTTTCATTGCTTCAGAAAAGAATTCTTTAATTAATTTTGTTCCGTATGGTGTATCAACATATTTACTATTCGCTACTCGTGAAATAGTTGAAATATCTAAACCAATCATTTCAGCAATATCCTTTAGAATCATTGGTTTTAGTTTTGATTCTTCGCCTTCTAAAAAGTATTCTTGTTGAAAATACATTATGGCGTTCATGGTTACAAACAAGGTTTCTTGACGCTGTTTGATGGCATCAATGAACCATTTGGCAGAATCTAATTTTTGTTTGATAAATTGCACTGCATCTTTCTGTGAATTAGATTTATCGTTGGAAACTTTATACGTTTGTAACATTTCTTGATAGTCTTTTGACACATGTAATTCTGGCGCGTTTCTGCCGTTCAAAAGTAATTCTAATTCGCCATCTACAATACGAATGGTAAAATCTGGCACTACATGTTCTACAATTCTGCTATTGCTATCATAACTTCCACCCGGTTTTGGGTTTAATTTTTCTATTTCTTCAATGGCTTTTTTTAGGTGCTCTTTAGAACAATCAAATTTTTGCAGTAATTTATCATAATGTTTTTTGGTAAACGCATCAAATTGTTTGTCGATTAATGTAATTGCTAAATTAACCGATTCCGTTGGGGTTTTGTGTTTTAATTGAATCAATAAACATTCTTGTAAATCTCTAGCGCCTACCCCAGAAGGTTCTAGTTGTTGTACAATGTGCAAGACTTTTTCAACCGTTTTTTCATCGGTGTAAACGCCTTGCGTAAAAGCCATATCATCAACAATATCCTGAATGGTTCTTCTGATATAACCAGAATCTTCAATACTTCCAACCAAAAATTCAGCAATTTCTCTGTCGTTTTCTGAAAGTATAAAAGTGTTTAATTGGTTTATTAAATCTTGATGAAAACTAATTTGTGCAGCCATAGGCAGCGTTCGGTCTTCATCGTCGTCGCTATAATTATTACTTTGATATTTATAATCTGGCGTATCGTCATTGCTTAAATATTCATCAATATTAATGTCGCCAGTATCAATTTGGTCGTTGTCGTAATCGTCATAACTGTCTTCATCATTTGAAGTGTCATTATAATCCTCTAAAGATTCTGTATTGTCGTCTAAACTTCCTTCTAATGCAGGATTTTCAACCATTTCCTCTTGCAAACGTTGCTCAAAAGCTTGCGTAGGCAATTGAATTAACTTCATCAACTGAATTTGTTGAGGCGATAATTTTTGCGATAATTTGAAATTTAAACTGTGTTTAAGCATATTGTCTTTTTGGTTTATGTGTTTAATCGTTTATTTGTTAAGTCGTTGAAAAACCTGCTAAACAACTAAACAACTAAACATCGAACCTACTTTCTAAAACTCTGCATTATCAGGCGTTCTTGGGAACGGAATTACGTCGCGAATGTTAGTCATACCTGTAACAAACAATACCAATCTTTCAAAACCTAATCCGAAACCTGAATGCACGGCTGAACCGAATCTTCTGGTATCTAAATACCACCATAATTCTTCTTCATCGATATCTAATGCTTTCATTTTTTCGACTAAAACGTCTAAACGTTCTTCACGTTGTGAGCCTCCAACGATTTCTCCAATGCCCGGAAACAAAATATCCATGGCTCTTACGGTTTCTTTTCCGGGTTCGGTTCCGTCATTTAATCGCATATAAAATGCTTTAATTTTGGCTGGATAATCAAACAAAATTACTGGACATTTGAAATGTTTTTCTACCAAGAAACGTTCGTGTTCTGATTGTAAATCGGCACCCCACTCGTCTATTAAATATTGGAATTTTTTATTTTTATTTGGTTTCGAATTTTTAAGAATATCAATAGCTTCGGTATATGAAACACGTTTGAAATTATTCTCTAAAACAAAATTTAATTTTTCCAACAAAGCCATTTCACTACGTTCCGCTTGTGGTTTGTTCTTTTCTTCTTCAATTAAACGATTTTCTAAAAATTTTAAATCTTCAGGACATTTATCTAACGTATATTTAATTACATTTTGAATAAAATCTTCAGCCAAATCCATATTCGCAGCCAAATCATTGAACGCTACTTCTGGTTCAATCATCCAAAATTCAGCCAAATGACGCGATGTATTTGAATTCTCCGCACGAAAAGTAGGTCCGAAAGTATACACTTGACCTAAAGACATCGCATACGTTTCTGCTTCTAATTGCCCAGAAACCGTAAGATTGGTTTGTTTACCGAAAAAATCTTCTTTATAGTTTACTTTTCCGTCTTCTTTTCTTGGTGTATTGTCAAAAGGCAATGCCGAAACTTGAAACATTTCTCCAGCACCTTCCGCATCAGAACCTGTAATAATTGGTGTATTTACATACACAAAACCTTTTTCTTGAAAATATTTATGCACTGCAAAAGACAATGTAGAACGCACTCGCATAATGGCACCAAACATATTAGTTCTGGTACGCAAGTGTGCATTTTCTCTTAAAAAGTCTAAACTTGGTTTATTTTTGGGTTGTATTGGGAATTTTTCAGCATCAGAATCCCCTAGAATTTCTAGTTTAGTTACTTGAATTTCTACTTTTTGTCCTGCGCCTTGACTTTCTATTAAAAGTCCTGTTACAGAAATAGCTGCACCAGTTGTGATGCGTTTTAGCGTTTCTTCAGGTGTATTTTCAAAATCAACCACACACTGAATATTATTAAGTGTTGAACCATCATTTAACGCAACAAACTGATTGTTTCTAAAAGTTCTTACCCAACCTTTAGCATTGACTTCTTGTAACGTTTTTGTGTTTTCTAATAAATCTATAATTCTGATGTGCTTCATAATTTTTCGTAAAATTCATTTATACTGCAAATATAGTGCGAATTTTTGAGTTTTAGAAATGCGAATTTTAGATTATTTATACTGGTTTTTTCTTTATTAGAAGCTACTTATTTTTTCAATTTTTCACTAATTTTACAAAATGATATTAATTACAGGCGGAACAGGTTTAGTTGGTTTTCATTTATTATTGCAACTTTCTCAAGAAGAGAATGCCATTCGTGCAATATATAGATCGGAGAAAAAACTACAACACATTAAAAATTTATTTGAAAAAGAAAACAAGCTTCTTGAATTTGAGAAAATTGATTGGGTTAAAGCCGATATTTTAGATATTCCTGCACTTGAAACTGCTTTTGCTGATATTTCTTATGTATATCATTGTGCCGCATTAGTTTCATTTAATCCAAAAGATGAGGACAAACTCTATCGGAATAATATTGTTGGAACAGCAAATGTGGTGAATTGCAGTTTAACTTCTGATGTGAAAAAACTGTGCTATGTGAGTTCTATTTCAGCATTAGGAAACGGAACGGAACACAATTTATCAATAAATGAAGAAACAGAAAGAAACACCGAAGTTGTAAGAAGCGATTATTCTATTTCAAAATTTGGTGCAGAAATGGAAGTTTGGCGTGGTTTTCATGAAGGATTGGACGTTGTAATTGTCAATCCGGGTGTAATTTTTGGGAATGGATTTCCAACAGAAGGCAGTTCTTTATTTATCAAAAATATCAAAAACGGACAATTATTTTACACTTTGGGTAAGCTTGGAATTGTAGCTGTAGACGATGTCATAAAAGCGATTACAACTCTGATGAAAAGCAATATTTCAGGCGAACGCTTTATTTTAGTTGCCGAAGATGTAACTTACAAAGAATTATTTGATAGCATTGCAGAGATTCTGAACCAAGTTAAGAATGGCAAAAAAGTAAAAACCCCAAAAATTGAAATAAAGAAGTGGCAATTGCAAATAATTAGAATTTTTGAATTTATTTTTTCTGCGCTATTTTTCAGAAAAAGAATGCTTACAAAAGCTAACATAAACGCTTTATATAATTTAGAAACGCATGACAATAGCAAAATAAAAAACACAATTGATTTTGAGTTTTTAGATATGAAAGTGTATTTGAAAACTTTGATTGGAAAAATGTAACCTAAAAAATCTCATTAAATTTGTCAATCTGAACTTGTTTCAGATTCCTAAATATCGAATCAAAAAGATTCTGAAACAAGTTCAGAATGACAAAAAACAAAAAAACCCTGCAAAAATAATATTTGCAGGGTTTCTATTTTCTATTCTCTATTTTCTAAAAAAACTTAAACTTTCATAATTTCAGCTTCTTTTGCTGTAAAAACCTCATCAATTTTCTTAATAAAAGCATCCGTTAATTTTTGCACTGAATCTTCAGCAATTTTACAAATATCTTCAGATGTGCCGTCTTTCTCTTCTTTTTTGATGTCGCTATTGGCGTCTTTTCTGGCGTTTCTGATGCCTACTTTGGCATCTTCTGCTTCTGCTTTGGCTTGTTTTACTAATTCGCGTCTTCTGTCTTCTGTTAAAGCGGGAATACTTATGATAATATTATCCCCATTATTCATCGGGTTTAACCCTAAATTAGCAATCATAATTGCTTTTTCAATAGGTTGCAACATCGCTTTTTCCCAAGGCGTTACGGTTAAAGTTCTGGCGTCAGCAGCCACAACATTTGCCACTTGAGCCAATGCCGTTTGTGCCCCATAATAATCTACAAAAACACTACCTAACATTTGCGGAGATGCTTTTCCTGCTCTAATGTTTAAAAATTCTTTTTCTAAATGCGCTACAGATCCATTCATTGACTCTTTTGCGCTATCAATAATAAAATTAATTTCTTCTGTCATTTTATTTGTTTTAAAATTCCAACATAATAAATTCCAATTCCGTAAATCGTAAATCTAAATTCGTAATTAAATTGTCACTGTTGTTCCAACTGTTTCTCCGTTACAGATTTTAAGTAAATTTCCTTTTTTGTTCATATCGAAAACAATAATTGGCAATTTATTTTCCTGGCTTAAAGTGAAAGCTGTAGTATCCATTACATTTAATCCTTTGGCTAAAACATCATCAAAAGTAATGGTGTCATATTTTACAGCACTCGCATCTTTTTCAGGATCTGCTGAATATACTCCATCTACACGTGTTCCTTTTAAAATTACATCACAACCTACTTCAATTCCTCTTAAAACTGCTGCTGTATCTGTTGTAAAATATGGATTTCCAGTTCCGGCGCCAAAAATTACAATTCTGCCTTTTTCTAAGTGTCTTGTAGCTCTTCTTTTTATATATGGTTCTGCAATAGCTTCAATTTTTAATGCCGTTTGCAAACGGGTTTGCATTCCCGCATCTTCTAATGCGCCTTGAAGCGCCATTCCGTTAATAACCGTGGCTAACATTCCCATATAATCTCCTTGCACTCTATCCATACCGTTACTTGCGCCAGAAACACCTCTAAAAATATTTCCACCACCAATAACAATGGCGATTTCTACACCTTGATCGTGAATTTGTTTGATTTCTGAAGCGTAATCTGCTAAAGTTTTCGGATCAATTCCGTACTGTCTTTCGCCCATTAAGGCTTCTCCGCTTAATTTAAGAAGGATTCTTTTGTAACTCATGGTGATGTTTTTAGTGTTGCAAATATAATTATTATCTGCTATCAAAAAAACAATTTAATTTAGAAACAACATTTCTATTTAACTTTTTGTTTACAATTGATCATTATTTATTTTTAAATTTGTAAAAATAATTTCCCAGTTATGGTATCTATCATCCAATCTGCTTTACAAAATAGTCATTCTTATTCTGAATATCGAATTATTGTTTCGAAATTAATTAGCGAAGGAAAATCGACAGGAAATGAACAAAGCGCGGATCTATTACACTATTCGGAATTGAATGAAATACGAATGAAACGGTTAGAAAAAACAATAAAATTAGATGTCGAAGTAGAAAAAACATTACAAAATATAACATCAAAACAAACTTGGTTAATAATTTCAGAAGGTTGGTGTGGCGATGCAGCTCAGATTTTACCAATTATAAAATTAATGTCTGAAGCTTCTGAAAAAATTGAGTTGAAAATAGTGTTACGTGATGAAAACGAAGTCTTGATGAACCAGTTTTTAACCAATGGTGCAAAATCAATTCCGAAATTATTACTTTTAGATGAAAACTCAAATCTTATTAATCATTGGGGACCTCGACCAGAAGCAGCAAAAAACTTAATTATAAATTACAAAGCAAACCATGGAATTGTTGATGAAACTGCAAAAATTGCACTACAAAAATGGTATTTAAACGATAAGGGAATTTCTAGTATGAAGGAGATTGTTGCAATCCTTCAATAAAAGCTTCAGGTTCTACAGCATTTTCTACTGAATAATCACCGATTTTTGTTCTGCGAAGCGCGGTTAAATGTCCCCCTGAATTTAATGCAACACCAAAATCGTAAGCTATGGAGCGAATGTACGTTCCTTTGCTGCATACAATTCTGAAATCTATTTCGGGTATGGCAATTCTGGTAATTTCAAATTCGGAAACTATTACTTTTCTGGTTTTTATTTCCACTTCTATACCAGCACGAGCGGATTCGTACAAACGTTTTCCGTCTTTTTTGATGGCTGAAAAAACAGGTGGTTTTTGATCTATTTCACCAATAAATTGCGGTAAAGTTTCGTAAATTAATGTTTCTGTAATATGTTCTGTTGGAAAAGTGGCGTTAATTTCTGTTTCTAAATCATAAGAAGGTGTTGTTGCTCCTACCGTAATAGTTCCAGTATATTCTTTAGCTTGACCTTGTAATTCTTCAATCCTTTTTGTGAATTTTCCTGTACAAATTAGTAATAAACCAGAAGCCAATGGATCTAATGTGCCGGCGTGACCAATTTTGAATTTTTTGGGTAATTTTAATTCCTTTATTAATCCGAATTTTAATTTATTTACAGCTTGAAAAGACGACCATTTTAGTGGTTTATCAATTAGTAAAATTTGTCCTTCTTGGTAGTCTTCTGCTTTCATTATTTGTAAAAATTAAAGTACGCTAACAATAGCATTCCAGCAATAATTCTGTACCAACCCCAAGGTTTAAATCCGTATTTTTTAATGATTTCAATGAAAAACTTAATAGCTAAAACCGCTACAACAAACGCAACTAAATTTCCAATTATAAACATTTTAGTATTGTCTTCTGTTTTCAGAATTAATTCGAAACCTTTTAAACCACTTTTATCATAGGTTTTCAAAAACCCCGAATAACAAGTAACCGCTAACATTGTTGGCACCGCTAAAAAGAAAGAAAATTCAGCTGCTGCTTGTCGACTTAGTCCTTGTTGCATACCTCCAATGATACTTGCTGCACTTCTACTTGTGCCAGGCATCATGGCCAAACATTGCCAAAAACCTATTACAACCGCTTTTTTTATGGTAATATCTTCTTCTTTATAAATAGTTGGATTTTTGAAAAATCTATCTACGAATAGTAAAATAATTCCTCCGATAATTAGCACAACTGCAATAGGTGTTGGATGTTCTAAAACGGCTTCGATTTTATCATCAAATAATTTTCCTAAAACTAAAGCGGGAACAACTGCGCAAGCTAATTTGATGAAGAATTGCCATTTCGAGAAATCGAAAAACTTTTTCCAATACAAAACTACGACTGCTAAAATGGCTCCAAATTGTATAGAAACTTGAAATAATTTTACAAATTCTTCTTTTTCAATTCCGAAATAAGAACTGGCAAAAATCATATGTCCTGTAGAAGAAACCGGCAAATATTCTGTTATGCCTTCAATTATAGCAATAATAATAGCTTGTAGTAAATCCATTTGATAGTGATTAGTAAAAAGTGATTAGTGAGATAAATTAAACTATTTACTAATTACTTTTTACTCTTCACTAAAATAGAATAAATTGTAATTCCGAAACCGATTAAAACAACTGTTGGCGCCAATCTTATTCTTCTGAAACTATAAACGTCTTCATTGAAAACATTAGGATTTTCGTTAGCCCCGCCGCTCATTAAAATGAAACCTACAGCTATCACAACTAATCCAATAATTAATATTTTGTAATTGTTTGTTCCGAATAAAAATTCTGCTTTTTTTATATTTTCTTTCATAATTTTTTTATAAAAATGCTATTTACTTTTTACTTGATTAATACAAATCGTCCGTTCTTAAATTTAAGAAACGAGTGGTTGCAAAATAAGTACTCAACCACGTAATAATAACGCCAATTAACAATACACCAAA
>NSHO01000019.1 GCA_002737105.1 Flavobacteriales bacterium | reverse complement strand
TTTTGATTCTTTCGAAGTACTTGAATTTTCAAACGACTGCATTAAAATTGAAAACACTTGGGATATTTTTCAAAAAAATGATGTTGCATTACGCGAAGATTTCGAGTTGTTAACGGAAGACCGATATTCACAACCGATTCCTAAATCGGTAAACGTATTATCCCCAGAAAATATTTTTATAGAAGAAGGCGCGAAATTAGATTTTGTTACCTTAAACGCATCAACAGGTCCTATTTATATAGGTAAAAATGCTGAAATAATGGAAGGTTCTGTTATTCGAGGTCCTTTTGCTTTGTGTGAGTCGGGTAGGGTGAAATTAGCTACAAAAGTATATGGCGCTACTACAGTTGGACCGCATTCTGTAATTGGTGGCGAAGTGAATAATTCAGTTTTGTTTGGGTATTCTAATAAAGGACACGATGGATTTTTAGGAAATGCTGTTTTAGGCGAATGGTGTAATATGGGAGCAGATAGTAACAACAGTAACCTGAAAAACAATTACGAGGAAGTAAAATTGTGGAGCTACGAAACAGAAAATTTTGCTAAAACTGGTTTGCAATTCTGCGGTTTAATGATGGGCGATCACAGCAAATGCGGAATTAACACCATGTTTAATACTGGAACTGTAATTGGCGTAAGTACCAATATTTTTGGAGCCGGATTTCCAAGAAATTTTGTACCAAGTTTTAGTTGGGGTGGGGCAAGTGGTTTTTCAACCTACTTAACTAATAAAGCTTTTGAAACCGCTAAAATAGTCATGGCAAGAAGAAATGTTGAATTTTCAGAAGAAGATACTAAAATTTTAGAGCACGTTTTTGAAATTACTAAAAAATATAGAAAAGAGTAAAAAAAAGCAGTTTCATTATTTTGAAACTGCTTTTTTTGCGCTTTGTTTTTTACAAATCAAATCCCATATTTACGCCTAATTTGTCGGCTATAATTCGAGCAATTTTATTTCTTAGTTCTGGTATTTTTACACTATTTGTAACTTCACTTGTAAACGCGTACATCAATAATGCTTTGGCTTCTTTTTTTCCAATTCCACGTTGTTGCATATAAAACATGGCACTTTCATCTAACTGTCCAATAGTGCATCCATGTGAGCATTTTACATCATCTGCAAAAATTTCCAATTGGGGTTTAGCATTAATAGTTGCTTTATCACTTAATAAAATATTATTATTTTGCTGAAAAGCATTTGTTTTTTGCGCTTCTTTTTCTACGAAAATTTTCCCATTAAAAACACCAGTGGCATTTCCATCCAAAATGGTTTTATAGTTTTGATGGCTTTCACAATTTGGTGTAGCGTGTTGCACTAAAGTAGAATGGTCAACATGTTGTTTGTCGCCAATAATAGTAATTCCTTTTAAAGTAGAATCAATATGTTCTCCTTGGTGATAGAAATTTAAATTATTTCTAGTAATGTTTCCTCCAAAAGAGAAAGTATGAACCGAAACATGACTGTCTTGTTTTTGAGCAATGTACGAATTGTCAATTAAATTTGCAGTTTGTATATCATTTTGAACTTTATAATAATCTACTATAGCGTGTTTTTGAGCAAATATTTCTGTTACCGAATTTGTTAAAACCGGATTGCTATTCAAACTCTGATGGCGTTCTACAATTTGAACATGTGCATTTTCGCCTACAATTATTAAATTTCGAGGTTGTGTCATTAACGCTGCTTCTGAGCCAGTTGAAAAATATAAAATTTCAATAGGTTTGTCAACCACTTTGCTTTTAGGAATATTTACATATGCGCCTTCTTGAGAAAAAGCAGTGTTTAATGAAGTTAAACTATCTTCTATGTTCGCAATTTTGTTGAAATATTGGTCAATATACATTTTATATTTTGGTTTGGTTAACGCCGATGACATTAAACAAACATCTAAACCATCATGAGTAGTTGAAGATAAGTAAGAACTAAATTTCCCGTCAATAAATACAACTTTATATGTATCAACTTCATTTAAAAAGTATTTTTTTACATCTGCAAATTCTACCGTATTGTCATTTTTTGCAAATACACTAAAATCATTTTTTAAAATGGCATTTAACGAAGTGTATTTCCATGCCTCCTCCTTTTTGGAAGGGAAACCTTTATCTTCAAAGTTTTTTATAGCTGAAGTTCTAATGTCGTGTAACTCATTATTTACATCAACAATTTTATCTTCAAAGGCCATAAATGACGCTAGTATTTTTTCTTTTAATTCCATTTTTGTTGACTTTACGACTTTTGACTTTCGACTTTTTCGTTTTTAATCCAATCGTACCCTTTTTCTTCTAATTCTAGCGCTAAAGATGCGTCTCCTGATTTTACAATTTTCCCATCCATTAAAACATGAACAAAATCAGGAATAATGTAATCTAATAAACGTTGGTAATGCGTGATTACTAAAACAGCATTGTTTTTGTTTTTTAGTTTGTTTACACCGTTGGCAACAATTCGTAAGGCATCGATATCTAAACCAGAATCTGCTTCATCAAGAATAGCTAATTTAGGTTCCAACATAGCCATTTGAAAAATTTCATTTCGTTTTTTTTCTCCACCAGAAAAACCTTCATTTAAAGATCGAGATAAAAATTTTCTATCAATTTCTAATAATTCTGATTTTTCACGGATTAATTTCAGCATTTCATTGGCAGGCATATCTTCTTGTCCACGTGCTTTGCGCGATTCGTTAATAGCCGTTTTCATAAAATTAGTTACAGAAACACCAGGTATTTCTACCGGATACTGAAAAGATAAGAAAACGCCTTTATGTGCACGTTCTTCGGGAGCTAATTCGGAGATATTTTCACCTTCTAATAAAATTTCACCAGCAGTTACGTTATAGTTTTCGTTTCCAGCAATTATGGAGGAAAGTGTACTTTTTCCTGCACCATTTGGACCCATAATAGCATGAACTTCTCCGGCTTTTACTTCTAAATTAATTCCTTTTAATATTTCTTTGTCTTCTACTGAAGCGTGTAAGTTTTTAATTTGTAACATTGTATAAATGTGTTTTTATTCTGATTTATATTTGATTATCCTACTGATCCTTCTAAACTTATTTCCAATAATTTTTGAGCTTCCACAGCAAATTCCATTGGTAATTTATTCAAGACTTCTTTACTGAAACCATTTACAATTAAAGCAATTGCTTTTTCAGTTGGAATACCTCTTTGGTTGCAATAAAAGACTTGATCTTCTCCGATTTTAGATGTGGTGGCTTCGTGTTCTATTTTTGCACTGGTATTTTTACTTTCTATATAAGGAAATGTATGTGCACCGCAATTATTACCCATAAGTAAACTATCACATTGTGAAAAGTTTCGGGCATTATCAGCGTTTTTACTTATTTGAACCAATCCACGGTAACTATTTTGCGATTTTCCAGCTGAAATTCCTTTTGAAATAATGGTTGATTTGGTATTTTTACCTAAATGAATCATTTTTGTTCCCGTATCCGCTTGCTGAAAATTATTTGTAACAGCTATAGAGTAGAATTCACCAATAGAATTATCACCTTTTAAAATGCAAGATGGATATTTCCAAGTTACGGCAGAACCTGTTTCAACTTGTGTCCAAGATATTTTTGCATTTTTTTCACACAAACCTCTTTTGGTTACAAAATTAAAAACACCACCTTTTCCCTCTTTATTTCCAGGATACCAGTTTTGAACAGTAGAATATTTTATTTCGGCATCATCTAAAGCAATTAATTCTACAACTGCAGCGTGCAATTGATTTTCATCACGACTTGGAGCCGTACAGCCCTCTAGGTAAGATACATAACTACCTTCATCAGCAATTAATAAGGTTCTTTCAAACTGTCCCGTTCCACCTTGATTGATTCTAAAATAAGTCGACAATTCCATCGGACATTTCACGCCTTTTGGAATATAACAAAAACTTCCATCAGAGAAAACGGCTGAATTTAAAGCGGCATAAAAATTATCTTTTTGCGGCACAATAGTTCCTAAATATTTCTTAACTAATTCAGGATGTTCCTGAATAGCATCGGAAATAGGGCAAAAAATAATCCCTTTTTCGCCTAATGTTTTTTTGAATGTAGTGGCTACTGAAACAGAATCTACTACAATATCCATTGCCACATTATTCATTTTTTTCTGCTCGTCAATAGAAATACCTAACTTTTTATACATTTCTAATAATTCCGCATCTACATCGTCTAATGTTTTATTTGGATCTGATTTTTTTGGTGCCGAATAATAAGCTATGGCTTGAAAATCGGGTTTTCTATACTTAACATTTGCCCATTCAGGTTCTTCCATTTCTTTCCATGCGGCGAATGCTTCCAAACGCCAATCGGTCATCCATTGCGGCTCGTTTTTCTTTTTAGAAATCGCACGCACAATGTCTTCATTTAAACCAATAGGAAACGTTTCGGATTCTAATTCAGTGTAAAATCCGTATTCGTATTCTTTATTTTCTAATTCGACTTTTAAATCGTCTTCTGTGTATTTACTCATTTTTTATTGAAATTTTTAAGTCAAAAGTTTAATAATTTGGTTGTTATTTTAACTTATAACTTTATTTTAAAGCGAAAAACTTTCCCCGCACCCACATGTTCTTTGTGCATTTGGATTGTTAAAAACAAACCCTTTTCCGTTTAAACCTCCTGAGAATTCTAATATAGTTCCTGCTAAATACAAAAACGATTTTTTTTCAACAGCAATTTTTACGTTGCTATCCTCAAAAACTTTATCATTTTCACCTAATTCCTTATCAAATTTTAACTCATAAGAAAGCCCAGAACAACCACCGCTTTTTACGCCCACACGAACATAATCAGTAGTAGCATCAAAACCTTCTTCTTCCATCATATTGATTATTTTTTTACTCGCAGATTCAGATACTTTTATCATAACTTAGTTATTAATTATATTTGTTTCGTATTCTTTATTTTGATTTTGTCTAAATTAATAATGCAAAGATAAACCATAAAAAACTTTTTACAAGGTTTGATAACATTTTTATAACTTATATTTTCATAGTTTTCCTTTATTGAAAATTTTGTAATTTGGCAAAAAATAATATTTATGAAATTATACCCAATTGAAGCAGGGAATTTTAAGTTAGACGGCGGCGCTATGTTTGGCGTAGTTCCTAAGACTATTTGGAACAAAACCAATCCTGCAGATGCCAATAATTTGATTGATATTGCTGCCAGATGTTTGCTAATTGAAGATGGAAATAGGCTTACTTTAATTGATACCGGAATGGGAAACAAACAATCCGATAAGTTTTTTGGTTATTATTCTCTTTGGGGCCATGAAAGTTTGAATAAGTCTTTATCGAAACTCGGATTTCATAAAGACGATATTACAGATGTTTTTATGACACATTTGCATTTTGATCATTGTGGTGGTTCTGTAAATTGGAATAAGGATAAAACAGGTTATGAAGTGGCGTTTAAAAACGCTAATTTTTGGACAAATAAAAATCATTGGGAATGGGCAACCCAACCTAATTCTCGTGAAAAAGCTTCTTTTTTGCATGAAAATATTTTACCTATGCAAGAAAGCGGTCAGTTAAAATTTATTAATCACACTGAAAGTGATTTTTTAAGCAATTCTGATTTAGATTTTGGCATCTTTTTTGCAGATGGACATACCGAAAAACAAATGCTTCCACACATTAATTATAAAGGAAAAACAATTGTTTTTTGTGCAGATTTATTAGCAACAGCAGGTCATATTCCTATTCCGTATGTTATGGGATACGATACAAGACCGCTTTTAACTTTGGATGAAAAAGCAAAATTTATGAATGCAGCTGCAGAAAATAATTACTATTTGTTTTTAGAACACGATGCTCATAATCAAATTATCACTGTTGAAAAAACAGAAAAAGGAGTACGATTAAAAGAAGTATTTAGATTTGAAGATATTTTTTAACATCCAATTTTAACTTGTAACAAACCTTTTGAAAAAAGTACTAATAACAAAAATATATTTATACTTATATGAAAATTCAATGTAAACCTTTATGCCTATCACTTGCTATTGCGCTTGTTTTATCTGGATGCGGATCGGCCAAAATGATTTCAACTCCGGTTGCAAATATTGATAGAATGCCATTAAAAACCACACCATTAAAAGAAAAAGATTTACAGCGTTGGAGTCATTTAGATTTAGTGAAAGATACGGTGCCAGGTATGAGTGTGGATAAAGCATATGCAGAAGTATTAAAAGGAGTAAAACTTCATAAAGTAATTGTTGCGATTATAGATTCTGGTGTGGATATTAATCACGAAGATTTAAAATCTGTTATTTGGACCAATCCAAAAGAAATTGCTGGTAATAATATTGACGATGATAATAATGAATATGTTGATGATATTCATGGTTGGAACTTTTTAGGCGATGCTGTTCATGAACAATTAGAAATGACTCGTATTGTAAAAAAAGGGCCAAACACACCTGATTATGAAAGAGCAAAAGCTAAATTAGAAGAAGAAATTAAAGGACTGCAAAAAGATAAGCAGCAATTAGATATGATTTTAAATGCTGAGAAATTAATTAAATCTCACCTAAAAAAAGATAACTTTACCCTAGAGGAAGTTAAAAAAATTGAAACTAAAGATCAAAGTTTGTTACAAGCAAAAGCGATGTTTTCTCAGTTTTTAACTGGAATGACTAAAGCTGATTTTGATAAAGAAATTATTGATTTTAAAGACCATGTTTATGGGCAATTAAATTATAATTTGAATGTAGCATACGATGGTAGAAAAATAGTTGGCGATAATCCTGAAGATATTAAAGATACAAAATACGGTAACAATAATGTAGTAGGTCCAGAGCCAAAAGAAGCAAAACATGGTACACATGTTGCAGGCATTGTAGCTCAAGTTAGAGGCAATAAAAAAGGTGGCGATGGAGTAGCAAGCTCTGTTGTTTCAATTATGGCAGTTCGAGCGGTTCCTGATGGTGATGAATACGATAAAGATATTGCTTTAGGAATTCGTTATGCAGTAGATAATGGTGCAAAAGTAATCAATGGTTCTTTTGGAAAATATTTTTCTCAAAACAAAGAATGGGTTATAGATGCCATAAAATATGCGGCATCTAAAGATGTACTTGTAGTAATTGCTGCAGGAAACGAATCATATGATTTAGATGTAACGAATAAATATCCAAATGACACGTATGATGGTTCTCCTGAATTTGCTGATAACGTTTTAATTATTGGCGCACTTACTCCAGATTATGGGTCTAAAATGGTAGCTTCTTTTTCAAATTATGGAAAAAATAATGTTGATATTTTTGCACCTGGTGAAAAAATTTACGCATCCACTCCTTTAAATACCTACGAATATTTGCAAGGTACTTCAATGGCTTCGCCAAATGTAGCGGGTGTAGCTGCTTTGCTGCGTTCGTATTATCCAAGTTTGTCAGCTACAGAAGTAAAACAAATTATTATGGAAAGTGGTACATCATTAAGAAATATGATTTCTGTAGGTGAAGATAAAAAGAAGGTTAACTTTTCTGAAGTGTCTAAATCTGGAAAAATAGTAAATGCTTACAATGCTTTGTTAATAGCTGAAAAAATGACTAAAAAATAAAACATCAAAAACATACAGTAACCACAAAGAGATACGTAGTCGTTTATCTTTGTGGTTTTCTTTTTACATTAAACAGTTACAAATGAAAAATACATTTAAACATTTTTTAATTCTTTTAACAGGAATTTCCTTCGCACAACACAATCCAAATTCAGGATATTGGCAACAACATGTTGATTATAAAATGAATGTGAATATGGATGTTAAGAATTACCAGTATAAAGGAAGTCAGGAATTGGTTTATACTAATAATTCACCAGATACTTTAAAGAAAGTGTTTTTCCATTTGTATCCGAACGCTTTTCAGCCAGGTAGTGCAATGGATATTAGGTTGCAAACCATTACAGATCCAGACAAACGTATGGTGCGAAAATTCACAAAGGATAATAAAGAAATTAAAGAGAGTAAAATTAGCACATTAAAACCAAATGAAATTGGATATTTAGTAGTGTCAAATTTCAAACAAAATGGTGTTGAAGCACAAAGTAGAGTAGTAGGAACTGTGTTAGAAGTTACTTTGCCTCAAGTAATTTTACCTAAATCAAGTTCAACTTTTACTCTAGATTTTGATGGGCAAGTACCTTTACAAATTCGTCGATCGGGAAGAAATTCAGAAGAAAATGTAGCGCTTTCTATGACACAATGGTACCCTAAAATGGCAGAATATGATTTTGAAGGATGGCATGCAGATACTTATATTTCTAGAGAATTTCATGGTGTTTGGGGAAATTTCGACGTAAAAATTACTATTGATAAAGACTATACCATCGGAAGCTCGGGTTATCTTCAAAATAAAAATGAAATTGGAAAAGGGTATGAAGACTTAGGAGTTGTTATTGCTTATCCGAAGAAAACTAAAATGTTAACTTGGCATTTCATTGCACCAAATGTGCATGATTTTGCATGGGGAGCAGATCCAGAATACATTCACGATAAAATTATGGGTGAAAACGAAACGGAATTACACTTTTTCTATAAAAACAAGAAGGAAAATTTAGAGAATTGGAAAAAATTGCAACCTAAAACAGCTGAATTATTATCCTATTTCAACAAAAACGTTGGAAAATATCCGTACAAACAATATTCTATTATTCAAGGTGGAGATGGCGGTATGGAATATGCGATGTGTACCTTAATTACTGGAAATAGAAGCTATGAAAGTTTAGTTGGTGTAACAGCTCACGAATTTGCACATAGTTGGTTCCAACATATTTTAGCCACAAATGAATCCAAACATTGTTGGATGGATGAAGGCTTTACTTCTTACATATCTGATTTAGCTATGAATGAAATATTGCCTCCAAAAGAACCAGAAAGTCCGTTTGCGGATTCGTATAAAAACTATGTTTTTTTAGCCAATTCAGCTAAAGAACAACCTTTAACTACTCACGCGGATAGATATGATTTTAATCAATCATACGGAATTGGAGCTTACAGTAAAGGTGAAATATTTTTAGCTCAATTGGGTTATATTATTGGAAAAGAAAATTTGGATAAAACCATCAAAAAATATTATTCGGATTATAAATTTACACATCCAACACCAAATGATATTAAGCGAACTGCTGAGAAAATTTCGGGAGCTAATTTAGATTGGTATTTAAACGAATGGACACAAACTATTAATACGATTGATTATGCTATTAAATCGGTAGAAAAAAATACCATTGTTTTAGAAAGAAAAGGAAGAATGCCTATGCCAATTGATGTAATTGTTGAATTTGAAAACGGAACTAAAGAATATTTTTATATTCCAAATACTTTAATGCGATGGGAAAAGGCAAATCCATATAAATTAAAAAGAAACGTTTTATCAGGATGGGATTGGGCGATACCAAGATATACTTTTGATACTAATGCTGAAAATGGCGCAGTAAAATCAGTAATTATTGATTCCAGTGATTTGATGGCAGATGTAAAAAAAGATGATAATATATTTCCCAAAAAATAACTATAATATTTCGTTTAAAATTAAAAATTAATAGTACTTTCGATTTTTAAATTACACACAAATGCAAGATAAAACATTAATTGGTAGTGAAGAATGGTGCTCGTTTCCTCAATTAGGAATTCCAGCAATAAAAGCCCGTGTTGATTCAGGAGCTAAAACTTCCGCATTACATGCAATAAATATCAAAACTTTTGACAAAAACGGAGAAGAATGGTTGAAATTTGATATCAATCCAATCCAAAATAATTCAAAATCTATCATTCATTGTGAAGCACAATTAATTGACCAAAGAATTGTAAAAAGTTCTAACGGAACTAGAGAAAAAAGATATGTAATTCGAACAGAAGTAGGATTAGGCAGTCATAATTGGCAAGTTGAGGTTACGCTAACCAATCGAGATTCTATGGGTTTCAGGATGCTGCTTGGAAGAGAAGCCATGGTAGGAAGATTGATTGTTGATCCCGAAAAAAAGTTTGAATTAGGACAACCAACAACAGAAAATTTAAAAGAATATTATTACAATGAACCTGAGAAAAAAGGTTTGAAAATAGGCTTATTAGCCAGTAATCCAGACTTATATAGCAACCGACGCATTATTGAGGCAGGTGAAATGCGCGGACACGAAATGCATTTTTTAAACATCAAGTATTGTTATATGAAATTGAGTGCCTCAAATCCTGAAATTCATTATCGTGGTGGTTTGGTTTTAAAAGATTTTGATGCTATAATCCCGCGTATTCGGCCAAGTATGACCTATTACGGTTGTGCACTCACCAGACAATTTGAAGCACTAAAAGTGTATGCTTTAAACAACGCTGCGGCCATCACACAATCTAGAGATAAATTGTTTTCACTTCAATTGTTATTAAACAACGAAGTAGATATTCCAACTACAGGATTTGCCAATTCGCCTTTAGATACAGACGATTTAATAAAAATGGTTGGTGGTTCACCACTAATTGTTAAATTACTTGAAGGTACACAAGGAAAAGGAGTAGTCTTAGCCGAAACAAAAAAAGCTGCGGAATCTGTTATTAATGCCTTTAAAAGTTTGAATGCTAATATTTTAGTTCAAGAATTCATTAAAGAAGCTAACGGAAAAGATTTACGTTTATTTGTAGTAGACGGAAAAGTGGTGGCTGCCATGCAAAGAGAAGCGGCACCTGGAGAATTTCGCGCCAACATTCATTTAGGCGGCACAGCTTCAATAGTTAAAGTTACGGCAGATGAAAAAAGAATTGCGATAAAAGCTACCAAAGCGATGAATTTAAAAGTTGCAGGTGTAGATATTATTCGTTCATCAAAAGGACCTTTATTGCTTGAAGTGAATTCTTCTCCAGGATTAGAAGGAATTGAAGGCGCCACTCAAAAAGACATTGCCGGAGAAATGATAAAAGCAATTGAAAAAAACTTTAAGTAAAATGCAAATCAATTTTAAAAAATTACTACTTATAATTATTGGCAGCAGTTTCGTGGTAGCCATTGGTACCTTATTCAAAATTATGCATTGCCCAGGCGCCACTTTTATTATAAGTTTTGGATTGGTTTTAGAAGTTATTTTTGGTGCTATGATATTAATTTATTTGCTTAAAAATAAATAATGGCGTTGGAATACAAATCCTCTTGCGAGAAATGCACTATTTCTTTAAATTTGCAATCAGAAGCTTGTATTTGCAGTTATGAATGTACATTTTGTGAAACATGCGCTACAGAAATGGCAAATGTTTGTCCAAATTGTCAAGGAGAATTAGTAAAAAGACCGAAACGAAATAAGGATTAATTTATTTCCACTTGAAAACTCTTCAAAAACTGTATTGACTTTTCAATATCATAATATAAAATTCTGTCTTCTGTAACCAAAGGCACATCTTCTCTGAACGTTTTTACAAACATTTCAATAAAATCACTTGATTTTAAAGGTCTTCTAAATTCTATAGCTTGCGAAGCGTTGAATAATTCGATAGCTAAAATACGCTCTAAATTCTCCACAATTTTTAAAGTTTTTGTTGCGGCATTTGCACCCATACTTACGTGATCTTCTTGTCCGTTGCTCGAAACAATACTATCAATACTTGCAGGAGTTGCTAATTGTTTGTTCTGACTAACAATACTAGCCGCTGTATACTGTGGAATCATAAATCCTGAATTTAATCCCGGATTACTGACTAAAAACGCAGGTAATTCTCTTAAACCAGAAATTAATTGATAAGTTCTTCTTTCCGAAATGCTTCCTAATTCTGCCAAAGCAATTCCTAAATAATCTAATGCCATCGCTAATGGTTGCCCGTGAAAATTGCCTCCAGAAATAATTTCATCTTCACCTACAAAAATATTCGGATTGTCTGTTACAGAATTAATTTCGGTAGTAAATATTTTTTTCACATGGTCAATTACATCTTTAGAAGCACCATGAACTTGCGGAATACATCTAAACGAATACGGGTCTTGCACGTGCTTTTTTGGTTGTGCGATAATTTCACTATCATCTAATAATTCTAACATATGAGCCGCAGTTGCTAGTTGCCCATTATGTGGTCGCACCAAATGAATTAATTCATTAAAAGGCTCTTTTCTTCCATCAAATCCTTCTAAAGAAACGGCTGAAACAATGTTTGCTAAATGGGCTAATTTATCGGCTTGAATTAAGTTGTAAACGCCATAAGCACTCATAAATTGCGTTCCGTTTAATAAAGCCAAACCTTCTTTTGATTTTAATTTAATAGGAGATAAGTTTAATTTTTCTAATACTTTATGCGCTGGTTGACGGAATCCATCATAATATACTTCACCTTCATTTATTAAAGGCAAACACAAATGTGCTAAAGGCGATAAATCTCCGCTTGCACCTAATGAGCCTTGTGTGTAAACAACTGGTAAAATATCATGATTATAAAAATCAATTAATCGATTAACAGTTTCTAATTGAACACCTGAATGTCCGTAACTCAGAGACTGAATTTTTAATAACAACATTATTTTTACAATCTCGTGTGGTACTTCGTCACCAGTTCCACAAGCGTGGGATTTCATTAAGTTTTCTTGAAGTTTGGTTAAGTTTTCTGTCGAAATTTTAATATTATATAACGAACCAAAACCAGTGTTAATTCCGTAAATAGCTTTATCATTAGCAGCCATTTTTTCATCTAAATACGTTCTGCATCTTTCAATTTTTGCAATTGCTTCTTCGGAAAGTCCTAATTTTTTCCCTTCAAAAATAATTTCTCTAACTTTTTCTATAGTAAGTACGGATGAATCGATGTAATGCATTTGATTTTGTTTTAGCTGTCAAAATTCCATAAACAAATTCTAAAATGCAACTATTTTCAGTATTAAAACAATATTTTGTGAATTTCTTACTATTTATGGGTTTTTGGCTTTATTTTTTTAAGAATTTTCAATACATTAGCAACTTTAAATTTTATAAAATCGTACAATGAAAAATACAGCATTAACAGCTATTCACGAAAGTTTAGGAGCAAAAATGGTTCCGTTTGCAGGTTATAATATGCCTGTTCAATATGAAGGAGTAAACGCAGAACATGAAATAGTAAGAACTGGAGTTGGCGTTTTTGATGTTTCACATATGGGAGAATTTTTCTTAAAAGGTGAAAATGCATTGGCATTAATTCAGAAAGTAACCTCTAATGATGCTTCAAAATTAGTGGATGGAAAAGCGCAATATTCTTGTTTACCAAATAATGAAGGTGGAATTGTTGATGATTTAATTGTTTATAAAATTGCTGACAATCATTATATGTTAGTTGTAAATGCTTCTAATATTGAAAAAGATTGGAATTGGATTTCATCACATAATGATTTAGGTGTTGACATGCAAAACCTTTCAGATAATTATTCTTTATTAGCCATTCAAGGACCAAAAGCTGCTGAAGCGATGCAAAGTTTAACTTCGATAGATTTACCAAATATGGGATATTACACGTTCCAAATTGGAGAATTTGCTGGAAAACAAGATGTAATTATTTCTGCTACAGGTTATACAGGTTCAGGTGGATTTGAAATTTATTTTAAAAACGAAGATGCCACAACTATTTGGGCAAAAGTTTTTGAAGCGGGTGCTCCTTTCGGAATTAAACCAATTGGTTTAGCTGCTCGTGATACTTTACGATTAGAAATGGGTTTTTGTTTATACGGAAATGATATTAATGATACTACTTCTCCTTTAGAAGCTGGTTTGGGTTGGATTACGAAATTCGAAAAAGAGTTTACAAATTCAGAAAACTTGAAAAAACAAAAAGAAGCGGGTGTTACTAAGAAATTAGTTGGTTTTGAAATGATAGACAGAGGCATTCCTCGTCATGATTATGAAATTGCAGATGCTAATGGAAATGTAGTAGGAATTGTAACTTCTGGAACGCAATCGCCAACATTAGGAATTGCTATAGGAATGGGTTATGTTCCAACAGCATTAGCAACTCCAGATTCTGAAATTTATATTAGAATTAGAAATAAAGATATTAAAGCAAAAGTTGTTAAAATGCCTTTTTTGAAGAAATAGATTTATTTTTAAAAATATTTTTATATATTTGAATATAATTCAACAAAAATAATTTAACTTAAAAAAAACAATTATGAAAAAAGTATTATTAGCTGTTTTTGCAAGCATGTTTGTAGGAACAGTTTTCTCTCAAAATTTTAAAGGTCATGCATCTGGAACGTTTGGTATTCTTAATTCAAAAATAAGAATACAGTATGAATTGCCACTTGGCAGTAGATTTACTGCAGGAGCTAATTTAAATTATTATTTAATAAATTGGAAAGGTGCATTAATTGAGCCTTTTGTAAGAATTTATGCAAGTGATGGAAATGATGCTGGTGGGTTTTTTCAAGTTAAAGCTGGTTACGGTAATTTAACAAATCTACCTGAACTTACTTTGGAATCTAAAAGATGGTCGACATATGGTGGAGGGGTTGCTTGGGGATATAAATACGTAAGGCCAAGCGGATTTACAATTGAGCCAATTGTTGGTTTGAGAATTTATTCCGCACCTAAAGAATTTTATTCCTTAGATACTTATCAAGACGCAGTAGATTTAGGTGAAAATATTGGATGGGCAGTTACAACAGGCTTGCCATTAGATTTTCAACTTAAATTCGGATATCAATTCTAATAATTTACAGAAATTATAACTTACTTAGTTATATTATTATAAAACCTGCTAATTAGCAGGTTTTTTTGTTTTCTCTACAGTTACAATTAGTTCTTGTGAAGCGTCTACTAAATCCATAAAAATTTCATCGCCTTCATGTATTTTAGAGGTTATGATTTCTTCGGCAAGCGCATCTTCAACATGTTTCTGGATGGCTCTTTTTAAAGGGCGAGCTCCAAATTGTTTGTCAAATCCTTTTTCAGCTATGAAATCTTTAGCTTTTTCAGAAATAGTGAAAGTATAACCTAAATCTTTAATACGTAAAATAAGTTTTTCCATTTCAATATCGATAATTTTATCAATATCATGTTTTTCTAAACTATTGAAAACAATTACATCATCAATTCTATTTAAAAATTCTGGTGCAAATGCTTTTTTCAAGGCATTTTCAATTACCGATTTGTTGTAATCATCTGCTTGAGCAGTTTTTGCAGCTGTTCCAAAACCAACACCTTGTCCAAAATCTTTCAATTGACGAGCTCCAATATTAGAAGTCATAATAATTATAGTGTTTCTAAAATCGATTTTTCTACCCAAACTATCCGTTAAAAAACCATCGTCTAAAACTTGTAACATCATGTTAAAAACATCTGGATGGGCTTTTTCTATTTCGTCTAATAATACAACTGCGTATGGTTTTCTTCTAATTTTTTCGGTTAATTGACCACCTTCTTCGTAGCCAACATAGCCTGGAGGTGCACCAACTAAGCGTGAAATTGCGAATTTTTCCATATATTCACTCATGTCGATACGAATTAGCGCGTCTTCTGAGTCAAATAATTCTTTGGCTAACACTTTTGCCAATTGCGTTTTTCCCACGCCTGTTGAACCTAAAAAGATAAATGAACCAATTGGCTTATTCGGATCTTTTAATCCAGCTCGGTTTCTCTGAATAGATTTTGCAATTTTTTGAACTGCTTCATCTTGTCCAATTACTTTTCCTTTTATTAATTCGGGTAATTTAGCTAATTTATTACTTTCTGTTTGTGCAATTCTGTTTACAGGTATGCCTGTCATCATCGAAACCACATCTGCTACATTGTCTTCCGTAACTTCTACGCGATTCAATTTCGAATCTTCTTCCCATTTTTCTTGTGCAATGGCTAAATCTTTTTCAATTTTCTTTTCATCATCGCGTAATTTGGCAGCTTCTTCAAATTTTTGCTTTTTCACCACTGTATTTTTCAATTCCCGAACTTCTTCTAATTGTTTTTCTAGGACTAAAATTTGTTTTGGCACTTCAATATTGGTGATGTGTACGCGAGAACCTGCCTCATCTAAAGCATCGATAGCTTTGTCTGGTAAAAAACGGTCGGTCATGTAACGACTAGTCAGTTTTACACACGCTTCAATTGCTTCAGGGGTGTAGCTAACATTATGGTGATCTTCGTATTTTCCTTTAATATTATTTAAAATCAGGATAGTTTCATCCACTGTTGTAGGCTCTATAATTACTTTTTGAAAACGTCTTTCTAGTGCGCCGTCTTTTTCAATATATTGTCGGTATTCGTCTAAAGTTGTGGCACCAACACACTGAATTTCTCCTCGCGCTAAAGCAGGTTTGAACATGTTACTAGCATCAAGAGAACCTGTAGCGCCTCCAGCTCCAACGATGGTATGAATTTCATCTATAAATAAAATAATATCATCGTTTTTCTCTAATTCATTCATTACCGCTTTCATGCGTTCTTCAAACTGTCCACGGTATTTTGTGCCTGCAACCAAAGAAGCCAAATCTAAAGTTACGACTCTTTTGTTAAATAAAATCCGCGATACTTTTTTCTTAACAATCATTATTGCTAAACCTTCGGCAATTGCAGATTTTCCAACGCCAGGTTCTCCAATTAAAAGTGGGTTGTTTTTCTTTCTTCTACTTAAAATTTGTGAAACTCTTTCAATTTCTTTTTCTCGTCCTACAACGGGGTCTAATTTTCCTTCTTCAGCCATCTCAGTTAAGTCTCTACCGAAATTATCTAAAACAGGTGTTTTCGATTTTTTTGTGGTTTTATTTCCAGTATTACTTATTGGATTTGGCATATCTTCTTTATAATTGTCTTCTCCAGAATCAAAATTTTCAGCTGTAGGTGTATTTTTAAAAATATCATCATTTTCGTTAGAATTCAGGCTCATATATATATCCTTTACATTGTCGTAATTAATTTTCAACTTGTTTAATAACTTAGTTGTTGGGTCGTTTTCATTTTTTAACATACAAAGAAGCAATAAAGCGGTACTAATTGAAGTAGTATTGAAAACTTTTGCTTCTAAAAACGTATATTTTAATGCTCTTTCTGCTTGACGTGTTAGGTGCAAGTTTTTCTTATCGTTATTAGAAAGCCCATTTGGGTTCGCTGGACTTAAAATTTCTACTTTTTTTCTTAGTAAGTCAAAGTTAATATTTAAAAAGTTTAAAATATCAATTGCGCTGCCATTCCCATCTCTTAATATGCCTAAAATTAGGTGCTCAGTACCAATAAAATCATGGCCTAAACGCAAAGCTTCTTCTTTACTGAACTGAATTACATCTTTAACTCTTGGTGAAAAATTATCTTCCATAAAATCTTTAAACTGTTTAAAAACGTGAGCAAATAC
>NSHO01000018.1 GCA_002737105.1 Flavobacteriales bacterium | reverse complement strand
ACATTCTCATTGTAAGAAACTTTGAATTTTTTTGATAAAATGGTTTTCAAATCTTTAAAATTATCAAATGTGTCTTCAATACAAACGGAAAAACTAATAGCCGTATTCTGAATTAAACTCACTTTAATTTTATGTTTATGAAATAAAGCGAAAATCTCACTAATATTTTCTTCCATAATAAATGAAAAATCTATCGAGGAAAGTGAAACTAGAATTTGATTTTTCTTTACAATAAAACAAGATGTTTTAGGTTCTAAATCTAAACCAGTACCCACTTTTGTTCCAGGTAATGTTGGATTTAGAAATGATTTTACATAAAGTGGAATTTCTTTTTTCTGTAAAGGTTGTAAGGTTTTTGGATGAATAACGCTGGCGCCATAAAAAGCCAATTCGATAGCTTCTCTGTATGAAATTTGATTTAGTAAAACTGCATTTTCAAAATATCTCGGATCGGCATTTAAAACACCTGGCACATCTTTCCAAATGGTTACACTTTCTGCGCCTAAGCAGTAAGCAAAAATCGCAGCCGTATAATCAGATCCTTCACGACCTAATGTGGTGGTAAAGTTGTTTTCATCTGAACCAATAAATCCTTGTGTAATAAATAACGATTTTTTTCTATTTATTTTAGAAATCAATTTTTGAGAATACTCCCAATTTACATTCGCATCTCGATAATTTCCGTCTGTTTTAATAAAATGACGCACATCTAACCACTGATTTGGGATTCCTGCAACATTTAAATAATGACTAACGATAGTGGTAGAAACCAATTCGCCAATGCTAATAATTTGATCATAAACAAAGGGGTAATTTGGTGATTTGTTGCTTCTTACAAAATATTCTAAATCATCAAAATGCGTATTTACATCAAAAAACACTTCATGCTCTTCATCGTCAAATAAATCTAATAAAATTTGATTGTGATATTTTCTTATGTCTTGTAACGAAGCATATAATTCATTAGACTTTTCAAAATAATTTTTAATTACAACTTCAAGTGCATTTGTAGTTTTCCCCATAGCGGAAATCACTAACATCACATCTTCATATCCTACAGTTTGTAAAACATTAAATACGTTTTTTATTCCTGCGGCATCTTTTACAGAAGCGCCACCAAATTTAAATATCTTCATAATGTGTTAATTACAATATTAAAATTCTAAAATTCCAAATTCCAAATTTATAATATTTATATTTAGTTGTTTTTTTCTATTTTGCTTATAAATGTTTCTATTGCTTTTTCATCCATGTGTACCACGCGCCAATCATTTAAAACTGTTGCCCCGCTTTTTTTGTAAAATGCAATAGCCGGTGTGTTCCAATCTAAAACGTTCCATTCTATTCGTTTTACATTATCTTTTTTCCCTTGTTTTATAATTTCAGTATATAATGCAAATCCAACGCCTATTCCCCTGTTTTTTTCTTTTACAATTAAATCTTCTAAATGAATAGTTTTGCCTTTCCAAGTTGAAAATCTGTAATAATACAAAGCTACACCAATAATTTCATTTTGCACTTCCGCCACAAAAGTATAAAATAATGGGTTTTCTGAAAAGCCATCTCTTATTAAATCTTCTACCGTAACTACAACGGCATTAGGTTCTTTTTCAAAAATAGCTAATTCTGTAATTAAAGCCAAAACTTCTGGCATATCTTTGGGCGTACCTTTTCTTATTATCATTTTTTTTGAAGCTATTTACAACTGTTTTTCTATGAATTCTCCTGCAAAAATACACATCCATAAACAACATTCTAAATTAATTTCAGATTATCACAAAAATAACGATATTTGTGCAACAATTAAACTCAATTGATTTCGTAATGGAACAAAGCACTAAAACCTTAGGTGAATTTATCATCGAAAACCAGAATTCCTTTCAATATTCATCTGGAGAATTATCCAGAATTATCAATTCTATCCGCTTGGCGGCAAAAGTAGTCAACTACAAAGTAAACAAAGCGGGATTAGTTGATATTGTAGGTGCTGCTGGAGATCAAAATATTCAAGGTGAAGACCAACAAAAACTAGATGTTTATGCCAATGAAGTTTTTATTCAAACACTAATAAATCGAGAAATTGTATGTGGAATTGCGTCTGAAGAAAACGATGATTTTATTACCGTAGCGGGTTCAGATAAAAGTCATAATAACAAATATGTGGTATTAATGGATCCGCTCGACGGTTCTTCAAATATTGATGTTAATGTGTCTGTTGGAACAATTTTCTCAGTTTACAGAAGAATTACGCCAATAGGAACTCCCGTAACATTAGAAGATTTTTTACAACCAGGAATCAATCAAGTGGCGTCAGGTTATGTTATTTACGGCACGTCAACCATGTTAGTATATACTACAGGACACGGCGTTAACGGATTTACTTTAAATCCAGCTATCGGTACGTTTTATTTGTCGCATCCCAATATGAAATTTCCAGAAAATGGTAGTATTTATTCTATCAACGAAGGAAATTATGTGCATTTTCCACAAGGGGTAAAAAATTACATAAAATATTGCCAATTAGAAGAAAACGACCGACCATATACCTCAAGATACATTGGAAGTTTAGTGTCCGATTTTCATAGAAACATGATAAAAGGCGGAATTTACATTTATCCAACAAGTTCCAAAGCACCAAAAGGGAAATTACGTTTGTTATACGAATGCAATCCAATGGCTTTTCTTGCCGAACAAGCTGGAGGAAAATCTTCTGACGGTTTTGGAAGAACCATGGAAATTGTTCCAACCGAATTGCACCAGCGCGTACCGTTTTTCTGCGGGGTTAAAAATATGGTGGAAAAAGCCGAGGAATTTATGGAGCAAGCAAAATAAAAACACAAAGCGACAGCAATGTTGCTTTTTTATTTCCTAAAAATTCTGTAAGTTTGAACAACATTTTAAATGAAATGGTATGCAAGAATTTTTAATCTATTTCAATATGGGATTAAAGCATGTGTTAGATATCATGGCTTATGATCATGTCGTTTTTCTAATTGCGTTACTAATTCCGTACACGTTTAAAGATTGGAAACGCGTGTTTTTATTGGTAAGTTTGTTTACTTTAGGGCATACTTTAGCCTTAATTTTATCTGTTTTTGGGATTGTGTCTATATCAATAACTTTGGTGGAATTCTTTATTCCTATTACAATATTAATCACTGCTTTGTATCATCTATTCACCGCGGGGAAATCGGCAAAAAAAGACACTATAACTTTTGTAGCTGTTATTACTGTGTGCTTCGGATTAATTCACGGCCTAGGTTTTTCTAATTATTTTAATACAATAATGGTAGGTTCTGGAATTTCAAAGGTAGTTCCTTTATTAGAATTTGCTTTAGGAATTGAGGCCGCTCAACTAATAGTAGTTTTTGCAGTATTGCTTTTCACCTATATCCTTCAAACTTTTTTCCGTTTTTCTAAAAGAGATTGGGCTTTGGTATTGTCAGGATGTATAATTGGTGTAATTTTACCAATGATTTTACAAAGCGAAATTTTTAAGTAAATCGGAACCTTTTCCCTTTTACCCTAAACCCTTCACCTAAACAATGAAAGAAAAGAAAAAATTAAAATACGATTTAGCCTATTTACGCATGGCCACTGAATGGGGCAAGTTATCTTATTGTAAACGCAAACAAGTAGGCGCCATAATTGTTAGAGATAAAATGATTATTTCTGACGGCTACAATGGCACACCAAGTGGCTTTGAAAATTGTTGTGAAGATGAAGAAAACCTAACAAAGTGGTATGTGCTTCACGCAGAGGCAAATGCGATTTTAAAAGTAGCCCGTTCTACACAATCTTGTGAAGGTGCTACGTTGTATATTACGCTTTCGCCTTGTAAAGAATGTAGTAAATTGATTCATCAATCTGGCATAAAACGCGTGGTGTATTTAAACGAATATAAAGATACTTCGGGTGTAGATTTTTTGAGAAAAGCTGGTGTAGAAGCGGAACATTTACAAGCAATTGATGCTTAAAAAACAACATAAATACTACATTTTTATTCCTATTATCATCGCTCTATCTTTTGTAGGCGGATTGCTTTTGGGCAGCAAATTAGATGCGTTAAATCAAGTAAATATTGGTGATAAAACAAAAGGAAAATTAAAATTAAATCAACTAATTGATTTTATTGATACGGAATATGTAGATAAAATTAATACCGATTCTATAGTAGATTTAACAGTTTCCGGAATTTTAGAAAATCTCGATCCACATTCTGTTTACATTCCAAAAGAACAATTGGCCGCAGTAAATGAAAGTATGGACGGCAATTTTGTAGGCATTGGTGTGAATTTTTACATGTATAAAGACACGTTAACGGTTATAAAACCCATTCCAAACGGACCTTCAGCAAGAGCTGGTATTCAATCAGGTGATAGAATTTTATTTGCCAATAACAAGCCACTTTTCAATAAAAAATACCAATCAGAAAATTTATTTCCTATTCTAAAAGGGAAAATCGATACACCTGTTAATTTAGTAGTGTATAGGAAATCTGAAAATAAAAAATTTAAAGTAACAATTGTTAGAAATTTAGTTCCTGTAAAAAGTATAGATGTAGCAACAAAAATTAATGATAAAACGGGTTATATTAAGGTAAATAGATTTGCCGAAACTACATTTAATGAATTTCATAACGCCTTAGTTTCTTTAAAAAAGCAAAGAATTAAAGAGGTAATTATTGATTTAAGAGAAAATAGTGGCGGTTACCTGGAAATGGCTGTGGCTATGGCCGATGAATTTTTAAAAGACAAGCAAGTAATCGTTAAAACCAAAAATAAAAAAGGGAATTTGGATATATCTTACGCTACTTCAAAAGGTATTTTTGAAACAGGACGTTTGTATGTGTTAATTGATGAAAATAGTGCTTCGGCTAGTGAGATTTTTGCAGGAGCCATTCAGGATAACGACAGAGGTACTATAATTGGTCGTCGCTCTTTCGGAAAAGGATTGGTGCAACGCGAAATGAAAATGAATGATGGTGCTGCAGTGCGATTAACTATTGCAAGATACTTTACGCCATCTGGAAGAAGCATTCAAAAACCCTATGAAGACAAAGGCGAAAAATATTTTAACGAATTTGAAAAACGTTTTTTAAATGGCGAATTGTACGAAGCAGACAGCATTAAAGTTGCCGATAGTTTAAAATTTAAAACTAAAAAAGGCAGAATTGTTTATGGCGGCGGCGGCATTATTCCTGATGTTTTTGTGCCAATTGAAAAAAACCATAGTAAAGAAGGTTTCTCCTTGTTGCTGCAATCTGATATTATGAGTTATTATGCTTTTGAAAAATTAGATGAAAATCGATCTTTTTTTAGTAAAATGAACCCAATACAACTGAAAAAAGAATTGTTTAAAAACGACAAATATTTCATTCAATTTAAAGAATACTTAACTTCCAATGGTTTGCTTTTTAATATTTCCTTTCAAAAAGAACAAGTGCTAACGTATTTATTTGCAGAATTTTCTAAACAATTATTCAACGATACTTCCTATTATCAAATTGTACTTCCATTAGACAAAATGATTACTAAAGTGCTATCAAAGCAAAAGTAAATTCTATTTCGTTTGTTCCACTACTTTTTTGGCAACCATAAAAAGCGTTACTACCAAAATGGCGCAAAAAGAGGCGATAATTCCAATTAATGCAATTGTGCTTTCCCCTTCAAATGGTTTTTCGAAATCAATTTTTGTAGCATTAAAAACAATCGTAATTACTGATAATGCAATAATAACATAGGTAAATATTTTCATTTTTTGGTTTTTTAAATTTATATAAATAATCCTTTTACGTTTGCGGCAAATAACTTTATAGAAATGGCCAATAAAATTACGCCAAAAACTTTTCTAATAATTCCTAAACCATTTACACCTAATAATTTTTCAATTTTCACAGACGATTTTAGCACGGCATACACCAAAATAACATTAATTAAAATGGCAATAATAATATTAATTTTATCATAAACGGCGCGTAAAGATAATAAAGTTGTCATGGTTCCAGCACCAGCAATTAAAGGAAAAGCAATTGGTACAATTGAAGCGGTTGACGGATTTTCTTCTTTGTATAATCGTACGCCCAAAATCATTTCTAATGCTAAGAAAAATAAGACAAACGATCCTGCAACAGCAAACGAATTGGCGTCAATACCAATTAATTTCAAAATTTCTTCTCCTACAAATAAAAAGGCAATCATAATAATTGCAGAAACTATTGTAGCTTTTTCGGATTGAATATGACCAATTTTACTTCGTAAATCTACTATAATTGGAATACTTCCTAAAATATCAATTACAGCAAATAATATCATCGAAATGGTAAAAACTTCTTTCCAGTCAATCATAATTGTTTTTTACAAAGATACGTATAAACTTCAATTGGCGGGTTGGTTAATTAAAAATTGAGATTTATAATTACTATCTTTGTCCTTTAAACAAAAAATGTATGTTTCAACTTCAAAAAACCATAGTTTCCGAAGAAATTTTGGAAAAAGACTTCGTTTGTAATTTATCTGCTTGTAAAGGAGCTTGTTGTGTGGATGGAGATGCTGGTGCGCCATTATCAATTGAAGAAACTCAAATATTAGCCGATATTTATCCGAAAGTAAAACCATTTTTACGAAAAGAAGGCATTGCAGCCATTGAAGCTCAAGGAACGCATGTTATTGGTTCAGATGGCGAATTAGAAACTACATTAATTGATGGTAAAGATTGTGCTTATGTAATTTTCGATAAAAAAACGGCGCTTTGTGGTATTGAACAAGCTTACAACCAAGGAGAAATAAGTTGGAAAAAACCAGTTTCATGTCATTTATATCCTGTCCGAGTAAAAGAATATTCCGATTTTTCGGCGGTAAATTATCATAAATGGCATATTTGCTCAGATGCTTGCGCTTTAGGAGCAGAATTACAAGTACCGGTGTATAAATTTGTAAAAGAAGCGTTAGTTCGAAAATTCGGAATAGAATGGTATGAGGAATTAGAAAAAGTTGCCGAAGATTTAAAAAAATAAGTACCAAAAAAACATCTTAAAAATCGTCTAAGTAGTTGTGTTTTCAGCTAGTTAACTCATTTTTTTTATTTTGTTTAACGTTGTTTAATAATCTGAAAATCAAATATTTATAAAAAATATTTTTAATTTACAATTAAGTAAGATTGTTAAAAACTTCTTCAAATTGTGAATAAGTTTGGCTTTTATTATTCAATTGATTTGTTCAATTTTGTACAGTTAATAACATTAAGAAAATAGCTAACTAAAAATATTAAATTAGGTACTTATGTCAATCGTTGAACCAATTTTACAAGAAAACAAAAACAGATTTGTAATTTTTCCTATCAAACACCACGATATTTGGGAATGGTACAAAAAAATGGAGGCCAGTTTTTGGACAGCTGAAGAAATTGATTTGTCTCAAGATTTAAATGATTGGAACAATAAGTTATCTCAAGACGAAAAATACTTTATCAAACATATTTTAGCATTTTTTGCTGCATCAGACGGAATTGTTAATGAAAATTTAGCAGAAAATTTCGTAAATGAAGTACAATATGCGGAAGCAAAATTTTTCTATGGTTTCCAGATCATGATGGAAAATATCCATTCTGAAACCTACTCGCTTTTAATTGATACTTATGTAAAGGATGAGGTAGAGAAAAACGAATTATTTAATGCATTAGATGTGTTTCCAGCTATTAAGAAAAAGGCAGATTGGGCATTAAAATGGATTGATTCTGATTCTTTTGCAGAACGTTTAATAGCTTTTGCTGCGGTAGAAGGTATTTTCTTCTCGGGAGCATTTTGTTCTATTTACTGGTTGAAAAAACGTGGATTGATGCCAGGTTTAACCTTTTCTAACGAATTAATTTCTCGTGACGAAGGCGTTCATTGTGATTTTGCGGTCCACTTACATAACCACCACTTAGTGAATAAAGTTCCTAAAGATCGTATCAGAACCATCATTGTAGATGCTTTAAATATTGAAAGAGAATTTATTACAGAATCGTTACCTGTTTCATTAATTGGAATGAATGCCGGATTAATGACACAATACTTAGAATTTGTAGCAGATAGATTGTTAGTTGAATTAGGATGTGATAGAGAGTACAATACTTCAAATCCATTTGATTTTATGGATATGATTTCGCTACAAGGAAAAACCAATTTCTTTGAGAAAAAAGTGGCCGAATACCAAAAAGCAGGTGTAATGAATACGGATACAGAAGCACAAAAAATTACTTTTGACGCTGCTTTTTAAAAGAAAAAACTCATATTACAGAATTCCCCAAATCCTGCTATTTACTTTTCTTAAACGTTAGTCGTTCATTATAATCGGCATGCTCTACTTGCTGGCAAAAAAAATAAGTATTACAAATAACCCGAAACAGTAAAGGGATTTGCTGTTTCAAAAAACAAAAACTATGTACGTAATAAAAAGAGATGGCCACAAAGAGCCAGTAAGTTTTGACAAAATCACAGATAGAATTAAAAAACTGTGTTATGGTTTAAACGATTTAGTAGATGCTGTAAAAGTAGCTATGCGAGTTATTGAAGGATTATACGACGGGGTAACTACTTCAGAATTAGATAACTTAGCAGCTGAAACGGCCGCTTCAATGACCATCGCTCACCCTGATTACGCACAATTGGCAGCTCGTATCGCCATTTCTAATTTACATAAAAACACCAACAAATCCTTCTCGGAAACGATGAGTGAAATGTACCATTATGTAAATCCAAGAACCAATCAATCAGCACCTCTTTTATCAGAAGAAGTACATAAAGTAATTCAAGAAAATGCAGAATATTTAAATTCTCATATTATATATAACAGAGATTTTAACTACGATTATTTCGGATTTAAAACTTTGGAACGATCGTATTTATTACGAATAAATGGTCAAATTGTTGAACGTCCGCAACACATGTTAATGCGTGTCTCTGTAGGAATTCACCTTAACGATTTACCAGCAGTGTTGGAAACATACGACTTAATGTCGAAAAAATTCTTCACACACGCTACGCCAACCTTATTTAATGCGGGTACGCCAAAACCTCAAATGTCATCTTGTTTCCTTTTAGCAATGCAAGATGATAGTATTGATGGAATTTACGATACCTTAAAACAAACGGCTAAAATTTCACAATCAGCTGGTGGAATTGGATTATCAATACACAACGTACGTGCTACAGGTTCCTATATTCGTGGTACAAACGGAACGTCTAACGGAATTGTTCCAATGTTGCGTGTTTTCAATGATACTGCGCGTTATGTAGATCAAGGTGGTGGAAAACGTAAAGGAAGTTTTGCCATTTACATTGAAACTTGGCATGCCGATATTTTCGATTTCTTAGATTTGAAAAAGAATACTGGTAAAGAAGAAATGCGTGCACGTGATTTATTTTTCGCGATGTGGACATCAGATTTATTTATGAAACGGGTGCAAGAAGACGGACTTTGGACGTTAATGTGTCCAAATGAATGTCCAGGTTTATACGATGTTCATGGGGAAGAATTTGAAGCACTTTACACGTCGTATGAAGCGGCCGGAAAAGGAAGAAAAACAATAAAAGCACACGAATTATGGGAAAAAATTCTAGAATCGCAAATTGAAACTGGAACACCTTATATGTTGTACAAAGATGCAGCCAACAGAAAATCAAATCAGAAAAATTTAGGTACCATTCGTTCTTCGAATTTATGTACTGAAATTATGGAATTTACTTCAAAAGATGAAATTGCTGTTTGTAATTTAGCCTCACTTTCACTTCCAATGTTTGTTGAAAATGGAGCATTTAACCACGATTTATTTTATACCGTTACCAAACGTGTAACTAAAAACTTAAATAAAGTAATTGATAGAAATTATTATCCAGTTGTTGAAGGAGAAAATTCTAACAAGCGTCACCGTCCAATTGGATTAGGTGTACAAGGTTTAGCTGATGCTTTCATTATGTTGCGATTACCTTTTACTAGCGATGAAGCAAAAACATTGAACCAAGAAATCTTTGAAACTATGTATTTTGCTGCTGTAACCGCTTCTATGGAAATGGCAAAAGAAGAAGGGCCTTATTCTAGTTTTGAAGGTTCTCCAATTTCTCAAGGAGAATTTCAATATAACCTTTGGGGAATACAAGATTCGGATTTATCTGGTCGTTGGGATTGGGCAAGCTTAAGAAAAGAAGTAATGGAATTTGGAGTACGTAATTCATTATTAGTTGCACCAATGCCAACCGCATCTACTTCTCAAATTCTTGGTAATAACGAAGCATTTGAACCATATACTTCAAACATTTACACGCGTAGAGTATTGTCAGGAGAATTTATTGTAGTAAATAAACATTTACTGGAAGATTTAGTAAAATTAGGTTTGTGGACAGAAGATTTAAAACAAGAATTAATGCGTGAAAACGGATCAGTTCAAAATTTAAATATTCCTGAAGATTTGAAAGAATTATACAAAACGGTTTGGGAAATGTCTATGAAAGACATCATTGATATGTCGCGTCACCGTGGCTATTTCGTAGACCAGTCGCAGTCTTTAAACTTGTTCATGCAAAATGCAAATTATGCAAAATTAACATCTATGCACTTTTACGCTTGGCAATCAGGTTTAAAAACTGGAATGTATTATTTACGAACAAAAGCGGCTGTTGATGCGATTAAATTCACATTAAATAACGACAAAAAAGCAGAACCCATACAAAATATTCAATCCAAAGAACAATTAGAGGTGGTGGAAGCAGCTGTAGAGCCAGTAAATGATACCATGTCTGCGGAAGAATACAGCGCCATGATTGAATTAGCTAAAAACGCAGGTCCAGAAGATTGCGAAATGTGTGGATCATAATTAGAAAATAAATTGAAATAGTTTTTCAAAACAGGCATTATTTTTAATGCCTGTTTTTTTATACCTTTGAAAAAAATAAAATCATGGCAAAAGAAAAAGGAGTATATACAGGATTAATTGAACAAGACGCTGACGGAAATTTTTTCTGCGGGCCATATATGTTAGATTATAAATTAGTGGTTTCAAAGTTTAAAATTGGCGATGAGGTAAATCTGAAAACCGTTATTGAAAACCCTAGCGATAAAAGTTATGATAAGTATCCAAAAAAATCGAGTTTGTTTTTCTTATCTAATTTAAAAGAGTAAAATTAAAATCCTTCATTACGAAGGATTTTTTTATTTCTAAATTCCTATCTTCGTATTTCTAAAAACCTATTATAATGATGAAGTGGGAACAACTTTTGTCTTTAAAACGACAAGGCGACACTAGCAAAAGATTACGAAAAGAACAAGACGACACCCGTTTGGGCTTTGAAGTAGATTATGATAGAATTATTTTTTCTTCAGAATTTCGTTTGCTTCAAGATAAAACGCAAGTAATTCCCCTTTCTAAAACAGACTTTGTGCACACACGTTTGACGCATAGTTTGGAAGTTTCTGTTGTTGGACGTTCCATAGGAAGGTTGGTCGGAAAAAAAGTGTTAGAAAAATACCCGCATTTACAAGAAATTCACGGGTATCAATTAAATGATTTTGGTGCGATAGTGGCAGCAGCTTGTTTGTCTCACGATATTGGAAACCCTCCATTTGGACACTCCGGAGAAAAAGCAATTGGCGAATATTTTTCTTCGGGAAGTGGACAGAAATACAAGTCTGATGTAACAGCAAAAGAATGGCAAGATATTATTGATTTTGAAGGAAATGCAAATGGTTTGTCTATTTTAACTTCAAATAGAGAAGGTGTTGAAGGCGCTTTACGTTTGTCTTATGCAACTTTGGGAACTTTTATGAAATATCCAAAAGAAAGTTTGCCAAAAAAACCAACTTCAAATATTTGCGATAAAAAATACGGATTTTTTCAACAAGACAAAAAATTCTTTCAAGAAGTAGCTTCGGAGTTGGGTATGATTTCAAATAAATCAAATCCAGATGTTGGCTATTTTCGTCATCCATTAGCTTTTTTAGTGGAAGCGGCAGATGATATTTGCTACACGATAATTGACTTTGAAGACGGTATAAAATTGGGTTTAATTAATGAGGATTTTGCTCTAGAATATTTAATAAAATTGGTGCAAAAATCTATTGATTCCAAAAAATACAATGAACTAAAAACCAAAGAAGACAGAATTAGTTATTTGCGTGCGCTAGCAATTGGCAGCTTAATAAATGATGCGGTTTCTATATTTATGGAAAATGAAACAGCCATTTTGAAAGGCGAATTTTCAGTTTCTCTTATGGACAAAAGTCAGTATAAAGCCCAAATTTCTGACATTATTGAAATTAGCGTGAAAAATATTTATCAATCTAAAGAAGTAATTGAAAAAGAAATTATTGGATATAAAGTTATCCATACATTATTAGATGTTTTTATTCAAGCTTATATTCAAACTTCAACTAATTCAGGTACAAATTTCGATAAATTAATCATGAATATCCTTCCAGAAAAATACAAAGGAAATAAAGCAACTATGTATGATAAATTATTAAATATTTGTCAGTTTGTCTCTTTGTTAACAGATGGAAAAGCCATTGAAATTTATAAAATTATCAATGCAACTAAAATATAATAAACTAAAACCAAAAAATATTTTTTTATTTTACTTATAAAACATTAAATTTGAACTTTAACAAATACCTTAACCTGTTATGAAAAAGCAACTACTTTTTATTTTTGTATTTTTTACTTCTTTGATTTTTTCGCAAAATTCTAGTCAAAAAATTCAAAGTTATATTTCTAATAATTATAAAAGTTTGAATATTAGTTTTTCGGAGACATCAAAATGGATTATAGAATCTGAGACAAGTTCTGAAACTACAGGAATTACAAATTATCTAGTAATGCAAACGTATAATGATGTAAAAATTGATAATTCTTATATCTATTTTTGGATAAAAAATGGAGAAGTAGTTAATTTACCTGAAGGATTTATTTCAAATATTTCTTCTAAAATTAATACTTCTGTAGCTTCATTAGATGTGAAACAAGGATTTTCAAGTGCTTTAGTGAAATTAAATGAAGTTAATTTCACAACAAATATTATTTCTTCTGACAAGAATAAATATAAATTATCAAATGGCGTTTTAACTGAAGACCATGTAAATGCAGAATTGGTTTACTTTCCAAATCAGGAAGATAAATTAGTCTTATCATGGAGTTATGAATTTTATTCTCAAGACGCAAATCATTTGTGGAAAGTTAAAATTGACGCCACTAATGGAAATTTATTAGAAAAAATTGATTTAGTTCATAATTGTAGTTTTGGACCAAAACACGATCATTTAAATTGTGATAATAAACTGAAAAGTTTTGATTCAAATAAATTATTTAAAGACCAAACTGCAACTACTTTATTAACACCAGGAACAACTAATTACAGAGTAATTCCATGGAATTTTGAAAGCCCATTTCATAGTGCAAGACAGTTGATTACAAATCCTGAAGCAACTATCTCTTTAGCTCCTTTAACAGTTGCTGCATCTCCAAATGGATGGCATAATTCGAGTACTGCAGTTGGTGGGTCCACTGCAACACTTTTATATGGTTATACAAGAGGAAATAATGTTTTTGCATATTCAGACTATACTAATGCAAACCCTACAAATCCCACTACATATTCAAGTGCTTCATCAGGAACTTATCCTAATTTAACATTTGACCATGTATACGGTGGAAATACTGTAGCTGCAACATCTTACATTAATGCAGCAACTACAAATTTATTTTATCAAAACAATATCATGCACGATTTATGGTATCAATACGGATTTAATGAGAGTAATAGAAATTTTCAAGCATCAAATTATGGTAGAGGTGGTTCTCAAAATGATGCAGTAAATGCAGAAGCCCAAGATGGTTCACAGGCAACTACTCCAACATTAAATAACGCGAATTTTTCTACACCTGGTGATGGTAGTAAACCAAGAATGCAAATGTATTTATGGAATTCGAGAAAACAATCTAAATTAGTTGTAAACTCAGGAACTTTGGCTGGAACTAATTATAACGTAAATGACAATGCATTTAGTCCAGGTCATGTAAACTTACCATTGGCACCGGCTACTTTAACTAATGATTTGGTTTTATACGATGATGCTACTCCAGACACATCAGATGCATGTGAAGTACCTATAAATGCTGCTGCGCTTAATGGTAAAATTGCAGTAATTAGAAGAGGTATTTGTACATTTGCAATAAAAGTAAAAAAAGCCCAAGATGCAGGTGCTATTGGTGTGATTATCGTTAATAACGTTCCAGGAGGAATTTCTATGGCTGGAGCAGATGTTAGCATTACTATACCTGCCGTTAGTATGACTCAAGCAGATGGAGAAGCATTAATAACCGCAATGATTTCTGGAGTAGTAAACATTAGTTTGTCTAGCCCAGAAATTTATGTCAATGGAGATGGAGATTTTGATAATGGAATAATTGCTCACGAATATACACATGGTATTTCAGGTAGGTTAGTAGGAGGAGGAGCAGGTCTAAATTCGCCAGAGCAACCAGGTGAAGGATGGTCCGACTGGGCTTGGTTAATGATGCAAATTAAAGCCGGTGATACAAGAAATGATGATAGAGGAATTGGTACCTATGCTATGAATCAAGCTAATGATGGAATTGGCATTAGAGATTATAAATATTCCACAAATATGACTACAAACCCCCATACTTTCGCTAGTACTAATACAATGTGGTACACCAATGCAGATGGATTGGATCTAATTAATGTTCATGCAGTTGGCTCCGTTTGGTGTGTTATTTTATGGGATTTAGCATGGAATTACATTGAAAAATACGGCTATGATGCCAATATTTACAACGGAACTGGAGGAAATAATAAAGTAATGCGACTAATCATTGATGCTATGAAATTAACTCCAGCAAATCCGTCTTTAATTCAATGTAGAAATGCTATTATTCAAACAGATCAAAATACTACTAACGGTGAAAATTATTGTATGATATGGAAAACTTTTGCTAGAAGAGGAATGGGTATAAATGCATCATCTGGATCTAATATTGGTTCAGCTGGAATACAGGATCAAGTTGAAGATTTTACTGAGCCTATTCCAGGATCCACAGCTGCAACGGGTTTAAATTGCACTTTGGGGAATGAGTATTTTCAAAGTAGTAATCTTTTTAAAATTTACCCTAACCCTTCTAATGGATTGCTAAATATTAATATCAACAATTATGTAGGTGAACTACAAATTAAAGTTTATGATATTAACGGAAGACAAGTTTATATTGAAAATGCAAATAACTTTGATAATTCTTTTACAATTAACTTACATGGATTATCAAAAGGAATTTATATTTTAAAAATTCAAGGTGAAAATTTAAATCATACAGAAAAAATTATTTTAGAATAATAAAAATTTATATGCTTACATAAAAAAAGCCTGTCTTTAAAGACAGGCATTTTTTGTTATTATGATTTATATTTTAAAGGTAAAAACACCACTTTTTTAGTTTCAAAAAAATCTTCTTCAAAAAAATCAGGTAAATTATAAAGTTGAACGGTTTTATACACGGCTAATTCTTCAGTCAAATCACCGCCTTTTAAATACAAAATTCCGTTTTTTAACTTGTGATTTGAATTTTTCTTCGTTTTGTCTTTTGTCCATTTTACGAAATCAGGCATATTAGTAACGGCTCGGCTTACAATAAAATCAAACTCTTCTTTTATTAATTCCGCTCTTTTTTGTTCTGCTTTAACGTTTTTTAAACCCAAACCTTTTGCTACTTCCTGAACCACTTTTATTTTTTTCGCAATGATGTCTATCAAATAAAATTGTGTTTCTGGGAATAGAATAGCTAAAGGAATTCCTGGAAAACCACCTCCAGTTCCTACATCCAAAATTTTAGCGCCTGGCTGAAATTGAATTACTTTTGCAATTCCTAAGGAATGCAAAACGTGTCTAGAATATAGTTCGTCTATGTCTTTTCTAGAAATTACATTAATTTTAGAATTCCAATCAATATACAAATCGTATAATTTTGTGAATTGTTCAATCTGAATAGGGGTTAAATCGGGGAAATATTTTAAAATCAGTTCCAAATTATTGTTTTTATTTGCAAAAATACAATTTTTAAATGATATGATATTTATCATAATAATTTTTAGATAAATAGTAGTATCTTTGTAAATTAATATATAATATTTAGATGAAAATGCAAACACCAACTTTTTCAAGAACAGATAAAAATCAATTTTTTAGAACACTAAATAAAAGAGTTAACGACTATTTTATTGAACACAACATTAATAAAACAGGGAACTGGAAGCTACACATTAAGACGTGCATTATGTTCAGTTTGTTTTTCATACCGTTTTTTGTAATTTTTTTCATTGACATTCCTGTTTTGGTATATCTTTTTGCTTCTGTAATCATAGGTATAGGTATGGCCGGTGTGGGTATGAATGTAATGCATGATGGAAATCATGGGTCGTATTCATCCAAAAATTGGTTAAATAAAATAATGGGTGGAAGCATCTATATTTTAGCTGGAAATGTTTACAATTGGCAAGTACAACACAATGTTTTACACCACACTTATACCAATATTCCTGGTCATGACGAAGATTTAGATGCAGGAAGAGTAATCCGTTTCACTAAAGAAGCTACTTGGTATAAATTTCATGCATTTCAACATTGTTATTCTATATTTTTATACGGATTGCTTACTATTAATTGGTGTTTAACTACCGATTTTAAACAAATGGGTGGTTACTTAAAAAGAAAATTATCTTATGGGAACACACCTAATCCTAAAACACTTTGGACAGGTTTAGTAATCTCTAAAATCGTATATTTTAGTTTTTGGATTGTTTTACCTTTAATTTTTGGGGCTGCAAGCTGGTGGGTAATTTTAATTGGGTTTTTCATAATGCATTATACAGCTGGAATGATATTAAGTATTGTTTTTCAATTGGCACATATAACAGAAGATACCATAAACCCACATCCAAATGAAGATGGTGAAATTGAAAATACTTGGGCCATACACCAATTATTAACTACCGTAAATTTTGCCCCGAAAAACTGGATTGTAAATTGGTATACTGGCGGACTAAATCATCAAATCGAACACCACATATTTCCAAATATCAGTCACGTTCACTACGGAAAAATTGCAGAATTCGTAAAACAAACTGCCGCCGAATGTGATTTACCGTATTTTGAATACCAAACCATGAGAAGCGCTGTAATAGCACATTTCAGACATTTGAAAGAATTAGGACAACAACCTCAATTAGCATAAAAAAACAGAGACGCGATTTATCGCGTTTCTTCATTTATATCATATTTAACATCCCAAAATGAATAACATTTTATCTGAAAGAATTAACAATCTTGCTGTTTCTCAAACTTTAGCAATGGCAGCATTGGCAAGAGAATTAAAACAACAAGGAAAAGACATTATTAGTTTAAGCCTAGGCGAACCAGATTTCAATACGCCAGATTTTATTAAAGAAGCGGCAAAA
>NSHO01000017.1 GCA_002737105.1 Flavobacteriales bacterium | reverse complement strand
TAATTTTGGAGAAAAGACATTTTAAAAAATAATTTTTACTACAAAAAAAACTCCAAGCCGAAACTTGGAGTTTTCATATTTATTAAAAACCTAACTACGCTTTTCCAGCAGCAATTAAATTTAAAGCTGAACCAGCTACAAACCAACCAATTTGGCTTTCGTTATAGGTATGATTGGCTAAAATAATATCTTTTGTTCCATCTGCGTGAACAAACTCTAATTTTAAAGGTTTGCCTGGCGCAAATTCAGTTAAATCTAAGAAATTGATGGTATCGTCTTCCTGGATTTTATCGTAATCTGCTTCATTTGCAAAGGTTAAACCTAACATACCTTGCTTTTTTAAATTCGTTTCGTGAATACGAGCAAATGATTTTACTAAAACGGCAGTAACACCTAAAAATCTTGGTTCCATTGCAGCATGCTCGCGTGAAGAACCTTCTCCGTAATTATGATCACCAACTACAATTGAAGGAATTCCAGCAGATTTATATGCTCTAGCTACAGCTGGAACTTCAGCATAAACACCAGTTAATTGATTTTTAACCGAATTGGCTTTACCATTAAAGGAATTTTCTGCACCAATTAACATATTGTTAGAAATATTATCTAAATGTCCGCGGAAACGTAACCATGGTCCGGCCATAGAAATATGATCTGTTGTACATTTTCCAAATGCTTTGATTAATAACTTCGCATCTATAATGTTTTTTCCATCCCAAGCGGTAAAAGGCGCCAATAATTGTAGTCTATCAGAAGTTTCAGAAACCACAACTTCTACAGAAGAACCATCTTCAGCCGGAGCTTGAAAACCTGCATCTTCTACAGCAAAACCTTTAGTTGGTAATTCGTCACCAACAGGAGGATTAAATTTTATGGCTTCACCTTTATCATTTAATAAAGTATCTGTTAAAGGATTAAAATCCAAACGACCTGAAATGGCTAACGCAGCTACCATTTCTGGAGAAGTTACAAAAGCATGAGTATTCGGATTTCCGTCGGCTCTTTTAGAAAAGTTACGATTGAATGAATGTACAATAGTATTTTTCTCCCCTTTATCAGCTCCTGCTCTGTCCCATTGACCAATACAAGGTCCGCAAGCATTTGTAAATACTTTAGTTCCCATTTTTTCGAAAGTAGCAATAATGCCGTCTCTTTCAATGGTATATCTAATTTGTTCCGAACCTGGGTTGATACCAAATTCTGCTTTTGGAGTAATTCCATGAGCCACTGCTTGTTCTACAATAGAGGCTGCTCTTGACATATCTTCATAAGAAGAATTTGTACAAGAACCAATTAAACCCCATTCTACTTTCAATGGCCATCCATTTTGTGCGGCTACTTCTTTCATTTTAGAAACTGGCGTTCCTCTATCTGGTGTAAAAGGACCGTTGATATGTGGCTCTAATTCAGACAAGTTAATTTCAATTAATTGATCGAAATATTGCTCTGGATTGGCATACACTTCGGCATCTCCAGTTAAATAATCAGCAACTTTATCGGCAGCATCAACCACATCTTGGCGTCCTGTAGCAGCTAAATATCTTCGCATTGAATCATCGTATCCAAAAGTTGAAGTAGTTGCTCCAATTTCTGCACCCATGTTACAAATTGTTCCTTTACCTGTGCAAGACATTGAAGTTGCGCCTTCGCCAAAATATTCAACTACTGCACCTGTTCCGCCTTTTACAGTTAAAATATCTGCAACTTTAAGAATAACATCTTTGGCTGATAACCAGCCGTTTAATTTGCCCGTTAATTTCACACCAATTAATTTCGGGAATTTTAATTCCCAAGACATGCCCGACATTACATCAACTGCATCGGCTCCACCAACACCAATTGCTAACATACCTAAACCACCAGCATTAACTGTATGAGAATCGGTACCAATCATCATTCCGCCAGGAAACGCATAATTTTCTAAAACAATTTGGTGAATAATTCCTGAACCTGGCTTCCAAAAACCAATTCCATATTTATTTGAAACAGATGAAAGAAAATCGAAAACTTCCTTTGATTGTGTGTTTGCGAAAGCTAAATCTGTAGCAGCTCCACTTTTGGCTTGAATTAAGTGGTCGCAGTGAACCGTTGTTGGGACTGCTACGGTTTTCTTACCTGCATGCATAAATTGTAACAAAGCCATTTGTGCAGTTGCGTCTTGGCAAGCAACTCTATCTGGGGCAAAATCTACATAATCTGCGCCTCTTTTAAAGGTTGAGGTAGGATTTTTTTTCCATAAATGAGAATATAATATCTTTTCTGTTAAAGTAAGTGGACGACCAACTAACTCACGTGCTTTATCCACTCGAACAGCGATGTTTTCATATACTTTTTCAATCATTTTAATGTCGTATGCCATACTATAATTTTATTATTTGATTGTATTATTTTTTATTTGTGATACAAATTTAACCAATTCTTTTTAGATTAAAAAATTTATAAAAAAAAACGATATTATTGGAATTATTATATGTGTTTATTCTATTTTAATGATTTTAATTCAAAAATTCAACAGAAAAGAGGTGATTATTTAAGAATTCTTAATTTAAGTAAATCAAACTGCGAATTTCTAAAAAAAAGTGGTGTATTTTATCAAATTAATAAAATGTACTGCTTTTAAAATAGTTTTCTAATGATGTCTTCTTCCGAAATACCTTCGGCATCCGCTTTGTAGTTTTTTACAATTCTGTGACGTAAAATTCCGAATGCTACCGCTTGTACATCCTCTATATCTGGAGAGAATTTTCCATTAATAACTGCATTTGTTTTTGCTGCTAAAATTAAATTTTGAGAAGCACGAGGACCAGCACCCCAATCTAAGTAATTTTTAACAAAATCTGGTGCTAACGGATTATTTGGGCGCGTTTTTGAAACCAGCGTTACCGCATATTCAATTACATTATCTGTAACTGGAATTTTTCGAATTAGGTTTTGATAAGCAATAATTTCTTCTGCAGAAAACAGTGGATTTATAGTTGTTTTAATATCAGAAGTTGTTGCTTTTACCACTTGAACTTCTTCTTCAAACGTAGGATAATCTAAATTTATAGCAAACATAAAACGATCTAATTGTGCTTCAGGTAAAGGATAAGTTCCTTCTTGTTCAATAGGATTTTGAGTTGCTAGTACAAAAAAAGGTAAATCTAATTTAAAACTTTGACCCGCCACAGTAACTGATTTTTCTTGCATCGCTTCCAATAAAGCGGCTTGTGTTTTTGGTGGCGTTCTGTTAATTTCATCCGCCAAAATAATATTAGAAAAAATAGGTCCTTTTATGAATTTAAAATTTCGTGTTTCGTCCAATATTTCACTTCCTAAAATATCGGAAGGCATTAAATCTGGGGTAAATTGAATGCGTTTGAAATGTAACCCTAATGCTTCAGAAATAGTGTTTACCATTAAGGTTTTTGCTAAACCTGGTACGCCAATTAATAAAGCATGACCGCCAGAAAAAAGACTCAAAACAATCTGATTGACTACATCATCTTGACCTACAATAACTTTAGCAATTTCTTGTTTCAATTGCTTTTGTTTGCTTACTAATTTTTCAATTGCTGCTAAGTCTGACATCTTTTAGGGAAAAGGGTTTTGAGTAAAAGGTATAGGGTAAATGGCTATTTTTTTAACCAATTATTTTCAAAAGTACACTCTTTATAATCGTTACTTATTTTTATATAATTTTTTTCAATTTTTTCGGCCATCCATTTTCCGATTTCTTGGAATTGTTTATCAGAAAGTGCTAATTCTTTAATTTTGATATAATCTGTACCAAAATCTGCTTTGTGTTCCTCTGTTTTTTTATTTACTTTAAGGATTTTAAAGAATTTTGTTCCTTGTCTTTCTTGATCTAAAATTACTTTAGACATTTCAGCTTGCAAAATTCCATTAACCTGATTGTACAAAGCTGGATCTAATTTTGAGATTTCAAAACGAGGTTCTGAAGAACGCGGATTTAATAAAAGTCCACCGTTATTTTTTGTGTCTTTATCATCTGAAGAAGCTTTTGCAGCGTCTTCAAAGGTAATTTCTCCTTTTTCAATTTTTTCACGGATTCCATCAATTTTTTCTGAAGCTTCTTTCATGGCTTTAGAGGTAACTTTTGGACTTACTAAAATATGACGTAATTCGATATCTTGACCAATAATTTTTTCTATAAAAATAATATGAAAACCAAATTCTGTTTCAAAAGGTTCTGAGATTTCGCCTTCATTTAAGCGAAAAGCCACATCTTTAAATTCTTTTACAAACTGTGTTTTTTTATTCATTTTATAATATCCACCATTGGAGCTTGAACCTGGATCTTCAGAATAAATTACAGCTTTACTGTAAAAACTTCCACCGTTATTAATCACATCATTTCTAATTTCTTTTAATTTATCAATGGCTTTTTGCTTGTCTTCTTTAGAAATTATTGGTTTCACTACAATTTGAGACAATTCGATTTCTGCACCAATTGTTGGAACCTTATCTGCTGGAATCTTATTAAAAAACTGTTTTACTTCATCTGGTGTTACTGTAATTTCATCAACAATCTTACGTTGCATTTGAGAGGTCAACTTGTTTAATTTAATAATTTCGAAAAAATAACTTCTAAAATCTTCTTCATCTTTTTTCTTATAATATTCAAATAATTTTTCTTTAGAACCAATTTGTTCTACCATAGTATTCATTTGGCTATCCATAAAAGTATTCACTTCTTCATCTGTAACCACAATACTATCCTGAACAGCTTGATGGGCATATAATTTATCTTCTAATTGTTTTCCTAATAATTCACATCTTGTAATTTTTTCAGTATCTACACCTTGTGTTTTTAATTCTAAAAGCATTAAATCTATATCAGAATCTAATACTATATAATTTCCTACAACTGCTGCAACACCATCAACTTTTTGTTTCTTTTGTGCAAAAGTAATTACTGAAAACAATAAAAAAGCAAACGCTAAAAGATTGGTTTTATTTATAAATTTCGAAATCATTGGTTTTGTTGGCATCATTGGTTATTTCTGTTTTTATTATTTTAATTGCTGTTTTACATTTTCAAAAACAGCGGTATTGATATTTATTTTAAACTCTTTTTTTAACTCATCTACCCAAGTGGACTCTAAGTATTGTTGGTAATCGTTAATCACTTTACTTTTACAATCTTTAAGTGCTTTTGTTTCTGAAGGTTTTATATTTTTAACGTGTACAACGAAACTATAATTTGCATCTTTATACGTGTTATTTGCGCCTATTGATAAATTTGGAATTTTATCTAAAATATCATAATTTTTTTCAAATAAACCGGATTTTACCATGATGGCTACTTTATCATTTTTATTTAATTTTGATTTGATATACTCAATACCTTTCCCTTTTTGAAGCATTTTTTGAGCTGATTCAATCACAATTGCATCTGTTGACGACAAAATATCTACGTCAAATCTTTCTTTCCAATTGTATTTTGATACATTGGAATTATAGAAATTTTGAAGCCCAATAGTATCTGACTTAGATTTGTCCCAAATTTCTTTTTCCATCAAATCAAATAATAACAAACCATCTCTGTATTCGTCCATTACATTTTTAAATTCGATGAATTCGTTTTCTAAATTATCAGTATAATACGCAATTAATTGTTCGTCTTTCCAAGATTCTAATAATTCAGCTACTAACTTTTTTACAGGTTTTGTACTAAGTTTATTTTTCTGTTGCGATTGCATGTAGCTAGCAAAAGAAGTTGTTGGTAACTTTTTATTTTTATCAATAATTAAAATCTCACCTTTTATTGAATGATCTTCTTTTGGAAGTTCCCACGTTTGACTATAAATTGCATCCGTAACCGTTTTTTCAATGTTCTTGTATTGGGTTTTGTTGACTTCTTGAGTATATTTAGATTTTAATTTATTAGCCAACGTGTTGGTAATAATTATGGAACGCTCGTCTCTTTTAATTTTATTTTCTAATTCAGATTTTGAATCAGTAAGCGATTTTACTGGGTGTTTTTCAATTAATTTTACAATATGCCATCCAAAACCAGATTCAAATGGTTGAGAAATATCACCTTTATTTTGCAATGAAAACGCGGCGCTTTCAAAAGCTTCAGAACTCAATTGTCCTGTTCCAAAACGCTGTAAAACACCACCTTTAACCGCAGTTGATTTATCTTCAGAAAATTGACTTGCTAAAGCTTCAAAACTTTCTCCTTGTTTAATTTTTTTAGAAATATCATCAATGGTTTGTTTGGCTTTAAGTTTTGCTTCATCTGAAGCGTCTGTTGGATTTAAAATCATGATGTGCGCCACAGTTACTTCTCCCTTATTATCTCTTACATCAGTTACCATAATTAAATGATAGCCAAAACGCGTACGAACTGGGTTTGAAATTTGCCCTATTTGCGTCTTATAAGCAGCGGATTCAAAAGGATACAACATTCTAAAAGCAGAAAAATATCCTAAGTTACCTTTATTTTCCGCAACAGATGGATCTTGAGAATTAGCCAAGGCAAGTGTTTCAAAACTTTCCCCTTTTTCAATTTGTTTTTTTAAAGCAAGTGCTTTATTGTAAAAAGCCAATGTGTCAGCGCCTTTAACACTTTCATCAAATGAAAGCAAAATATGAGAAGCTTTTACTTCTTTTACACTTCTATTGTAAGCTTCTTCAATTAATTGATTAGTAACTTTTGAATCATTTAAATACGATTTAGAAAGTTGTATTCTATAGGAACTTAGTTCGTTTTGATACTTTGAATTGTTTTGCAAGCCTAACTTGTATGCCTTATTTACTTTTAATTTATACCCAATAAATAATTCTAAATATTGATTTAAATCTTTCTGTGAATCATCTTTGACTAAATCTAAATTTTTAAGATAAATTCTTTTAAATTCATCAATTTTATATTCATTTGAATCAATAGTAAAAAGCACCTCTTTTGTTGAGTTTTGGGCAATTGAATTAAAGCATATTGTTAAAAATAATACTAAATAAAAGTTTTGAATTTTCATTTTTTTAAATTGGTTTTATTTGCAATAAGCAAAAATAGGAAATGATTACAATTAAACAACTAATTGGAGATTTATTAACTAAATTTTTAGATTTTTACACCTTAAATTAAGCGCTTTTAATTCAAAAAAAATCTCAACTTAAAAATTGAGATTTCTTTTGTTTCTTTTATTTTCTGTTTTCCCTTGCAATTAATGTATTTTTCAAAAGCATTGCAATTGTCATAGGTCCAACTCCGCCTGGAACTGGTGTAATAAATGATGCTTTTTTGGAAACATTTTCAAAATCAACATCACCCACAATTCTATATCCTTTTTCAGTTGTTTCATCAATTACTCGAGTAATACCAACATCAATTATAACAACATCATCTTTTACCATTTCTGCTTTTAAATAATTTGGCACACCAAGCGCCGAAATTATGATATCTGCCTGTGAAGTAATTTGAGTTATGTTTTTAGTATGAGTATGAGTAACCGTTACCGTTGAATTGCCTGGAAACCCTTTTCTTCCCATCAAAATACTCATGGGACGACCAACAATATGACTTCTTCCAATAACTACAGTATGTTTTCCTTGCGTTTGAACGTTGTATCTTTCCAATAATTCTAAAATTCCAAATGGTGTAGCTGGAATAAATGTACTCATATCCAAAGCCATTTTTCCAAAATTTTCTGGATGAAAACCATCTACATCTTTTGAGGGATGAATGGCCATAATTATTTGCTGAGTATCAATTTGTTTTGGTAATGGCAATTGTACAATAAAACCATCAATATTTGGATCTTCGTTTAATTCAGTAATTTTTTTAAGTAATTCTGTTTCAGAAGTAGTACTAGGCATTTTTATCAATGTCGATTCAAAGCCCACTCGCTCGCAAGCTTTAACTTTACTACCCACATAAGTTAAACTTGCTCCATCATTTCCAACAATAATTGCAGCTAAATGAGGAGGTTTTTCACCATTTGCTTTAATTTTTGCTACTTCAGCAGCAATTTCCTCTTTAATTTCTTCAGAAACTTTTTTTCCGTCTAGTAGTTGCATGGTTTTTGTTTTAAAGTTTCAAAGTCAAATATTTTAATTAATTTTTAAAACATTCACCTTTACTATTTAGTTATTATTTTAATCCAGGCATCGAAGGCATTCCTTTCATTCCGCCCATCATTTGCATCATTTTTTTTCCGCCACCGCCTTGCATCATTTTCATCATTTTGCTCATTTGCTCGAATTGTTTCATCAGCTGATTGACATCTTCAATTTTTCTACCAGCACCTTTTGCAATTCTTGTTTTTCTTTTTACATCAATTATCGCTGGTTTACTTCTTTCTTTTGGTGTCATGGATTGGATAATGGCTTCTACATGTTTGAAAGCATCATCTTCAATTTCTACATCTTTTAAAGCTTTTCCAGCACCAGGAATCATTCCGACAAGGTCTTTCATGCTTCCCATTTTTTTAATTTGTTGTATTTGCGCTAAGAAATCATCAAAACCGAATTCGTTTTTGGCAATTTTTTTCTGAATTTTTCTGGCTTCTTCTTCATCATATTGTTCTTGGGCTCTTTCTACCAAAGACACTACGTCACCCATTCCTAAAATTCTTTCCGCCATTCGAGAAGGATAGAACACATCAATGGCGTCCATTTTTTCTCCAGTACCAATGAATTTTATGGGTTTATTAACTACCGATTTAATTGAAATTGCGGCACCACCACGTGTATCTCCATCCAATTTGGTAAGAATTACACCATCAAAATTCAACCTATCGTTGAATGCTTTTGCAGTATTAACAGCATCTTGACCTGTCATTGCATCTACCACAAATAACGTTTCATGAGGTTGAATGGCTTTATGAACGTTTGCAATTTCGTTCATCATTTCTTCATCAACCGCTAAACGACCCGCGGTATCAATAATTACTACATTAAATCCGTTGGCTTTTGCATGTTTAATTGCATTTTCAGCAATTGAAACGGCATTTTTATTTTCTGGTTCAGAATATACTTCCACACCTATTTGTTCCCCCACAACGTGCAATTGATTAATTGCCGCGGGACGATAAATATCACAAGCTACTAAAAGTGGGGTTTTTGATTTTTTTGTTTTTAAAAAATTAGCAAGTTTACCAGAAAAAGTTGTTTTACCTGAACCTTGTAAACCAGACATTAAAATTACGGTCGGATTTCCAGACAAGTTAACACCTGCAACATCGCCACCCATTAATTCGGTCAATTCATCTTTAACTAATTTTACCAACAACTGACCTGGCTGTAATGTCGTTAACACATTTTCACCAATTGCTTTGTCTTTTACTCTCGTTGTAAAATCTTTAGCAATTTTAAAATTCACATCGGCATCTAACAACGCGCGTCGAACTTCTTTTAAAGTATCAGCAACATTTACATCCGTAATTTTCCCGTGTCCTTTTAGTATATGGAATGCTTTATCTAACTTATCGGTAAGATTATCAAACATAATAATTGAGCTTTTTAATGAAATGCAAATATAAGGTAAAGTTGTAAAGTAACAAAGTGAGCTACTTGCAAAATTTGGAATTTTAAAATAAAAAAACCGTTCAGAAAATTCGGAACGGTTGTTTAACTTGTTTTAAAACTTATTATTTTTTTGAACAACAAGATTTTTTCTCAGTTGAAGCACAAGATTTTTTATCGGTTGCTTTTTTATCTGTGCAAGATTTTTCGGTTTTTTCTTTTTTCTTTTCTTTTTCTTTTTCTTTAAAGTTTACTACAGAAGCAGAAGAAACCATAATTGCCATTAAGGCAACAATTGACAATACTTTTTTCATGATATTTATTTTTATTTGTTATACTTATTAACTTATATATTTCAAAAGTAATAATTTTATATTATTTAAATGATAAATTTTTCTTAATTTTTTATATAATAATTAATAATCAAATATAGGTTTTTTAAAAAAGACTAAAAAAATAATACTTTAATATTTGCAATTCCCACCGCAGCCTAAATTAAAAATCGCTTGAAACAAAAAGAAAATTCCAAAAGGAATAAATACCCATTGATTTTGTTCGTAAGCTGTATAAAAGCAGAACAGGGCTATTGCAATTCGGAAATAGCGCATAAAATGCCACTTATTTAAAAATGTTTTTTTCATAATTTAAAAATCTTAAAATTGGAAGTAAATAAACGGTTGTGGTCCGGCAGCTGCTGTAGCATAAACCAACCAAAAAATCAATCCTAATACAATAGCTCGGGTAATTAAAGGCATTGCTTTAAACACATTTTGAATGGCGACAGTAACTTTTTCTGGAATGTAATGCCAAAAATAGCCTAAAAACATCAAGATAAATACATTTTGATAACCTTGAATAATGGTGAACCACTGATTGAAATCAAAGGTTACTTTTCCAATGTTTTCAATTATTTGTAGTGCAATTGTAAAATCTTTTGCTCGAAAGAAAATCCAACAGAAAGCCACAAAATGAAACGTTACTAAAATAGCCAAAAACTTCAAAAAAGGCGTTAAGAAAAATACCTTACGCTTTGACGGCGGGTAATATTCTAAAAATATTTTGTGAATGGCCAAAGCCATACCATGTAATGCACCCCAAATTATGAAACGCAAACTTGCTCCGTGCCACAATCCGCCTAACAACATGGTTGTCATTAAGTTTACATTGGTGTACATGGTTTTTTCTTTTTCCCTTGAAAATAAAAAAGTGAAAATAAATATTATTGTAGATGCTACAGCTAAAATTAACGGAATGTTACTGGTTGTAGAAAATGAAATTCCCCAAATGATGGTACCAATAAAAAATAAACTTGGAAATAAAAAACCAGCAAAAGTTCCGTAACGATTTCCACCTACTGAAATGTATAAAAAATCTTTTAACCAAGTAGATAACGAAATGTGCCAACGGCGCCAAAAATCGGTTATTGAAGTCGATTTATATGGTGAACGGAAATTGGTTGGTAATTTAAAACCCAATAACAAGGCCACTCCAATTGCCATATCTGAATATCCAGAAAAATCGCAATAAATTTGAATTGTGTAACCATAAGAAGCCATTAAATTTTCAAATGGCGTGTAACTATTTGGTAAATCGAAAACACGATCTACAAAATTTAATGATATGTAATCTGATATTACTGTTTTCTTAATTAAACCTCCAATAATTAATAGAAAAGCACGATTAATATCGTCTTGGGTTACGTTTAATTTCTGGTATATTTGTGGTAAAAAGTCTTTTGCTCTTACGATTGGTCCAGCTACTAATTGTGGAAAAAAAGATACGAAAAACAAATAATCGATAAAACGTTTTGTGGGTACAATTTCTTTTCGATAGATTTCAATAATATAACTTATTGATTGAAACGTGTAAAATGAAATCCCAACAGGTAAAATTACATCAAAAAAAGAAAATTTTTCTCCAGTTAAGTTATTGGTAATGTCTACTAAAAAATTAATGTATTTAAAATAGCTCAAAAAGCCTAAATTTAGAATAATACTAAATGTTAGACACAACTTTTTATAAAAAACACTTGAAGTGCGATGGACTAAATTACCTAAATTATAATCGACAACTGCAGAACCTAAAAGTAATAAAAAATAAATTCCACTTGACTTATAATAGAAAAACAGGGAAAATAAAATTACGTAAATCATCCGAATGGTGTCGGCTTTTCTTAGTAAAATATACCAAAAATAAAAGACTAAAAACAAACCTAAAAATAAGCCCGTATTAAAAAGTAATGGCTCTTTTTCGTTGTAAACAAACCATTTTTCAATTACTTCAGGAGTAATTTTGCCAATATTTTTATAAAACCAATCTTGCAACACAATCTCCTATTTTTCAGATTTATATAATTCGTACGATTGAATAAACGCGTCGAAAAATAATTCGCCTTGTTTATCATAACCTGCATTTGAATAATGCACTTTATCTCTTGCCATTAATCCCATTCTTGAATTAATGGTAATATTTTTATTTCCTCCAAAAATATCTAATAAATTCCATACAGCATAGTTTTCAGTTAGTGCCATTTCAATAATTTTTTCGGCATATTTTTCAATATAAATATTTTGAGATTTTCCATGCAAAACTGATGGTGGTGGCGTAGTTAACAAAAAAGATGCTTCGGGACATTTTTGTTTTATTCCGTCAATCATTGTTTTTAAATTCCCAAAATAAGTAGCAATATCTTGTTTGTCAAAGCTTTCGTTAGTGCCTAAAGAAATTACGAATAAATCTGCTTCTAAACTTGGTAATTGCTCAAAAAACAAAGGAAACTTATTAAAATCACTGCTTTTTGCGCCATTTACACCAATAGAAGAATAAGTAATTCCCGGATTTTCATTTTCTAAAATTAAGCCATTTAATGCAAATTCAGTACTGTTTTCATTTCCAATTATTGTAATTTTATCAATCGGTTTTTTGGAATTATATTCATTATATAAAGGTGTATTTTCTAAAACAATCGGTTCATAACTGAAATTTACAGTCGAAATTGTTTTAAATGTTGTAACCGTTTTGCCGCCGGGAATTTTTAAAATTTTGCCATCTCTAATATTATCTGAAGACAATCCGTTGGCTGATTTTAATTGTTTTAATGATATGTTATATTTATCTGCAATACCGCCTAAAACTTCACCGGGTTTTACTTTATGAGAACTTATTGCGGGTGTTTTTACCGCCACTTTTTCTTGAACAATATTGCTTTTTTTCGCAAAGGACACATTAAAAATATTGTCGTTTTTAGGCGAAATGATTTTCAACTTTGTAAAATCGAATTGTGCTTCTTTGACTAACAAGTCAATATGAAAAGTTTTTTGTTTGGGCTCAAAAGAAATCCCACTTATACCGACTGGTTTTGATATATCTGCATATAAATTTCGAGTAGTAGAAAATCCGGCAGAACCGGAAAATTTTATAGGTGAACTATTATTAGTACTTGCTAAACTGTAAGGAAATGTAAACCCAAAACCGGCATTTCCAAAATTTTGCTGCATTCTGAAACGTATTTTTGCTGTAAATATATCTGCCTGAATATGTGAATCGCCAATGTGAACCATTCGGACTTTTCTATCTTGATTTTCCTCAAGTTGGTATAACTTTTCGAAAATAGTTGTTAGTGCTTTTTCATTTGAAATCACATTATTAAATGCTTCAAAATTAGCCGTATCAATTGCAACCGTAGGGCTATCTATGGCAATTTTCACTGAGTCGGTTTGCGAAAAACCAAATGCAGTAAAAAATAAAATGTATAAAAACTTATTCATTTAAAGTGTCTTTAATTAGCGATACAGAATCAATTACAATTGGTTTTGGTTGGTTTTTTTTCTTAGCTAAAGCTCGTAATCTTTTGTATTCAATATAACCTGTATCTATTTGTTTATAAATAAGTTGCGCAATTTCTTTTGCTCCTCTATAATTAAAATGGGTATAATCTTTATTGGCTTTTGCGGGTACATTTTCTACCCATTTTACCATTGAGCCATCACCGCCCATAAGTGTATATAAATTTACTAAACCTGCTTCTGATTTTACAGCATAGCGCTTTTGAGCCATAATTAAAGGTGCAACGGCAGAATCCGATTTCATTTGCATATCGTATTTGGTAGATTTGTCAGCTGTTGTGATAATTAAAATAGCGGCTCCAGGAAAGCATTGTTTTACGTGGTTTACAACGGAAGTCATTTTTCTTTCGTACCAAGAATAATTTAATGAATCATAATTTAAAACATTGGTACCAAATTGTAAAATAATTAAATCATAACCCAACTTTTGCTGAAAAGCGTTCATTAAATCAATATTGAATGAACCTAAAGGCAAACCAGAATTTCCTCGTGAAGAAAAATTATCAACATGAATTCCTTTTCCATTGTCAAAATTAAATCCGTAAAAAGGAATAGAATCTGCATTTATGAAATTTACTTTAACATTTTTTAAAGATGTTCCAATTTGAGTTGTATTTAAAATGGCGTTTGGCGTAAGCTTTTTATAAACTGTATCTTTTCCGATAACTTGTCGTAACATTGCTTTTTTATTTTTAGAACTTCCATAAAAAAGTGTTGGATTATTTAAAATCCTTGAAAAGCGATTTCTTCCTGCTTTGTATTTTACCCATATCGTATTTACGGTATCTTTTGCAAAAAAAACGGAACCATTGACACCAAATGAACGCAAAGGACTTTTTGTTCTTAGATACGATTGTGCTTTCCAATTTGGAGAAAATTCATGTAAAATGGACCCTCTAGAGGAAGCTGATTCTGATGTAATATTTACAAAACCTACACCTTCTCCTCCATAAACAGTTTGAAATTGTGTGCGGACATCTTGAACAATCATATCGCCATCTGTCATTGAATCTCCAAAATAGGCAATTCGGGCTTTTCCTTTTTTATTGGTTTCTAATTGGTATAATTTTTCAAAAAACGGAATTAGGTATTGATATCCTTTATATTGTTCGAATTTCTCGCTAGAAAATTTTATTCCAAGTGGATTTGTAACAAAAGAAATGGTTTTATTGGTCAAAGTGTCTTCATCAGAAAGATTGGCACCTTCTGCAACCGCTTCTAACATCAAACTATCTACCACAACATTTTTGCTATTTGCAGTTGCTTCAGGGAAAAGTTTTTTTGGTAAAAACGATTTAAACCCAATAAAAGCAACAATTGCAATTACTACAATTAGCCATGATTGAAAAAAATAGGTTTTGTTTTGGTTCACTTTTGTTTGTTCTTAACCGCAAAGTTCGCAAGGTTTTCGCAAAGTTCACAATGGTTTATTTAAATAATTATTATGTTGTATTTCAAACTTCGTAAATCGTAAATCGTAAATTTTAATTTACATGCGTTCAGGAACGCTAATTCCTAATAATCCGAATGCGCTTTTAATTACTTGACTTACTGAATTTGATAATTGTACTCTGAATATTTTTCTGTCTAAATTATCTTCCCCTAAAATCGACACATTTTGATAAAAGGAATTGAATTCTTTCACCAAATCGTAAGTATAATTTGCCACTAATGCTGGACTGTGATTTTCAGCAGCACTTTGAATTACTTCAGGAAATAGTTGCACTTGTTTGATTAATTCTTTTTCTTTTTCGTGCAATTCAGAAAATGTTACTTGCATAGTGTAATCGAAAGTTGCTTTTCTTAATATCGATTGAATACGAGCATAAGTATATTGAATAAACGGACCGGTATTTCCATTAAAATCTACAGATTCTTCAGGATTAAACATCATTTGTTTTTTTGGATCCACTTTTAACATATAATATTTTAAAGCTCCCAAACCAATTGTATTGTACAAACTAGCTTTTTCTTCAACGGAATAACCGTCTAATTTCCCTAAATCTTCTGAAATTTGTTGCGCTGTCGTAGTCATTTCCGCCATTAAATCATCGGCATCTACTACAGTTCCTTCACGCGATTTCATTTTACCAGAAGGCAATTCTACCATTCCGTAAGATAAATGGTATAAATTTTCAGCCCATTCATATCCTAATTTTTTCAGAATTAAAAACAATACTTTAAAATGATAATCTTGCTCATTACCAACGGTATAAACCATTCCGCCAATGTCTGAAAAATCTCTAACACGTTGAATAGCCGTTCCGATATCTTGCGTCATATAAACCGATGTGCCATCTGAACGCAATACAATTTTTTCATCTAAGCCGTCTGCAGTTAAATCAATCCAAACTGAACCGTCTTCTTTTTTGAAGAAAACACCACGACTTAAACCTTCTTCCACTACATCTTTTCCTAGTAAATAGGTATTACTTTCGTAATAATAACTATCAAAATCAACTCCTAAATTTTTATATGTTACTGCAAATCCATCGTACACCCATTGGTTCATGGTTTTCCAAAGTTCGATGACTTCTGGTTTTCCATTTTCCCAATCTAATAGCATTTGTTGGGCTTCTAAAATAAGTGGCGCTTGTTTTTTGGCTTCTTCTTCAGTTTTTCCTTGAGAAATTAATGATGCAATTTCAATTTTATAAGCTTTATCAAATTCTACATAAAAATTACCAACCAATTTATCGCCTTTTAAACCTGTTGAATTTGGTGTTTGTCCGTTTCCAAATTTTTGCCAAGCCAACATCGATTTACAAATATGAATTCCTCTGTCGTTGATAATTTGAGTTTTATATACTTTTTTTCCCGATGCTTTAATGATTTCAGCAACTGAATATCCTAATAAATTGTTTCTAATATGACCTAAATGCAGCGGTTTGTTTGTATTTGGAGAAGAATATTCTACCATAACTGCTTTTTCACCTTCAATTGGTGTTACAAAGCCGAAAGAATTATTATTTTTAATACTATTGAAATAAGTAATATAATATTCATCTGAAATTACTAAATTTAAAAAACCTGAAACGACATTAAATTTCGAAACCTCAGCAACATTTTCTACTAAATATTCCCCTATTTTGGTTCCAATTTCAAATGGATTGCCTTTAATTTGTTTCACCAACGGAAAAACCACCATAGTAATATCGCCTTCAAAATCTTTCTTAGTAGATTGAAATTCAACTTTTTCAATAGTAATTTGAAACAGTTTTTCAACGGCATTTTTTATAGGTTCGAAAAGAATTTCTTGTAATAGCATAATCGTATTTTAAATAGCGTGCAAAGATAGAATTTTTAACCAATTGAAAAGTTCATTTGTAACAAAAATGCACAAATTTTGTCTAATGTGCAAAATTCGTATTTTGCGCTTTAATTACTCTACACTTTTTGGAAGAATAATAGCAGTAATTTATTCGTTCAAATCATTAAAAAAAATCATGAAATTAAAACACATTTTATGCGCCTTAGTAGTTGTATTTTCAACAGTAAATTTGGTAGCCCAACAAAACAATCCAGGAATAATTAAAGGAAAAATTATTGACAAAACTTCAAACGAACCAGTTGGTTTTTCAACGGTTAGCGTTTTAGAAGGTCCAAAAACAATTGCGACCATTTCTACAAAAGAAGACGGAAGCTTTGAAATAAAAAATTTAGAAGTGAAAAGCTATATTTTAAAGGTCAACTTTATTGGGTATATGGATGCCTCAAGAAAGATTACTTTGACTGAAGAAAACAAAGAAATTAATTTAGGAAATATCACTTTAGAGCAGAACGCTAATACTATTGAAACAGTTTCAATTATAAAAGAACGCTCAACAATTGAACAAAAAGCGGATAGAAAAGTAATAACTATTGGTAAAGATTTAATTGCCTCAGGAACTACCGCATCTGAAATTTTTAATAACATTCCAACCGTAAATATTGACCCACAAACGAAAGAATTAAGTTTACGAGGAAACAGCAATGTAAGAGTTTTAATTGACGGAAAACCAACAAATATTGATGCCGGACAATTATTACAACAAATCCCTTCAGCATCTATAAAACAAGTAGAATTAATTACCAATCCCTCTTCAAAATACAATCCTGAAGGAAATAGCGGTATCATTAATATTATTTTAAATAAAAACACACAAAAAGGATTTAACGGAAGTATTACTTCTGGTTATACATTTGGAATTACACCAAAAACAAATC
>NSHO01000016.1 GCA_002737105.1 Flavobacteriales bacterium | reverse complement strand
GTGTTGATAATTACCGGAATTCCATTTATAAACTGACCGCTTTCTTTTCGTACTGTTTGGAAAGAATCAGTGGTATGATTATAATACGCAGAGGTACTAATTGTAGTTTTATCCCATTTTCTTAAATAGCCAATATCAAAAGCATCGGTAAATGATGGATTTAATTTTGGCTCTCCAACATATAAATTGATATTACTAGTGTACGAAGAAAACGGATTAATATACCTATCTCTAGGGCGGGTAATTCTTTTGCTATAGTTTATAGAAATGTTAGAATCGTTATTTAATTCGTATGTTAAAAATAAACTTGGAAAAAGGTTGTTGTAATTTCTAGAGTTTAAATCGTTTGTAAGCAACTGATTGATTTCTAAATTGGTGTTTTCAAATCGTAAACCTCCTAAAACGGATAATTTATTAAAAAATTTAGTTCCTAATTGTGTATAAATTGCACTTACGTTTTCAATATATTCAAAATTATTTGTAAAACCAGGTATGTTGGTGTAAGGATCATTTTGATTTACGCGTTCAAATACGGCATAATCACTTGTATAATTTGTATAACTTCCTCTATAGCCAGCTTCAAATTGGATATCTTTATTAATTGGTAAAACGTAATCAGCTTGAATTAAATTTCTACTTTGTCTACCAATTTTTGAGGTTTTTTCATCAGAAATAAATGTATTGGTTTCTAAAATGCTTCCATAAATATTAGAAAATTCATCTTCTTCATTTAATGAAAATGAAGCATCTATAGTTAATTTATGACCATCTTTTTTAAATTTCTTTAAAAAATTTGAGGTGTATTCTATGGCTTCATTTCTATAAATAGATTGGTTGTCTCTGAAACGCGTAAATAAAAAGTTGCTTCTGTTTAACGTATAGTTTTTGTAAGTTACATCTTCAAAATTTTCACCATCGTTGTTTCTATAATTGATACTATTGGTCCAAGTTGCCGATTTGTCTTTGTTTAGAAATATTTCCATTCCAAAATTAGTGTTAATTCCATCGCTAAATCTATTAGCATTTCGGCGCTCTTCAATATAGGTATTTGCCCCAAAATTCTCTTGATTAATTTTGGTAATACCGGGACTATTCCTATCATTATATGCTAAAGTAGCAAATAAATTATACGTATCTGATTTTGAATTTATATTTGCAGAAATACCATGATTTTTTGGATCTCCGGCCGTTGCTATTACCGTTCCGTTGATTCCTTTATTTTTTCCTTTTTTAAGAATAATATTCAAAATTCCACCACCACCTTCGGCATCGTATCGAGCGGATGGATTCGTAATTACTTCAACTTTTTCAATAGCGTCTGCAGGAAGCATTCTTAATGCGTCTGCAACGTTAATGGCAGTTGAAGGTTTGCCATCAATTAAAACACGAACACTTTCATTGCCACGAAGACTAATATTTCCTTCAACATCAACTGCTACACTTGGTATGTTATCTAAAACATCGCTAACCGTTCCACCTTTTACCATTAAATCTTGACCAACATTGTAAACTTTTTTGTCTAGTTTTATGTCAACCGTCGTTTTTTCACTTCGAATTACAACCGTTTCAATTTGGTTTGACTCGGATACCAATAAAATATTTCCTAAATTAGTGTCTGAATTTAAGCTTTGGTTTACTTTTTCTTGTGTTTTGTACCCTGGAAATTCGAATTTTATGTTGTAAGTTCCATTATTTAATTCGATATTAAAATTACCATTTGCATCTGAAGTGCCTCCAGTGATAACTTTTTTAGTATCTGATTTTGAAATGGTAATAACAGCAAACTCTACCGGAATAGAAGTTTCTTTATCAATAATTTTACCAGAAATAAATACTTTTTTAAGGGAAATTTGAGAAATTAAGCTAGTACTAACCAATAAGAAAGTTAATGATAGCAATGATTTTTTTAATAGCATGGTGTATAACATTTTACAGTACAAATGTAGTGTTAAGTATTTTAAACGTTTATTAAAACTATGTTAAACATTTTACAAAATCGTATTTATTAATTCAGTAGGTCTTGCAATTACAGCTTTTTCTCCATTTATTACAATTGGTCTTTCTATAAGTTTTGGAAATTGCAACATGGCCTCAATAATTTCTTTATCTGTTAAAATTTTACTTTTAAAATTTTCAATCCAATTTTTTTCTTTTGTTCTTACCAATTGAATTGGTTTGATTTTTAACTTTTTAATTATACTTTCCAACTCTTTAAAAGTTAAGATTTTATCGAAATAGTGTATCGTTTCAAAAGGTGTTTTTAGGTTTTCTAGGAAGCAAACGCCATCTCTAGACTTTGCACATCGATTGTTGTGATATATAGTTAGCATAAATATTTTTTTTACAAAGGTAATAATTGTAATTTAGTGCACTTAAAAAATCGTAATATGTATATTGAACAATTGCAGAAAATTAAATCCAAATGGTTTCCATTACTACCATTTTGGTTATCTTACTTACTACTTCCAATTCTTTTTTTAGGGCTAATGTTTGTTAATTATATATTTTCAAAAGATTTAGATTCATCTAAAATAATTAAGGAATCTATTAAACAATATGGCATTAATGGTACGTTTGTAACGGTTTTACTTCCTTTGGCATTTATGTTGTTACTTGTTTTATTTTACAACAAATTCATTCAAAATAATTCCTTACGAATATTAACAACTTCTCGCCCAAAAATTGATTGGTCAAGAGTTTTTTTCTCATTTGGAGTTTGGGGTGGCATTACAATAATCACAACCCTAATCGGTTATTTTACCACTCCTGAAGATTTTGTATTACAATTTAATCCAGAAAAATTTGCTGTTTTTTTAGTTTTAGCGCTGATTTTAATTCCGATGCAAACTAGTTTTGAGGAATATTTATTTCGTGGACACATGTTACAAGGTTTGGGATTGGCTACTAAAACTAGATGGGTACCTTTGTTAGTTACTTCATTTTTATTCGGGATAATGCATATTGCGAATCCTGAAGTAGATAAATTGGGTATGATTATTATGTTTTATTATATTGGAACAGGCCTATTTTTAGGGATTTTAACATTAATGGATGAAGGCTTAGAATTGGCATTAGGATTTCACGCTGCAAATAATTTAATTGGTGCTTTGTTGGTTACTTCTGATTGGTCGGCATTTCAAACGCATTCTATTTTAAAAGATGTTTCCGTTCCAAGTGCTAATTTTCAGATATTTATCCCTATTTTGATTATTTTCCCAACTTTACTTTATATTTTTTCCAAAAAGTACAAATGGAGCAATTGGAATGAAAAACTTTTTGGAAATATAAAACCGTTACAAGTAAAAGAATAATGAATCAAATTATTCATCCTGATTTTAAATTAAACGGAAAAAGTTTTACTGATGTAGCACTTTTATCTGAAGCTATATATTTGAAAAAAAATGGACAATTATTTGAAAAAGAAATTGCAAATTTTCTTATAGATTGGTTAAATTCGGAATCATTTGTTCTTGTCCAAACTTCAGGTTCTACCGGAAAACCAAAGCAAATTGTCTTACAAAAATCGGCCATGATTGCTTCTGCAAAAGCAACAGGTATATTCTTTAATTTAAAACCTGAAAATACGGCTTTATTATGTTTGTCAGCCAATTATATAGCTGGAAAAATGATGTTGGTTCGTGCCATTACTTTAGGATTGCATTTAGATACGATTGATCCAACCAGCACTCCTTTGTCTTCTAAAAAGTATAATTTTATTGCAATGGTTCCTTTGCAAGTGGAAAAATCGTTAGCAAAATTAAATTTGGTTGATAAATTATTAATTGGCGGCACAAAAGTTAGTTATAGTTTGTCAGAAAGTATTCTAAAGACCAATTGCAATGCTTTTGAATCGTATGGCATGACGGAAACCATTTCGCATATTGCCATAAAAAAAATAGGTGAACAAGCATTTAACGTGTTGCCAAATGTAACAATTTCTGCAGATGAGAGAAGTTGTTTGGTGATTGAAGCATCAGAACTTTTCAAGGAAAAAGTCATCACAAATGACATTGTAGCAATCGTAAATGCAACTCAATTTATCTTGAAAGGAAGAATTGATAATGTAATTAATTCTGGCGGTATCAAAATTTTTCCTGAAGAAATAGAAGAGAAGCTAGCAAAATACATTTCTACTACCTTTTTTATTACCAGTAAACCAGATGATATTTTAGGCGAAAAAGTAATTTTAGTGATTGAAGCAAAACCATTTTCTATTGATAATAGCGTGTTTTCAGAATTATCAAAATACCAAATTCCTAAAGAAATTCTTTTTTTAGAGGCATTTGAAAGAACCGAAACAAATAAAATCAATAGAAAGAAAACGTTAGAAAAATTAATTTAAGTGCGTCTTTTCGACAAACTATTTTCTTTCCACCTTAATGTAAAACTGGTTGGTTTTTACATAAATTTCCTCCAATAACAATTTTTTATCAATTTTAAGTTCTTGGTTTTCGGTGTTAGTTTGCAAACGCAATGGTTTTTCGTTAATGATAATATCAATCGGCATTTTAAAATCGGCATTTACATTTTCCCATTTATAATTCAATTTATTTCCTTTTTTTGACAATACTAATTTCGGAATTTTTGTAGTCGTTAAATATTGCAGAAAAACAGAAGTTAAATCTAAACCACTTTCTTTGTTAAAAAAATCAATCACTGTTTTTGTATCAATAATTTGTTTTTTATAGGTTTCAGAGTAATTATATAAAAGTTTCCACCATTTCACATCATCATTTATTATATGACGAATTGTGTTTAATAATAAGGAACCTTTATAATACATATCGCCACTTCCTTCACGGTTAACACCAAATTGTCCAATAATTGGACGATTGTTTTGTACATTTCTAGCTTGGCCATTTACATATTTTATAGCTTCATCATAACCTTTTATACATTCAATAAAAACTGTTTCTGTATACGTTGTAAATCCTTCATGAATCCACATGTCGGCAATATCTTTACTGGTTATACTATTTCCAAACCATTCGTGACCTGTTTCATGAATCGTAATATAATCGAAAAATAATCCTGCGCCTGTTCCAGATAAGTCCATTCCAAGATACCCTTTTTTGTACTTATTTCCGTATGCCACCGCACTTTGGTGTTCCATACCTAAATAAGGCGTTTCCACTAATTTATAACCATCTTCAAAAAATGGATATTTCCCAAATTTCGATTGAAAGCAATTCATCATCGGTTTTACATCATTGTCAAAATGTTTACGAGCGGTTTCTTCGTTGTATCGCAATACATAATAATCTAAATCCAGACCTTCGTGATTATCGTGAATATGCACATAATCAGCAATATTTACTGTAATATCATAATTATTAATTGGGTTTTTTACTTCCCAATCCCAACGCGTGTAGCCGTTTTTTAAATCGGTTGAGCCTAAAAATCTTCCGTTGGAAACATTCATTAATCCGTTTGGTACGGCTACTTTTATACTGGCACCATTATCTGGTTCATCTGTTTGAGAATCTTTACAAGGATACCATAAACTCGCACCAGTTCCTTGCACAGCCACACCAATCCAAGGATTTTGTTTTTTGTCTTTTGTAAATACGAAACCACCATCCCAAGGTGCATTTTTAGCTATAATAGGATTTCCATAGTACGAAATTCTTAATTTATGTATTTCTCCTTTTTTTAAAATTTTCGGAAAATGAATAAAAAAGGCGTTATACTCTCTGGTGAATTCAATTTTAGGCATATTATCTAAAGTTATACCATCAATTGCCATGTTTTCAAACAAATCCACTTGAATTTTATTTGTATCATCGTCTACTTTAAATGTTATAGTATTGGAACCGAATATCCATTTTTTTTCGGGATCAATTCTAATGTCCAAATCATATCGTAACACATCGTAACACGTTCTTTCTTCACGAAGTCCGCCTTGAAGCGAATCTTTACGAGAAAATTCTTGCGCTTTCATTTGATTGAAAACGAATAGAAAAAGGGAAAGTAGAATTGTTTTTTTCATAGTGTTAAAAATAAAAAATTATAATTAATTTATTTAAATTTCATTTCAAAACGACAATATTATGTTTTTTTACTGATTACTGCCAACTAAACCTGTATCACACCTAAATTAAATTTTTTCTCAATAGGCGAGTGGTTGGCGGCTTCAATTCCCATAGAAATCCAAGTTCTGGTATCTAACGGGTCAATGATGGCGTCTGTCCATAATCTGGAAGCGGCGTAATAAGGTGACACTTGCGCATCATATTTGGCTTTAATTTTATCAAATAACTCTTTTTCTTTGGCTTCGTCTACAACTTCTCCTTTGTTTTTTAAGGAAGCGGCTTCAATTTGTGCTAAAACTTTTGCCGCTTGTGTGCCGCCCATAACTGCTAATTCGGCACTTGGCCATGCAAAAATTAATCTTGGATCATAGGCTTTTCCGCACATGGCATAATTTCCAGCGCCATAAGAATTTCCAACTACAACTGTAAATTTAGGCACCACTGAATTGGCAACTGCATTTACCATTTTAGCACCATCTTTAATGATTCCACCGTGTTCCGATTTGCTTCCTACCATAAATCCTGTTACGTCTTGTAAAAAAACTAGCGGAATTTTCTTTTGGTTGCAATTCGCAATAAATCGAGTAGCTTTATCCGCACTTTCCGAATAAATTACCCCACCAAACTGAATTTCTCCTTTTTTTGTTTTTGAAACCAAACGCTGATTGGCAACAATTCCTACTGCCCAGCCATCAATTCTGGCATAACCAGTAATAATGGTTTGTCCGTAACCTGCTTTGTATTCATCAAACTCTGAATTATCAACTAAACGTTTAATAATTTCGTTCATGTCATATTGGTCAGTACGTAATTTAGGTAAAATTCCGTAAATATCTTTTGTTTCTAATGCGGGTTTTGCAGGAGTTTCTCTGTTAAATCCTGCTTTGTCATAATCTCCAATTTTTGAAACTATACTTTTAATTCTGTCTAAAGCAGCTGCATCATCTTTAGCTTTAAAATCAGTAACACCTGAAATTTCACAATGTGTCGTTGCGCCACCAAGTGTTTCATTATCAATAGTTTCGCCAATTGCAGCTTTTACTAAATAACTTCCCGCTAAGAAAATACTTCCTGTTTTGTCAACAATTAGGGCTTCATCACTCATAATTGGCAAATAGGCGCCACCTGCTACACAACTTCCCATAACGGCAGCAATTTGGGTAATTCCCATGCTACTCATGATAGCATTGTTTCTGAAAATACGGCCGAAATGTTCTTTATCTGGAAATATTTCATCTTGCAAAGGCAAATACACTCCTGCAGAATCTACCAAGTAAATAATTGGCAAACGATTTTCCATAGCAATTTCTTGCGCTCTTAAATTCTTTTTTCCGGTAATTGGAAACCAGGCACCTGCTTTTACAGTTGCGTCATTGGCTACTACAATACATTGTTTTCCTTTAATGTATCCTATTTTTATAACCACACTACCAGAAGGGCAACCACCGTGTTCTTCATACATGCCTTCTCCAACAAATCCACCAATTTCAATACTTTTAGCTTTGCTGTCTAATAAGTAATCAATACGTTCACGAGCCGTCATTTTTCCTTCGGCATGTAATTTATCAATACGTTTTTGACCGCCACCTAATTTTACTTTCGCAAATTTTTGTAGCATATCTGAAACCAATAGTTTGTTGTGGTCTTCGTTTTTATTGAAATTAATATCCATTTTTTATAAGTCTAATTCGAATGTTTGTCTAAATAATTCAATGTTAGGGTTTAACTCCTTAAAATGTTTGTATTTTTCTTCGTTTGTGTAAATTACTTTGGGTTTGTAGGTTTCAATTACGGTAATTTTTATTTTAACATCGTAGTTGCGTAAATTGGTTTTCAAGTAGTTAATTAAATCTGAATTCGTATTTTCAAAATCTTCTTTAGAGCCTTGGTTTGGGAATTCCAATAAAATATTAGTTCCCATTAAAACCGGTTTACTCAATCTCATATAACTTGCAAACAACTTTTTTCCTTTGGTTTCTAGAATTTCTATGTAATCGTCCCAATGTTTTATAGCGTCTTCCTGTGAAAAAGGATCTGCTAAATGTTCGCCAACAGCTAAATTTTCTGTTTTTGCTAAATTAGAAACATCTGCTTTTTGTTTCAATCCTTTAATAGATAATGATGAAACTCTTTTGCTATTATCAACTGTAGGCGTATATTTTTGTTGAATTTGTTCGATTTTCACTTCCACTTTTTCTTCCACCTTTGGAATTTCTTCTTGTGATATAGCTATTATTTCAGGTTCTGAAACAACTTGTGGTTGATTTGAAATAGTTGAAGATGGAATTTCTTTCGATATTTGAAAGATATTTGATGGAATTATATAGTATTTAGCTTTTTTTTTTCGGCATCATGTGTTAATGAAGCCAATTGCATTAGTGTAAGTTCTACAAACAATCGTTGGTTTTGACTTACTTTGTATTTTAAATCACATTCATTTGCAATAGAAATCCCGTTTAATAGAAAATCCTGAGAAGCTTTTTGTGCCTGAACTGCAAATTCTTGTTGGGTTTGTTCACTGACTTCTAATAATGATAATGTTGCCGGATTTTTACAAACTAATAAATCTCTAAAGTGCGAGGCCAAACCTGCAATAAAATGATGTCCGTCAAATCCTTTCGCTAAAATATCGTTATACGTTAAAAGTAATTTAGGGATGTTGTTCTCTAAAATTAAATCGGTAACTTTTATGTAATAATCGTAATCTAAAACGTTTAGGTTTTCTGCAACAGCTTGGCGCGTTAAATTATTTCCACAATAGGAAACTACTCTATCAAAAATAGATAACGCATCTCGCATGGCGCCATCAGCTTTTTGCGAAATAATACGTAAAGCTTCTTCTTCAAACTGCACATTTTGATTTTGAGCAATTTCCATTAAATATTCTTTTGTGTCGTTTACCGTAATTCTTTTAAAATCGAATATTTGACAACGCGACAATATAGTAGGTAGAATTTTATGCTTTTCGGTAGTTGCTAAAATAAAAATAGCGTGTTTTGGTGGTTCTTCTAATGTTTTTAAAAACGCATTGAAAGCTGACGCAGAAAGCATGTGCACCTCATCAATAATATAAACTTTATATTTTCCGGTTTGCGGCGGTATTCTTACTTGGTCGATAATACTTCTAATATCATCAACACCATTATTGGATGCAGCATCTAATTCAAATACATTGAAAGAGAAATCTTCATTTGGATCATCGTATCCTTCTTGGTTGATTTTGCGAGCTAATATTCTGGCGCACGTTGTTTTCCCAACACCACGAGGTCCAGTAAAAAGCAATGCTTGGGCTAAATGGTTGTTTTCAATTGCATGCAACAAAGTATTTGTAATAGCAAGTTGCCCAATAACATCTTTAAATGTTTGAGGTCTGTACTTTCTGGCTGATACTATAAATTGTTCCATACTAAAATATTGATAGCAAATATAGATTTAAAATGTGAAAACTCAAAAGTGAAAAGTGAAAAATTATTAATAATTTATATACTATCAACTTACAACATAGATAGAAGAAATTATTTGAATTTTAAGATTTTCTAGCATCTTTGTTTTTAATATAATTCAGAAAATGATTTTAATTATAAAAAAACTGCGAACTTTAAATTACCTTTGACATGCAGACCGCCTTATCGCTTCGATTCATCGGGGAGGAAAGTCCGGACACCAAAGAGAAGCATAGCGGGTAACGCCCGTCTGCCGATGATTATCGGTAAGGACAAGTGCAACAGAAAGTATGTACAGGTTAAGCTGTAGTGAAACCAGGTAAACTCTATGCGGTGAAATTTCAAGTAAATCAGCATTTAAGGGCTTCTCGTCCGTTGTTGAAGGGTAGAAAGATTGATTCCGTGAGTAATTTCGGAACTAGATAAATGATAAGGATCCAATTTTATTGGAGACAGAATCCGGCTTACAGGTCTGCTTTTTTTTAAGAATTGTTAATAATTAATTTTAATAACTTAATATCTTTTTTACGACTTAACCTTAAATTAATATTAGAGTATTAGTTTTGCTAAGAAATTTTAACAATTATAAAAAATGGCTTTAAAAGATATTTTAAATTTTTTCTCTCCTAAGGACAAAACTTTCTTCCCTTTATTTGATCAAGCAACTCATAAATTAGCAAAACTATCCGAGTTTTTACATGAAGCAACTAATGCTACAAAAGAGGAAAGAGAAGTTTATTTCAATAAAATTGATGAATTAGAAGAGCATATTGAGAAAATATCTCATACCATGAACTTAGAATTGAGTAAAAACTTTATTACTCCTTTTGATAGAGAAGATATTCATGCATTAATGACTTCGATTGAAGATGTTTCAAGTAATTTGCAAGAAGCTTCTAATAGAATAAGAATGTATCAGGTTGAAAAAATTAGTAAATCTATCAGAAAGATAACCGAAATTAATCTTGAAGCTTGTCAACTTATTACAGAATCTGTAAAGGAATTGAAAGAGATGAAAGATTTTAAAAATGTATTTGAATGCGTGAAGAAAATAAACAAATTAGATAGAAAATCAGATTCTGTTTTTGAAAAAGCCATTTCAGATATTTTTGAAAACGAAACAGATGTTAAAAATATTATTAAATATAAAGAAGTATTAGCCTCCCTAGATAAAGCTACCGACAAATGTAAATCTGTTGCAAGAGTTTTAGAAGCGGTTGCTGTAAAACATTCTTAATTAGATACTATGTTTGCACTTTTAATAGTAATAATAATTATTGCTTTGTTATTTGATTTGGTAAACGGATTTCATGATGCGGCCAATTCAATAGCTACAGTTGTTTCGACAAAAGTATTATCTCCAACTCAAGCCGTCGTTTGGGCAGCATTTTTTAATTTAGTTGCTTATTGGGTGTTTGATATGAGTGTAGGAAATACAGTAGCCAAAACAGTAGATAATTCTGCAATTACATTATGGGTTATTTTAGCTGGGCTTATTGCCGCAACTCTTTGGAATTTATTAACTTGGAAATTAGGTATTCCATCTTCTTCTTCTCATACACTTATTGGTGGATTTGGTGGTGCTGCAGTCGCTCACGCGGGTTTTGATGTTTTAAATTCTACAGAAATTTTAAAAACAGTAGCATTTATATTTCTAGCTCCTGTAATTGGAGGGCTCATTTCTTATTTAATTGCAATGGTTACCATCCAAAGGAAATTTGTGATAAAAATTACTATTTCAACTTTACTTTCAATACTTACTGTTTATATTACTTATAGTTTAAAAGATGCTTTAGATATTAAACCAATTATGATTTGGATTGTTGGAGTGCTTTTAGGACTTTTTTTAGTAGTGTATTGTTGGTACGAAATAGTACATGGAAAAAATCCTTCGCATACAAAAGAAGGAAATATGTACAAGAAATTACAATTACTTTCTTCAGCTGCCTTTTCTTTAGGACATGGTGGAGCCGATTCTCAAAAAGTAATGGGTATTATTTGTGCCGCTTGTATTGTCTATGCCAATTCATTCAGAGGCGGAACAGATAATGATATACCTAATTTTATTAAAGAATACAATTTATTACAAACCACCGAAATTTTACAAATAAAATACAGCAATGAAGAAGGAAATTTGAAAAAATTTAAACCTTCGGTAGGTATTTTTGGAAGCGATATAATTTACTTGGATGGAAATAAAATCGTGGATGTTTCTTCAAATGAAAACATGTATTCAAATGAAAAGTTAAATCCTGAAATTTCTAAAACAAATCCATTTTTATTGGCCTTAGAAAGGGAAAAAATAAACGCAAATAACTTTGAAAAAGTTTCGAAAAAACTTGCAAAACTTGAAGTATATTCAGATAAAAAAGATGTTAAAGATGTTATTACTAACGAAGTAATTTTTAGTAATAATAAAATTAATCCTAATTACAAATACGCTAAAATTTTCGCTAAATATGTTGATGAAGATGGAAAGCTATTAGAAGGACACAAATTAGAGACTAAAGTAACCAAGGAAACCATGCCAACATGGATTGCTTTTGGCTGCTATTTAATGATTGGCATAGGTACTTTAATGGGCGGTTGGAAAATTGTTAAAACTATGGGAACTAAAATAACCAAAGTAACACCTCTTGAAGGGGTTTGTTCTGAAACAGCAGGTGCTTTAACTTTATTTACGGTTTCCCAAATGGGTGTACCAGTTTCTACCACACATACTATTACAGGTTCTATTATTGGTGTAGGCGCAACTAAGCGTCTAAGTGCCGTAAGATGGGGCGTAACCATAAGCTTGCTATGGGCTTGGATATTAACCATACCAGTATCTGCAATTATTGGAGCATTATTATATTATGTAACTACATTCTTTTCATAAAAAGAAATATGCTATATAAAAAACCGATTTTCATTGAAAATCGGTTTTTTTGTTTCATCATTTGTTAAAATTAACATAAAAATTATAGCATTAAAGTATCATAAAGGTATATTTAGTGTCTGATAAAATAACTAACCAAAAAAAACTATTATGTTGAAAAAATTAATTCAAATTTTATTTTGCTTTTTGCTTTTAAGCACCTTTGAAAGTGTGGCTCAAAAGAAAGACCAGAAAAGTAAAAATGCACCTGCGCCTCCTGCAGCAGATGCAAAAAAACCAGATGCAAAAAAAGAACCAAAGCCGTATAAAAAAGTAATTGATTCTACAGCAGTTACGCAAAAAGGTTTAATTGATGTGCACAAAGTTGCAGATAAATATTTATTTGAAATTTCTGATGCTTTAATAGGTAAAGAAATAATGACCATTACAAGATATTCTAAAACGCCAGCTGGTGGAGGTATTTTTGGTGGTGAAGAAATAAACAGACAAGTAGTTCGTTTTGAAAAAGGATTGAACAATACTATTATTTTGCGTTCAATAACGTATGTAATTATGACTCCAAATGAGGACAAACCAATTACAAAATCTGTTAAAAATTCAAATGCCGATCCAATTATTGGTATTTATGATATTTTAGCCTACAATAAAGACGATTCAGGTAAAAACAATATCGCAAGCGTAATCGATATGAACGCGGCTTTTGATGCCGACTTACAAACATTTTCATTGAATTCTATTAACAAGCAAATGTTAAGCATTCAAGCGTTTCAAAAGGACAAATCGTTTATTCAGTTTATAAAAAGTTTTCCAATTAATACGGAAATTAGAACTACAAAGACTTTTACAACCGTTGCGCCGCAAATTTCAAGAACGCCTATGCCTAAAATAGGTACTGATTTTCCAGCAGCTCTTGACGCTGGAGTGATTACCATGGAATTAAACACGTCTTTTATTTTATTGCCAGAAAACCCAATGCGGAAAAGAACTTTTGATAAAAGAGTAGGTTATTTTGCAAATGGATACGATGTTTTTGAAGAAGATTCTCAAAAAGCAGATACAGATGTTTTTGCAGTTAGATGGCGTTTAGAGCCTAAAAATGAAGAAGACGCTCAAAAACAAAAAAACGGAGAATTAATTGAACCAAAAAAACCAATTGTTTATTATTTAGATCCCGCTACACCAGATAAATGGAAACCATTCATCAAACAAGGTATCGATGATTGGAAAGAAGCATTTGAATTTGCGGGTTGGAAAAATGCCATTCGTGGTGAGTATTGGCCAGAAAACGATCCAACAATTAGCTTAGAAGACGCTCGCTTTTCTGTATTAAGATACTTTGCTGCAGAAATTCAAAACGCTTATGGTCCAAATGTTCACGATCCAAGAACAGGTGAAATTATGGAAAGTCATATTGGTTGGTACCACAATATTATGAGTTTATTGCGCGATTGGTATTTAATTCAAACCGCTGCTGTAGATCCTAATGCAAGACACAAAAAATTAGACGACAAGTTAATGGGCGAATTAATTCGTTTTGTGGCAGCTCATGAAGTTGGACACACACTTGGATTACGTCATAATATGGGCGCAAGTAATGCTACTCCAGTAGAAATGTTAAGAAATCCAGAGTTCCAAAAGAAAAACGGACATACTTCTTCTATTATGGATTATGCTCGTTTCAATTATGTAGCACAACCTGAAGATAATGTGAAAGATTTGTTTCCAAGAATTGGAGATTATGACAAATGGGCAATCAAATGGGGATATTCTTATTTTAAAGATGCTGCCGATGAAAAAGTGGAAAAAGCATTGTTAAATGAAATGACTAAAGACGCTTACAAAGATAGAAGACTATGGTTTGGTACAGAAACCAATCCATACGATCCTCGTTATCAAACTGAAGATCTAGGAGATAATTCTATGAAAGCGTCTGCTTATGGAATTAAAAATCTAAAAAGAATTTTACCTAATTTGACTGAATGGAGTAAGGAAAACGGTGAAGACTATTCAGAATTAGAAGGATTGTATAATTCTTTAATGGGTCAGTTTAGAAGATATATGGGGCACGTAACTAAAAACGTAGGTGGTGTTTATGAAAACCCAAAAACCTATGATATGGCTGGAAATGCTTATGAAGTCACACCTTCTGCTATTCAAAATGAAGCAGTAGCCTTCTTAAATGAGCAATTGTTTAAAACGCCAACTTGGTTATTAAATCAAAATATTATTTCTAAAATAAAAGGCGATGTAGGTGTTGATGCCATTAAGAGTATGCAAGATGGTACACTTTCAAGTTTGATGTCTAATGACAGATTGGTTAGATTGATTGAAACTTCTTCTTTAAATAAAGCCAATTATTCAGTTGATGAATTAATTTCAGATTTAAAAAGAGGTATTTTCTTAGAATTAAAATCGAATGCTGCTATTGATATTTATAGAAGAAACCTTCAAAAAGTATTTGTAAGTAGAGTTATTGATGTTGCTTTGGCTGATAAAACGGCAAATGGAAATTTTGACGGAAAAAGAATTAGTGTTTTAGATACTGATATTCCTTCTATTGCTAAAGGACAATTGGTGGAATTAAAAGCACAATTGAAAAAAGCAAGTGCTGTTGCTACTGATCGATTAACTAAATTTCACTTAAATGATTTAGTGGCACGTATTGAAAATGCTATGAAACCAAAGCAATAAATTTAGACCTGTTAAACTTTTAAACTCGACCTGTCGAGTTGTTTAATTCGACCTGTTAAGTTTTACAACTCGACAGGTCGAATTTTTTTGGTCTAATTTGTTAGTCTTCTTTTTGTCCCATCATCATTAAATAGGCCTTTAAAAACCCATCAATTTCACCGTTTAATACGGCTTCAGAATCGGAAGTTTCAAATCCGGAACGCACATCTTTAATTAGTTTATACGGATGTAAAACGTAATTTCTAATTTGCGAGCCCCATTCAATTTTCATTTTACCGGCTTCAATGTCGTCCCGTTGTGCCAATTGTTTTTTCAATTCAATTTCGTACAATTGCGATTTCAACATTTGTAACGCACGACTTCTGTTGTCATGTTGCGAACGCGTTTCCGAACATTGGATTTGAATACCAGAAGGTTTGTGATACAGTTGAACCTTAGTTTCTACTTTATTTACATTTTGACCACCTGCACCACTTGAACGAGCGGTAGTGATTTCAATATCTGCAGGGTTAATTTCAATTTCAATGGTATCATCCACCAAAGGATAGACATAAACTGAAGCAAATGAAGTATGTCGCTTGGCATTACTATCAAAAGGTGAAATGCGTACCAAGCGATGTACCCCATTTTCTCCTTTTAAATAACCAAAAGCAAAATCGCCTTCAATTTCTAATGTTACGGTTTTTATACCAGCAGCATCGCCTTCTTGATAATTCAGTTCTTTAACTTTATATCCTTGGGTTTCAGCCCACATCAAATACATCCGCATCATCATACTTGCCCAATCACAACTTTCTGTACCTCCAGCACCTGCGGTAATTTGAAGCACAGCACTTAAATTATCACCTTCTTCTGAAAGCATATTTCTAAATTCTAAATCTTCAATATGGTTGATGGTTTTCTCAAAAATGGCATCTAATTCTTCTTCAGAAACGGCGTCTTCTTTATAAAAATCATAAGTCAGTTGCAATTCTTCAGCTAAATCTTCGCAATGTGTATAGTCGTCTACCCATTTCTTTTTCGATCGTAAATTTCGAACTACAATTTCCGCTTGTTTAGCATTGTTCCAAAAGTCGGGAGCAAAGGTTTTTTCTTCTTCGTTACTTATTTCTACAAGCTTGGCATCAACGTCAAAGATACCTCCTTAACGCACCAAGGCGATTAATAATGTCTTTAATTTGTTCGGTATTTACCATTTTATTTGTAGTTTTACAAAACAAAAATAGACTATTTATACGATTTATGGAAATTAATTTATTCAGCGATACGGTTACCAAGCCCTCTCAAGAAATGTTGCAATTTATGTTTAACGCGAAAGTGGGTGATGATGTTTTTAAACAAGATCCGACAGTTAATGAATTGGAAGCGTCTTTAGCTGATTTATTTGGTAAAGAAGCAGCTTTGTTTTTTCCTTCTGGAACAATGGCAAATCAAACCGCGATAAAATTACACACCAATCCAGGTGACGAATTAATCTGTGATAAATGGGGACATGTTTTTTTATACGAAGCGGGTGGAGTAGCTTTTAACAGCGGTGTTTCGTGTAATTTAATTGATGGAAACCGAGGCATGATTACGGCGGAACAAGTAGAAAATGCTATAAATGACCCTGAGTTTTATCACGCGCCAATGACGAAATTAGTTTGTGTAGAAAATACAACAAACAAAGGCGGCGGAGCTTGTTATGATATAGAAGAATTAAAAAAAATAAAAGAAGTTTGCACAAAACATAATTTAAAATACCATTTAGACGGCGCCCGACTTTGGAATGCTTTAGTTGCAAAAAAACAACATCCAAAAATGTATGGCGAATTGTTTGATACCATTTCTCTTTGCCTGTCAAAAGGTTTAGGTGCGCCAGTTGGCTCTGTTTTGTTAGGCACAAAAGAAGACATGAAACGAGCCCTTCGAATAAGAAAAATATTTGGTGGCGGTATGCGTCAAGCGGGTTATTTAGCTGCAGCAGGAATGTATGCCTTACAAAATAATATCACTCGATTAGAAGAAGATCATAAAAAAGCTAAAGAATTAGGAAGTGTTTTAGAAACGCTACCTTTCATCTATAAAGTGGAACCAATTGAAACCAATATTGTTATTTTTAAACTAAAAAGTGATATAAATGAAACACAATTTATTGATAAACTAAAAGAGAAAAACATCAATATCAGCAATATGGGTCAAGGTAAATTACGAATGGTTACTCATTTGGATTACAAACAAGTAATGCACGATTATGTAATGGAAACATTGCGTAAAATTAGTTTTTGATAGGTACGCAGATTTTACAGATTTTACGGGTTCACGCAAATTGGTCTTTTAAAACTGTTGAATATGTAATTTAAATTTGTTTTTAAATAGGTACGCTGTTTTTTACAGATTTTGTCGATTTAAAAAATTAATATTAATAAATCTGTTTAATCCGCCAAATCTGTGTTGCCATCATTTTAAATCTCAATTTCCAAAGCAAAACAATTTTTTCCTTCTTTAGTAATTAAGAATGAATTTTCAGTATGATGAATTTCAATTGCATCATTATAATTTAATTCGTGTAAGTAGTTTAAGTTTAGCGCTTTAATTGAATTATTTAAAATTTGTTCAGCGTTTGCAACATCCAAACCCCATTCTAAATACTTTACATTGTTGGCATGATTTACAATATCAATATCAGATAAAAGAATTTTTCTTTCGTTTTTCTGTGTAAATACTTCTGGAATAGTTATTTTCTGAATGGGTTGTGCAATACTATCTGTATCATATTTTTCAAAATGTGTATGCGGTAAAGCTAAATTATCTGGTCGTCTGGTTTTGGTATTAATAACCACCCAAAATGTTTCGCAACCTATTAGTTTTTCTTCATTCAAATACATTTCTAAACATCGAACGGAACGCGAATTTTCTAACGTTTTAATCCATGTTTTTACTGTTATTACATCTTTCCATTTTGGTAATTTTGTAATTTCAATTCGCATTCTACTTA
>NSHO01000015.1 GCA_002737105.1 Flavobacteriales bacterium | reverse complement strand
ACTTTTAGACGTTGCGGAATACCCATCAAAATAACTTTCATGCCAAATACTGTCGTTTTTAATGATAAGAAACGCAACCGTTTGTAAGTTTTTATGAGTCGTATTTAATTTGTCAGTTGCTGGAATACTATTGTATGCTTTAGAAATCGCCCAAGGTTGTGCCGTTCCTTTATAAATGGTACGATTTGGAAATTCTTTATAATCTTCTAAAAAAGCGGTGGTATGTCCTTTTAAATAAACGGTTTTTACAGCACGAAGCAAATAATCCACATCAAATATATATAAGATGAGAATAAAGCCAACACTGCTAATAAAAAACCATTTAAAGTAGGTAAATAAACGTTTCATGGGGCAATAGATTTGATAAGCAATATAATAAAAATTATTATGTTATTATTTCTTTCTAATAAAAAATTAATAAACCCTATTATATAAAGCTGACGGCTGAAAGCTAATTGCTAAAAGCTGACAGCTGACAGCTAAAACCTAATCCACAAACAAAACCAATCCCTTCAAATAATGCCCTTCAGGGTGGTAAATATTCGTTGGATGATCCGGACCTTGTTCTAATTTGTGTAACACTCTTATGTTTCTTCCGGTTTCTATGGCTGCTGCAGCAACGGTATTATAAAACAACACATCGTCAATCACTTGTGAGCACGAAAACGTGAATAAAATTCCATTAGGCGCTAAAGCTTTTAGCCCGGCAATATTTAAACGTTTATAGGCTTGTGTTGCCGTATGTTTACTTTTAATGCTTTTCGCGAAAGCGGGAGGGTCTAACACAATCACATCGTATTGCTGCGTGTGTTCTTTCATAAAATTGAACACGTCGTCAGCTACGGCTGTATGGTTGGCTTTTGGAAAGTTTAATTCCATGTTACTTGCGGCTAAATCAACCGCTTTTTGTGAAATATCTACCGAAGTCACTAATTCCGCTCCAGCGTTCATCGCATAAATTGAAAATCCGCCTGTATAACAAAACGTATTTAATACTTTTTTACCTTTTGAGAATGCGCCTAATAATTTTCGGTTGTCGCGTTGGTCTAAAAAGAAACCTGTTTTTTGGCCTTCAACCCAATTTACCGAAAACAAAATGTTGTTCTCTTTCGCAACTGTTTCGGCTTTGTTTCCAAACAAGAAATAATCGGTACCCGTATTTGGTAATGTTCCCGAACTTTTACAATAAATGGTTTCGCAATGCTCCGAAAAATTAGATTTAATCGCTTCCGCAATTTGCTCTAATTGAAGATAAATTCCAGTAGAGTGCGCTTGAATAACCCAATTTTTATCGTAATAATCAATAATTAATCCTGAAATGCCATCACCTTCTCCGTGAATTACTCTGAACGCATTGGTAACTTCAAAATCTAATAATTGAGCGCGTAAATACCATGCAGATTGTAGTTTGTATTTCCAAAAAGATTCAGAGAAAGTTTCTCCAGCAAACGTCAAAATACGTACCACAATACTTCCTTTATCACTGAAATATCCTGTGCCTAAATGTTGGTTTTTTGAATCCACTACATCTACCATTTCGCCGTCGTTTATATCACGACTTACGCCATACACCGCACCGCTGAAAATCCAAGGATGACGACGTTGAATGGATTTTTCTTTACCTGATTTTAGAATTACTTTTGGAAACATGTTAATGTGTTAATTTGAAAATGTGTCAATTAGTCAATTATTTGACGCAACATCCAATTGGCACATTGCCTAATTGACTAATTGGCTAATTGGCTAATTAAAATTTCATTTCCGGAATATCTCCTTCAATAATTAAATTCGCTTCTGTGGCTTTGATGATATCTTCTACTGAAACGCCTGGTGCGCGTTCTAATAATTTAAAACCTTTTGGAGTAACTTCTAAAACGGCTAATTCTGTAACGACTTTTTTCACGCAACCTACACCTGTTAAAGGCAGTGTACATTTCTTTAAGATTTTTGATTCGCCGGCTTTATTTACGTGCATCATGGCTACGATAATGTTTTCTGCAGAAGCCACTAAGTCCATAGCGCCGCCCATACCTTTTACCATTTTTCCTGGAATTTTCCAGTTAGCGATATCACCATTTTCAGAAACTTCCATAGCGCCTAAAATCGTTAAATCTACTTTTTGGGCACGAATCATTCCAAAACTAAATGCGGAATCAAAAAAACTGGCTCCTGGCAAAGTAGTGATAGTTTGTTTTCCTGCGTTGATAATGTCGGCATCTTCCTCTCCTTCAAAAGGGAAAGGCCCCATGCCTAAAACGCCGTTTTCTGATTGAAATTCCACCGAAATATCGTTACGAACATAATTCGCAACTAAAGTTGGAATACCTATTCCTAAATTTACGTAGTACCCGTTTTTAACTTCTTGGGCAATTCGCTTAGCTATATCTTCTTTTGATAACATAATTCTCTCTTTTACTGAACACTAAAAACTGAACATTGATTACTTTTGACGAACTGTGCGTTGCTCAATTCTTTTTTCAAATTTCTCGCCTTGAAAAATACGATTTACCATAATTCCTGGGATGTGAATTTCGTTTGGATTTAACGTTCCGGCTGGGACTAATTCTTCTACCTCAGCGATAGTTATTTTTGCGGCGCCTGCCATACAAGCATTGAAATTTCGAGCCGTTCCTTTGAAAATTAAATTACCCGCTTCATCACCTTTCCAAGCTTTTACGATAGAAAAATCAGCTTTATAAGCCAATTCCATTACGTGCATTTTCCCGTTAAATTCGCGTGTTTCTTTCCCTTCTGCTACTTCAGTTCCGAAACCTGCAGGTGTAAAAAATGCAGGGATTCCTGCTTGTGCAGCGCGGCATTTTTCGGCTAAAGTGCCTTGTGGTGTGAGTTCTACATCTAATTCGCCAGAAAGCATTTGACGTTCAAATTCTGCATTTTCTCCCACGTAAGAAGAAATCATTTTCTTAATTTGACGCTTTTGTAATAACAATCCCAAACCGAAATCGTCTACACCTGCATTATTTGAAATGCAAGTTAAATTGGTGATGTTTTTTTCTACTAATGCAGCAATACTATTTTCGGGAATGCCACAAAGTCCGAAACCTCCTAGCATAATCGTTTGTCCGTCTTGAATTCCTTCAAGTGCTTCTTGTACGTTGTTTACTTTTCTTGAAATCATAATATAATTTATAGTCCGTCTAATCCGTCAGTATCTGGTTGTGCATCTATTGGAACTGCGGTAGAATCTGTAGCTGTAGAATCTACAACCGCTCTAGGTTCTGGTCCGCAATCTACTTTTATAGACATATTTGCAGGTCTTTTAAATGGTTGTTGTGAAACATTTAGCGTTGGATCTGCCAAACATTTTCGCATAAAAATACCATAAATTGGTAAAGCTGTTGTCGCGCCTTGTCCCATATTTGTACTTTCAAAATGTGCCGAACGATCTTCATTACCTACCCAAACACCGGCGGCTAAATTAGGAACCATCCCAATAAACCAACCATCGGAATTGTTTTGAGAAGTTCCTGTTTTTCCTGCAACTGGTCCTTTAATATTGTAAGGCACGCCCGTTAAAAAATTAGATGGTGCCGAAGCTGCCCAACGCAAACGAGAACCCGTACCTGATTCGGTAACGCCTTCCATTAATTTGATAACCGAATACGCCACATCTTTATTTACCACATCATGAGATTCTTCCACACTTTGGTAAATTACAACGCCGTTTTTATCTTCAATTTTAGAAATTAATTGCGGCTTTATATACACGCCTTCATTAGCAAACGTACTGAAAGCGGCTACCATTTCTTCTACCGTAATTTCTACTGCTCCCAAAGCAATTGCTGGGCGGTTTGGAATGTTGGAAGTAACTCCTAAATTTTTTGCCATTTCCACTACAGCCGGCGCGCCCACTTCATGAATTAAACGTGCCGAAACCGTGTTGATGGAATTAGCTAATGCCCTTTTCATAGAAACCAATCCACGGTATTTTCCATCTGAATTGTTTGGTGTCCAATTTTTATCGTTATTATCTCCTTTTAAAATGGTAAATGGCGAATCCATTATCATGTCGCATGGCGATTTTTGTAATCTGTCTATGGCTGTAGCATATACAAATGGTTTAAATGTAGACCCTACTTGACGTGCGCCTTGACCCACATGATCATATTGGAAATATTTATAATTGATGCCGCCTACCCATGCTTTTACATGACCCGTTTGTGGTTCCATTGCCATCATTCCAGTTTGCAAGAAATGTTTGTAATAAAGGATAGAATCTTTCGGCTTCATGATGGTATCTCTTTCGCCTTTCCAAGTGAAAATTTTCATTTTTGTAGCCACATCAAAAGATTGTTTTATTTCTTCGTCCGATTTTCCGTTGATGCTCATAATCCGCCATCTCTCTGAATTTTTCATAGCTTGATTTATGATTTTCTGTGTTTCCGCCGGCGTAATATTTAAAAACGGCGCGGTTGGATTGTCTTTTTGACGGCGATTAAATTCAGGTTGTAAATTAGACAAATGTTCTTCCACTGCTTCCTCAGCATATTGTTGCATGCGCGAATCGATGGTCACATAAATTTTTAAACCGGCTGTATAAAGGTCAATTTCTTCTCCTTTTTCGTCTTCAATGGCTTTGATGATAGGTTTTAAACTTTCACGTAAGTATTCTCTGAAATACGTAGCTGTGCCTTCAGCATGGCTTTCTGGTTTGAAGTTTATTTTTACAGGAACTCGCTTCAATTCTGCTGCCTTTGCTTCAGATAAATATTTGTTTTTTACCATTTGGTCTAAAACGGTATTTCTACGTTTGAAAACTCTTTCTTTTCTTTTTTCTTTGGTAGGATTGAATAATGCTGGATTTTTTAGCATTCCCACAAATAAAGCACTTTCAGCTAAAGTTAAGTCTTTAGGCTCTTTGTTCATGTAGATTTTTGAAGCGGAACGAATTCCTACTGCGCTATTTACAAAATCTACTTTGTTTAAGTATAATGCTATAATTTCTTGTTTGGTATATTGACGTTCTAATTTTGTAGCAATAATCCACTCTTTGCATTTTTGAATGACACGAAAAGGTAAAAATTTAGAGCCTTCACCGTGAAATAAATTTTTGGCTAATTGTTGCGTGATAGTACTTGCGCCTCCGCTACCTCCTAAACTAGAAATGGCTCTTAACGTTCCTCTAGCATCTACACCAGAATGTTCGTAAAAACGTTCATCTTCAGTGGCTACTAAAGCATCTACTAAATGTTTTGGTAAATCTTGATATTTTACAGGCGTTCTGTTTTCTTTATAAAATTTTCCTAAAGTAACGCCGTCGGAAGAAATAATTTCTGTAGCAATATTGGTATCTGGATTTTCTAATTCGTCAAACGAGGGCATTTTTCCGAAAAATCCCCACGATGCCAAAAGAAAAAACAATAAAAGGCCACCAAAAGTGTAACCGAATAATTTCCAAAATTTTCTAACGTAATCTGAATAACTGACTTGGGTGTTGTTAGTTGCCATTTGTATCTTTATTTTCTTTTTTCTATTCTAAATCCTAAATCTGTAATGCCGGTTAAGTCTTTTACGCCTTTTACTTTTCCTGTTTGTCTAACAGCATGTTCAACTTCTAACGTATATTTTCCGGGTTTTTCAAAGCTATAATTTTCTTTGTACCACAGTTTACTTTCTTTTACATCTGAAAAACCAGTTCCTAATAAAGTACCATCCGGATTTGCCATTTGGTATTCTAAAGTATCCACTAGCACTTTGCCGTTGGGCTGGTTTAAAGATACAATTAAAAACAAATTATTGTATGGATAATCGTTGTTGTTTCTGACGTTTAAATATAAATTATAGACACTTGTTGTATCTTTTTGGTCAAAAGTAAAAGTGGCTTTTTTGTTTTTTTTCCAAGTGCCGTCAAAGGCATAATATTCATCAAAAACTTGTTTTTTGTCGCAAGAAATTACCACAAAAATCAAGAAAAAAGGCAGTATTTTTAAAAAAGCATTATTCATTTTTCTTAAACGGTTTCTTTTTTCTTTGATTATTATTGTTTGATTTTCTTTTAGGTTGATCAAAACGTGTTAGACTATCTTGTCCTACAACATTTTCGAATTTTTTCTCCACATTTAGGGTTGAAACTTCTTCTACAAAGTCTTCTAATTGTGCGATTTTTTTACCTTGTTTGTTAATGGCAACAATTTCATTGGCTTTTTCTGCGGTTAGTGTGTGCCAATGAGCTGGCGCGTTTGCGTAAGAAAACCACATTAAATTTTTAAAAATATCTATTTTTTGGCAATACGCATCACCTTTATCGGTAAGCAATTTTGTGTCCATGTCTGGCAAGCCTTTTAGTGCGTCTAAATACGTGTCTAATTCGTAATTTAAACAACATTTTAGCTTTCCACATTGACCTGCTAATTTTTGTGGATTTAAAGATAATTGTTGGTATCGTGCTGCAGATGTATTTACGCTTCTGAAATCGGTTAACCAAGACGAGCAACATAATTCGCGTCCACAAGAACCAATTCCGCCTAAACGAGCGGCTTCTTGTCGGAAACCAACCTGTTTCATTTCTATACGGATTTTAAATTCGCTAGCGTATTCTTTAATCAATTGTCGGAAATCCACACGGTCATTTGCGGTATAATAAAACGTGGCTTTTGAGCCATCGCCTTGGAACTCGATATCCGAAATTTTCATTTCTAATTTAATCGCTATGGCAATTTCACGCGCACGGACTTGAATGCCGTCTTCTTTATTTCTTACGCCATGCCAAATATCGATGTCTTTTTGAGTCGCTTTGCGGTAAACTTTAGGGATTTCGGCATTGTCTTTTACGTTTTTCTTGTTCATTTGAACACGAACTAATTCTCCGGTTAAAGATACCAAACCCACATCGTGACCAGAAGAAGCTTCAGTTGCTACTACATCACCGATGCTTAAAGTAAGTTTTTCGGTGTTTCTAAAGAATTCTTTTCTTCCGTTTTTAAAACGTACTTCTACACAATCAAACGGTGCTTGACCGCCTGGTAAGGTCATATTGGCTAACCAATCGAAAACCGTTAATTTGTTGCAGCTATCGGTGCCGCAAGTCCCATTATTTTTACACCCCTTTGGTGCACCACCATCGGAAGTTGAACAACTTGTACATGCCATAATTTATATATATTGATCGCCTCAAAAAAATTGAAACTACTTTTCAAATGTTATTTTGAGTGTAAAGATAGCATTTTTTTGACTGAATTTAAACTTTTGGTTTTTCAAGTTGGTACGAATGAAAAAACCTGTTATATCATTATAACGCAACAGGTTTCATTTTCTTATGAATTTCAAATTATATTTTATATATTTTATCTGATTCCCTAATTTTAAATGGGACTACAAAAGTTACTTTTTCACCAGGTTTGGCTACGGTGTTTTCGATACCATTTATCAACATCGTGCCCACTTGCATTTTCTCGTTTCCAGTTGTAGGGCCTGTAATAAAAATGGTGTCTCCAGTTTGTAATTCTTGGTTTTCTATTAAAAATTGTCCTACTTGTGCTTTGGTGAAATAATGTTGGCCCTTACCAATATATATTTTTCTTTCCGTCGATAATTTTCGCTTTCTAATTTGGGTAACTACCGAAACTTTTACCGGTTTTTGAGCGATTTCTTCAAAAATATTTCTTTCCGAATTTTGTTTGAATGTTAACGCCGGTGATTTCCCTTTTTGAAAAATCATATTCCCATTTTTTAACCCTTTTCTTAGGTTTTCTTGTTCGTCTAAAGGCAAATAAATGGTTGCTACACAACTTGTAGAACAACAATTTTCCATTTTTTCAGCACAAGAATCGCACTGAATAAATAATAAATGACACGCTTCATTAGCGCAATTTAAGTGCGTATCACAAGGTGCGCCACATTGGTGACATTGCGAAATAATATCGTCTGTAATTCGTTCGCCTAAACGGTGGTCAAATACAAAGTTTTTACCAATAAATTTACTTTCTAAACCTTCTTCCTTAATTTGTTTGGCATAGTTAATAATGCCGCCTTCTAACTGAAAAACGTTTTTAAAACCTTGATGTTTATAATAAGCAGAGGCTTTTTCACAACGAATACCGCCCGTGCAATACATCACTAAATTTTTATCTTCTTTAAAATCTTTTAATTGCTCATTTATAATTGGCAAACTTTCACGAAATGTTTCAACATCTGGCGTAATGGCACCTTTAAAATGCCCAACTTCACTTTCATAATGATTTCTAAAATCAACTACAATCGTATTTGGATCTTCTAAAATTTGATTAAATTCTCGAGCGTTTAAATGCACGCCTTTGTTGGTTACATCAAACGTGTCGTCATTTAATCCATCGGCCACAATTTTGTGTCTAACTTTTATGGTTAATTTTAAAAAAGAATGGTCATCATGTTCTACGGCAATATTCAAACGAATGCCTTTCATAAAATCGTAGGTTTCAAGCGTTTCTTTGAAGGCTTCAAGATTTTCTGCTGGAACAGACATTTGCGCATTTATACCTTCTTTTGCGACATAAATTCGGCCTAAGGCATCTAATTTGTTCCATTTTAAAAACAAATCATTTCTAAATAATGTAGGATTTTCAATTTTGGCATACGCATAAAAAGAAAGCGTTAATCGTTGACCGGCTTGGTCAATTAACTTGGCTCTTTCTTCTGCGCTTAAGGTGTTGTACAGTTGCATGCTATAAACATTTTAAGGTTAGAGCCGTGATAATCACGACTTAAAGAAATAAATAAACAAATTCTAAATGGAAGAATTAGACAACAAAGGTAAAAAAAATTTTATTTGAAATGTATCAAGAAATTTACAAACAAAATTTGTTGCAATAAAAAAATTCTGTATTTTTACGAAAAATTAAATATTATGAGCACGGAAAAAGAAGCAAAATTAAAAGCCTTACAACTAACATTAGACAAATTAGACAAAACGTACGGTAAAGGGACTGTAATGAAAATGGGTGATTCTGCAGTAGAAGAAGTAGAAACCATTTCATCAGGATCTTTAGGTGTAGACATTGCATTGGGCGTAAACGGTTATCCGAAAGGAAGAATTATCGAAATTTACGGACCAGAATCTTCTGGTAAAACCACCCTAACCTTACACGCCATAGCAGAAGCACAAAAAGCAGGTGGAATTGCGGCATTTATTGATGCAGAACACGCATTTGACCGTTTTTATGCTGAGAAATTAGGAATTGATATTGATAATTTAATTATTTCTCAACCTGATAACGGAGAACAAGCATTAGAAATTGCTGAAAGTTTAATTCGTTCTGGTGCTGTAGATATTGTAGTAATTGACTCGGTTGCTGCATTGACCCCAAAAAGTGAAATTGAAGGCGATATGGGTGACAGTAAAATGGGATTACATGCCCGTTTGATGTCGCAAGCTTTAAGAAAATTAACAGGAACCATTCATAAAACAAAATGTACCGTATTTTTTATCAATCAGTTGAGAGATAAAATTGGGGTAATGTTTGGAAGTCCAGAAACTACAACCGGTGGAAACGCATTGAAGTTTTATGCTTCGATAAGAATTGATATCAGACGTTCTTCACAAATTAAAGACGGCGACACAGTAATTGGTAACAGAACGAGAGTAAAAATTGTAAAAAACAAAGTAGCACCACCATTTAGAACCGCAGAATTTGACATTATGTACGGTGAAGGAGTTTCTAAAGTGGGAGAAGTTTTAGACTTGGCTGTAGATTTTGAAATTATCAAAAAAAGTGGTTCATGGTTTAGTTATGGCGAAACCAAATTAGGACAAGGAAGAGATGGTGTAAAACAATTAATAAAAGACAATCCAGAATTAATGGATGAATTAGAAGTTAAAATTAAGGAGTTCCTAAAAGAACAAAACGCTTAATACAAGAAATCATACTTTTTAGGATGGTTTTTTGATTAAAATCAAATTCGAGGATTAGAAATTTTAAATAAGAAATATCATGAAAAAATTAATAGCACTAATCAGTATTTTTGTTTTATCTATTTCATGTACACAAGAATATGAAGGACCAAGAGTTCATTTAGAATTAGTACCCGTAGAATCGGTTGTTTTACCAACAACCTTTACAGTAAATACCATAAACGAAATTGAAGTTACCTATGCAAGACCAACTAGCTGCCATGGTTTTGAAGGTTTTTATTACACTAAAGACGATTTTAATAGAACTATTGCTGTACTAAATTACGTGATAGAAGAACAAGGCTGTTTGCCTTTACTCAATCAATTGCAGACGGAAATTTTAAGATTTAAACCAGCTACTTCAGGCACTTATCTTTTAAAGTTTTGGAAAGGTAAAGACGCCAACGGAGTTAATCTTTATGAAGAATTTTCAGTTGTTGTACCATAATAAAAACGCCTTTTAGGGCGTTTTTTTTGCGTATTATTTTTGAAGTTCCGTTAAAATAATATCTCTAACTTCTTGTTTTAAAAGATTTTTATCTTTCATGGTTTTTCCTGTGGTGGAAATGGGCGCATGCACTTTCGCTCTCATTTTTCCTGGTGAGCCACTAAAAAAGGTGTAAGAAAAGCGTTTTTTGTTATCGTAAAAAGTCACGGGAATTATTGTAAGTTGGTGTTCTATTGCAATTCGGAAAGCGCCGTCTTTAAATTCGTCCAAAAGCACACTTTCGTCTGGCACGCCGCCTTCAGGAAAAATACAAATACTCAATCCTTGTTGAATTCTGTTTTGCGCGCGTTCAAAAACAGCAAATCTACTTTTACTATTTTCTCGGTCAACCAAAATACAAACACGCTTGTAAATGAATCCAAAAATGGGAATTTTAACCAATTCTTTTTTACCTACAAATACAAATGGATGGTTTTTTACGGCCAAAAGCATCAACATAATATCTGTCATTGAAGTATGGTTCGCTACCAACATATAACTTTTCCCCGATTCAAAATTTTCAGTGCCTTTTATTTCAAATCTAAAACCCATTCCAATAAGTATAAATCGAGCCCAAAGTCGCGCAATTTTAAAAAATAAAGAATAGGTTTTTTCGCTTAAAATAGAAATTAGTATTAGCGGAAAGAAAATTAGTATTGGCAACAACACCAAAAGGTAAAACCAGATGCGGTATAGCAACCAAAAGGGATATTTAAATAATTTCATTTATAAGTTTGTATTCGATTTTCAAAAGTAAACAATTTTAAAAAACTTATTCTTTTTTAGTTGCACCTTTTTACTTGGCTCTTTTTACTTAAAAACTTACATTTGCAAAAACAACATTCAAAATGGCAAAAATATTAACAGGTGTTCAAAGCACAGGAACGCCACATTTAGGAAATTTATTAGGCGCAATTATTCCAGCTATACAAATGGCAAATAATCCTGCAAATGAATCGTTTTTATTTATTGCCGATTTGCATTCGATTACGCAAATTAAAAACGGAATCGAACTCAGACAAAACACTTATAGCACAGCTGCCGCATGGTTGGCGTGTGGTTTAGATACTAATAAAGTAGTTTTTTACAGACAATCAGATGTGCCACAAACTGCAGAATTGTCTTGGTATTTAAGTTGTTTTTTTCCTTTTCAACGCCTTACATTAGCCCATTCTTTTAAAGACAAAGCTGATAGATTAGAAGATGTAAATGCAGGATTGTTTTCTTATCCGATGTTAATGGCTGCCGATATTTTATTGTACGATGCCGAAATTGTGCCTGTTGGAAAAGATCAAATGCAACATATTGAAATTACTAGAGATGTGGCTTCCCGTTTTAACCATCAAATGGGTGAAACTTTTGTGTTACCGGTAGGAAAAACAAGTGAAAAGACGATGTTAATTCCTGGAACAGACGGGCAAAAAATGAGTAAATCGCGAAATAATTTTATCAATATTTTTCTGGATGATCAAGCGTTATTGAAACAAATAAAAGGCATTGAAACAGATAGCACGCCTTTAGAAGATCCAAAAAATCCAGCTACTTGTAATGTGTTTGGTTTGTACAAATTATTGGCTTCGCCAGAAGAAACAGCAGATTTAAAAACCAAATATTTGGCTGGAAATTATGGTTTTGGACACGCTAAACAAGCGCTTTTTGATTTAATTACTGAAAAATTTAAAACCGAAAGAGAAAAATATAATCACTACATAAACAATCCTGCAGAAGTAGACAAATTACTTTTTGAAGGCGCAACAAAAGCAGGTAAAGTTGCGGATAGCGTTTTGAAAAGAGTCCGTGAAAAATTAGGGTTTGTGTAGCATTTTTTCACATAGATTTTCACAAATTTCACAAATTAGTTTCATGCTAATCTGTGAAATTTTTGTTTTAAACTAAATCACTTCAAACAACTTGCCTGGCATTGGTCTGATGACACCCTTTAACTCCATATTTAGTAACAAAGATGAGATTTTAAAAATAGGAAAATCGCAATCTAAAGCTATAATGTCCATTAGTTCATTTTCTTTATTTACTAAATAATCATAAATTTTTTGCTCGTCTTCCGTTAAGGAAACAAACAATTGTTTTTGCAAGGGTTTACTTTCTTTTTTTGAATTTATATCCCAATTTAAAATATAAATCAAATCAGCCGCACTGTTTAATAAATGTGCTCGTTGCGTTTTGATTAAATTATTACACCCTTGGCTAAATTTATCAGAAACTCTCCCCGGAACAGCAAAAACATCTCGGTTATAGTCATTTGCAATACTGGCCGTAATTAATGAGCCGCCTTTTTCGGCACTTTCAATAACAATTGTAGCTTCACACATACCCGCAACGATTCTGTTTCTTTTGATAAAATTTTCCCTTTCTGGATTACTGGTGCTCCAAAATTCGGTCATAAAACCGCCGTTTTGTTCCATTTGAGAAACATATTTTTTATGTGATTTTGGATAAATTTGATTTAACCCGTGAGCTAAAACACCAATAGTTTGCAAGCCATTTTGAATGGCGGCTTGGTGCGCTACAATGTCCACACCATAAGCAAAACCGCTAACAATAACCGGATTTAAAGGTGCTAAATCTGATATTAGTTTTTTAGTGAAATCAATTCCATATGGCGTAGTTTGCCGGGTTCCAACAATATTGATTAACTTTTTATTTTGCAAATCAATAGCCCCAGATTGAAATAAAATAGTTGGCCCGTCTGCGCAATGTTTTAAGCGTTCTGGATATGATTTGTCTTCAAAAGTAGTATAAGAAATGTATTCGTCTTCTATAAAACGAAGTTCTTTTTCGGCCATTTGAAAAACAGCTTTTTCTTGTAAATTTTTGTAAAGATATTGACCAATTCCGTCAATGGCAACCAATGATTTTTTGGGAGTTTGAAAAACCGCTGAGGAAGAACCACAGTGCTTAATGAGTTTTTTGGCAACAACGTCACCAATACCTTCCACTTTTAAGAGCGCTAGCGTGTAAAATAATTCGTTATGTAACATGGCGTATAATATATTTTACAAATATATTTATTTTTTTAATATTTTGATGACATTCTGTAAAACGAAGAAATATAATTTTAAAATTGTTAATAAAAATTGTTGATAAAATTTTGTTTTTGGGCTTGAATTCTTAATTTTGCCTATATGAAAATAGAAAAATACATTTCAGAATTGTTGTACAGATACCAATGCGTGGGTGTTCCTGGCTTTGGTGCTTTCTTATGCGAATGGCAATCTGCACAAGTAATTGTTGGGCAAAGTTCATTTGCACCGCCGAAAAAAGTAATTTCTTTTAATTCAAACATAAAAAACAATGATGGTTTATTGGCCAATCATATCGCATTACAAGAAAAAATTAGCTACGAAAAAGCTTTAAACAGGATTCAAACGCAAGTTGTTTTTTGGTTGGAAAAACTAGAAAATAAAGAACATTTAGTGCTAGAAAATATTGGTGAAATTTTTTCAAATTCCGAACATAATTTTGTTTTCAAACCCAATACGGCTATTAATTATTTGACAGATTCTTTTGGTTTGGCTGGATTTAATTCGCCAGAAATAACAAGAGCCAATCAAATACTTACTGATGTTGCTTCAGTAACTGAGTCTATAATTGAAACACCAATTTCAATAGAAGAAAGTACTGAAAAAGACAAGCCGGTTATTCCAATAAATGGTAAAAATCGCTCAAGTAATTGGTTAAAATACGCTGCCGCAGTAGCTGTTTTTGCTTCTGCAGGAACGTACGTTTACAAAATGTATTATGACTTCACAATTAACCAACAAACTATAATTGTAGAAAAAACAGTACAAGAAAAAATAAATCAAAGAATTCAAGAGGCTACTTTTGTAATTCCAAATCCAATAAACGCAGTTGATTTAACTTTAGAAACAACGCATAATGGAAAATACCATGTGATAGCGGGCGCTTACAGAAGCAAACAAAACGCGACAAAAGCCATGAATGATTTACTTTCACAAGGTTTTGAAGCTCATTTATTAACTGAAAACAAATATGGTTTGATACCTGTTGCTTTTGGGAGTTTTTCTAATTTAAATGAAGCTCAGAATTTAAAAATTCAAATAAAATCAAAAGATAGCGTCGAAGCTTGGTTACTTATAGACTAATCCCAATTTTGGGATTTTTTTATGACCTTTTTTTAAATCAGAGTTAGTATCTTTGTAAAAAAAATAATGCAAAACAAATATCCTTCAGACTCTTTAACTACGCTAACCGATTTAGTGTTGCCTGGTGAAACCAATCCTTTAAATAATTTATTTGGTGGCGAATTATTAGCGCGAATGGATAGAGCCGCTAGTATTACTGCGCGCCGTCATTCGAGAAGAATTTGCGTTACGGCTTCGGTAAATCACGTGGCGTTTAACAGAGCCATTCCATTAGGAAGCGTGGTTACAGTAGAATCTAAAGTATCGAGAACCTTCAATACTTCTATGGAAATTTTTATTGATGTTTGGATTGAAGACAGAGAATCAGGAATTAAAAACAAAGCCAACGAAGCCATTTATACTTTTGTAGCTGTTGATGAAACTGGAAGACCAATACCTGTGCCACCCATTGAACCACAAACCGAATTAGAAATAGAACGTTATGACGCTGCACTAAGAAGAAAACAATTAAGCTTAGTATTAGCTGGAAAAATGAAACCTAGCGAAGCAACGGAATTAAAGGCGTTATTCACAAAATAAAAAACAAACATGGATTTTTATAAATTAGCTATAAAAGAAATCAAACGAGAAACAAAAAATGCGGTTTCTATCGTTTTTAATATTCCACAAGAACTGAAATCGGCTTACCAATTTATAGCAGGTCAATATGTAACCTTAAAGCTTACTTTAGACGGCACAGAACTTCGCAGAGCGTATTCTATTTGTTCTTCGCCAAAAAGTGGTGAAATGCGAATTGCTATAAAAGAAGTAAAAAGCGGTACTTTTTCGAAATTTGCCAACACAAAATTAGCTGTTGGAGATTTGTTAGAAGTCAGTATTCCCGAAGGAAAATTTACTTTTGAAGCCAAACAGGATCACCAAAAAAGCTATGCCGCTTTTGCAGCTGGAAGCGGAATTACGCCAGTGCTGTCAATTGCAAAAAGCATGTTAGAAGAAGAACCAAATAGTACTTTTGTGTTAATTTATGGTAATAAAGACGAATCAGAAACTATTTTTCACGAGGAATTACATGCGCTTCAATTAAAAAATTTAGGTCGCTTTTTTGTGCATTCTGTTTACAGTCAAGCTAATGTTGCCGGCGAATTGTTTGGTAGAATTGACAAGTCAATTGTAAACACAGTTTTGAAAACCAAACATGCTGATAAAACCTTTTCTAAATTTTTCTTATGCGGACCAGAAGCCATGATACAAGTAGTTACGGCGACTTTAAAAGAAAACAATGTAGCTGAAAAAGACGTTAAATTTGAATTGTTTGGCACTTCATCTGCTTCAGAAAAGAAAGTTGATACTGTAAATGAAGGCCATACAAACATTTCAATTACTGTTGATACTGACGAAGTTACTTTTGAAATGAGTCAGAAACAAACGATTTTAGAAGCGGCTATAAAACAAGGTATAGATGTGCCTTATTCTTGCCAAGGCGGAATTTGTAGCAGCTGTATTTGTAGGGTAACTGAAGGAAGCGCTACCATGAAGAAAAACCAAATTTTAACCGATAATGAAGTGGCAGAAGGATTGGTTTTGGCTTGTCAGGCGGTGCCAACATCCTCTGAGATTAAAATTGATTTTGATAATATTTAATTTTTGAAATTCCAAATAGAAAATTCCAAATTCCAATTTTATTTAGGTAAGATTGGAATTTATTTTTTCTATAACCTGAGAAGGTAAAATCGTTCGCATTGCATTTTCATATCCTGCTACTTTTTTATTTCCGTACACCGAAGTAGGTAAAAATGGGTATTGTTTTCTATCTGAAGTCAGACAAAAATCATCTGGTTGATGGAATGGTTGAAATCCTGCAAAAGGGTGTGTCGCGCCCCAAAGTGTAATTACTTTTACGCCCAACATAGCGGCAATATGTGCGTTTCCAGAATCCATAGAAAGCATTAAATTTAAATTAGAAATAATGGCTAATTCTGCTTTCAAATTGATTTTCCCTGCTAAAACAAGTACATTTTGATGGTTATTTTTTAACTGATTTAGTTGCTTAATTTCTTCACTTCCGCCACCAAATAAGAAAATTTTATTTGAAGTATTTTTTGCTAAGTCATCTATTACTTGTTGCATCAAATCTGTTGGGTAGACTTTACTTTCGTATTGTGCAAAAGGCGCCATTCCAATCCAATTTTCTTGCTTTTTACCAGTAATTTTTATTATTTCTTCAGATAAAATCGCTTTTTCTGGAAATGTGGGAGTATTTAAATTGATTTGAAAACCTAATTTTTCAAACGTTTCAACATGTCTTTCGAACATTGATTTTATTGGAGAAATGTCTTTGATTGCTAACTTTGTAAGTGCTTTTTTGTCTTTTCTGCCTTTATCTGTAGCAGCTACTTTTTTGCCATTTAAAGCGAAAAGTGTAGTGATAATTTTTGATCGTAAGACATTATGTAAATCGGCAACGGCATCAATATTGAGTTTTCGTAAATCTGAAAACAAACGTAAAAGTCCTAAAAAACCTTTGTGTCTTTCTTTTATATCGATTGGAAAAAAAGTTATGTTTTCGATATCATCAAAAAAGGGTTTAAAAAACGGTCGAGAAACTACCGTAATTTTCACGTTGGGATATTGCAAAGAAAAAGCTCTCAGTACAGGAACGGTCATAGCGACATCGCCCATAGCGGAGAGTCTAATAACTAAAATGTGATAAGACATTTATTTTTTATTTTGATACAAAACTGGATTCAAATCTTCGTCGTTGTACATTTTCATTTGTTTGTACACCTTCATGAATTTATCGCCATTTTCAATATCTTCCACCAATTGACTAATTGAAATAAACATATCGTTTTTTTGGTCTAACAACACATTTAATTTTTCTTGGCATTTTGCTCGGTGTTCTGCAGTGGCTTCTTCGCGAGTAGCTTCTTCATTCATGTGGTAAATTTTCAAGGCTAAAATAGATAATCTATCAATTGCCCAAGCTGGACTTTCGGTATTAATTCTGGCATTTGGTTTCACTTGAACGTGTGTGTATTTTTGTAGAAAATAACCATCAATATATTCCACCATATCAGTTCTAACCTGGTTAGAGGCATCAATTTTGCGTTTTAAGTCTAACGCTGCAACTGGATCAATATTTGGATCACGAACAATATCTTCATAATGCCATTGCACCGTATCCACCCAGTTTTTGGCAAATAACAAATGCTCTACTGACCCTTTTTCATAAGGATTAACAACCGGCTGATATACATCATCAATAACATGATACACTTTTATAGCTTGTTCAAAAATGGGAAACGCAAATTCTGCAAACATAATTTCTGTTTTAATTTACAAAAATAAGGATTTTTTGTACTTTTAACCATAAATAACAAATTATCTCACATGAATATTCAATATATTTCCGAAGAAAATAGTGTTTTAAATCAGTTTTTAAATCAAATTAGAGCGGTAAGCGTTCAAAAAGATGCCATGCGTTTCAGGAGAAACATGGAGCGTATTGGTGAAATTATGGCTTATGAGATTAGTAAAAAACTTACTTATAATAACATCGACATTACCACTCCTTTGGGTGTAAAAAACTCAACAGAAATAGCAGAAAAAAT
>NSHO01000014.1 GCA_002737105.1 Flavobacteriales bacterium | reverse complement strand
TTCGATAAAAATAGCTGCATTTATTTCCTTGTATCCAATTTCATATTCCGAAGGATTTCGAGATACAAAATCAAATTCGATATTTAGTTTTTTTAGGGCAAAAGCAACAGCTTTGCTAGCACCCCCTGTTCCTAAAATTAATGCTTTTTTGTGATGCTTTTTTAATAGGGGTTGGATTGATTTTTTAAACCCATAAAAATCGGTATTGTAACCTTTTAATTTTTTGTTTTTGGAAATAGAGATGCAGTTTACCGCACCAATTTTTTTTGCGTTATTTGAAATTTTATTTAAAAAAGGAAGAATAGATTCTTTGTAAGGGATTGTAACATTTAGTCCAACTAATCCTTTAGTTTTATCAATAATTTCTGTAATTTCTTTTATATTTTCAATATCATAATTTTCATATTCACAGTTGTGAAAATGATTATTTAAGAATTTATCGTAGAAGTATTTTTTAGAAAAAGAATAACTTATATTTTTACCAATAAGTCCAAACTTGCGTTGCTTTTTTGTGATTTATAATTCATTTTCGCTACGATTTTTTAAATTTGGATTTAAAAATTTTAATAAAAATCGGCAAAACAGAAACTAAAATAATTCCTAAAACTAGTTTTTCAAAATTGTTTTTCACTACTTCAAATTGCCCTAAAAAATAGCCTAAAAGCGTAATTCCTGCAACCCAAAGTACGGCACCTAAAATACAATTGATAATGTAATTTTTATACTTCATGCTTCCAGCACCTGCTACAAAAGGCGCAATTGTTCTAACTATTGGAACAAAACGGGCCATTATGACTGCTTTTCCTCCATTTTTTTCAAAGAAAACTTCTGTTTTTTCAATGTATTCTCTTTTTAAGAATAGAATTTTCTTTTTTTGTTTTATTAATTCCCCGAATTTATGCCCTACAAAATAATTTAAATTATCACCTAAAAGTGCTGCAAGAATTAATAATGGGATAACGATAATTAAGCTTAATTTTCCAGTTGTAGCTGCAATTACTCCAATTGCAAAAAGCATTGAATCTCCAGGTAACAAAGGCATAATTACAAACCCTGTTTCAACAAATACAACTAGAAATAAAATAAAATAAATTAGTGTATTATATTGGTCAATTAATTGTGTAATTACGGTTAAAGGATCTTTTAAAAAATGCAGTAAAAAGTCAATAATTTCCATAATTTGGCTTATAAGGTATGTTTTTTAATGCTATTTTGTACTGTTTCACATTCCCAAACGTGTGGAAAAGCATCTTTTAATATGTGATTTTTATCAAAATTGGTAGTTAAAGCCGTTTCTAATGCTTCGATGGCGTTTTTTTCCTCTTCGATATTGTAAAATAAGCCTACTAAACGATATAAAATCTCCGCTTCATCTGGATACACTTCTTTAGCTTGATTAAGAATTTCAAAAGCAGCGTTTACTTCGCCTAAAAAGTATAAAATATCGCTCCACGAAAGAAAATTATCTAATTCGATATCGCCGTTTTCAAAAGCTTTTCTATAGCCTTCTTCTGCTTCTTCAAAGAAGTTTAAAAACTGATTTATTGAAGCATATCGTCTCCAGTACAATGGGTTTTCAGCATCAATTCCAATAGCTTTGTTAATATAATATAACGATTTTTGGTAATTTTCTTGTTTAATATAAAAATCAGTAATGGTTAACCACGCTTTATCTAATAAGGGATCTTCGTGAACTGTTTTTAAGTAATATACTAAAGCTTGTTCATTATTACCAAGTTTTTCATAACATTTTCCAATGCGCAAATAAGCAAAAGAAGTTGGATCGTCTAATTCAATTGTTATCATGTAGCAATCAATGGCTTCTTGGTATTGCTGAAGTTTTTCTAATGATTTAGCTTTTTCTAAGAAAGCGCCTAAAAAGCCTTCATCAATAATACAAGCATAATCAAATGCCCAAACTGCTTTTTCATAATTTTTTAAAGCATAAAATTGACGTCCAATTTGGTGCCATGCGACTTCACTATATGGGTTTTTGTCAATAAATTTTTCTAAATATTCAATGGCATCCTGATTTTGGTCTAAAAAATCAAAACAGTATACTACATTGTATAAAGCAGAAAAATCTTCTTCGTCATTTTCTAAGCATAAAATGAAGTTTTCTTTGGCCAATTCTAAGCTATCCATAAATAGATATTCCATTCCAATCATGGAATAAATATCGGCTTCATCTTCAGTGTAGCGAAGCGCAATTTGTAAATGTTCGATGGCTTTTTCGTGTTGGTCTCTTTTAGAACAAATATTGGCACGTTGAATATAAACTTCTTCATTTGTAGGCTCCAATAAAGCTACATCGTTTAAGATTTTTTCGGCTTGTTCAATTTTGTCTTCATAAATTAATAATTCAACGTGAACTAGCTTTAAACCGTTAGATTTTGGATGTTGTTCCAAACCTAATCGTAGCGCTTTTTTTGCTAAATTGATTCGTCCCGTGTCCATATAGTGTAAAACAATGTCTTCAAATTCTTCCGAATCAAAAAAGAAAACCTTGTTGGTTTTTAGCATCGATTCAAATTTAGAAAGAGATAAATTGTTTTCCTCCTCTTCTTCATTATAGCTCATATTCATAGCAACAACTTTTTAAAAGTTACAATTTTAAAATTACGTAATTTAACTTTAGCAATTTCTTTGCCAAGTGTATCTTTTGAACAATTTAATTAACATTTTTCAATGACAAAAATAATGTCAATTTCAAAAATCAATTATAAAAAAATAAAAAGTGTGTTTTAAAGTTTTAAAGCATGAACTTCGTCCATAACTTCAAGTAATAATTGACAACCTTCTTCAATTTCTTCATTGGAAATGGTTAATGGCGGGGTAATTCTGATGGCAGTTCCTTCAAATAATAACCAAAATAAAATTAAACCACGTTTGTGACATCGTAAAATAACTTCGTTTGTAATATTGGAGTTTTTTGTCATTGCAGCCAGCATTAAACCTTTTCCACGAACTTCTGTTATTAAAGGGTGTACCAATAATTTTCTGAAAAGAATTTCTTTTTCTAATGTTTCGGCTATTAAATTCGTTTCGGTAATTTCTTGCAATGTTGCCAAACATGCCGCAGCAATAACGGGATGTCCACCAAATGTGGTGATATGTCCTAATTTGGGATTGTCGTATAATAAATCCATATTTACTTCGGAAGCTACAAATGCGCCAACTGGCATTCCACCGCCCATGCCTTTTCCGATAACTAAAATATCTGGAATGCAATCGTAGTTTTCAAAACCGAATAATTTTCCGGTACGACCAAACCCGGGTTGAATTTCGTCTATAATTAGCATTGCGCCAACTTCTGTACAACGTGCACGAACTTTTTTTAGAAAACCGTTTTGTGGTTGAATAAAACCTGCGCCACCTTGAATAGATTCTAAGATAATTCCTGCTGTTTTTGTAGTGATTTTCTGTATGTCTTCTTCGTTATTAAATGTAATGAAATCGACATCTGGAAGTAATGGTCTAAAAACTTGTTTGCGCTCTTCAAAACCCATGACGCTTAAACTTCCCATTGTATTTCCATGATAAGCATTATGGCAAGAGATGAATTGACTTCTTCCTGTAACTCTTCGAGCTAATTTTAATGCGCCTTCAGTAGCTTCGGTTCCAGAACTTACTAAATAGGTTTTTTTTAAGGGATAAGGAAGATGTTCAGCCAATAATTTACAATATTCAGTTGCAGGATTTTGGGCATATTCGCCATAAACCATCACGTGAGAATATTTATCCAATTGGTCTTTTATGGCATTGTTTACACGCTCATTTTGATGTCCTAAACTACATGCCGAAACTCCCGCCACGAAATCTAAATATTTATTTCCAGAAGTGTCGTAAATATAAGAACCTTTAGCATGTGAAATTTCCATAGCTAATGGGTGAGGCGTGGTTTGTGCTTGATATTTAAAGAAATCGTTTAGCATTTTTTTGGTTTTAAGGTGTGCGTTAAAAGGTTTAGGATTAAAGTTTTTTTCTTTTCACTTTTTTCCCATAATCCTTAGTTTCTTTTAACACGGACATAGGTTTTTTCTCTTCTTTTTCTTTCTTCTTGGTTTCAGTTTTCACTTTTTCATCGAAGGCTTTTTCTTCGTCTGGAAAAATATCTTCGAGTGTATTTATTTTTTCGTCTATTCGCCAAATAAATCCTCGGAGTCGCCTTGCGTTTTTTGGAAATTCTTTATCTGGATAGGTATCGCTTAAAATTTGTTTAAAAGAAGTTAATTCTAAAATTTTGTTATTTTCTAATTGCATGTTGATACTACTTGAAACACCTTTGTCAATGCCAACCATTTCATTTCCATCGTTATACATAAAATAGATTTTCTCGGTATTTTTTATCAAATCTACTTCGTATAATTTATTATCTCTAAACTTTCCGTACAAAAATTGCCCTTTTACCTGATTGAAATTGTCTTCTCCAATAGTATCTTTTTGGACTAAAAAGGCATTATTGAGAATTTTTAAAGAATCTAATTTTTCAGTTTTATTATCGCCAATTAGATGTATTATATCACCTGTCATTTGGTTGTCGCTATTCCAAACTACTGGTCTTCCGATGAGTTTTGTCAATTGAGTTTTGTTATTTGAATGAATCGAATCGCATTTTCCACTCATATCTGTTTTAAAAAATCGCACATTATTAAAAGCCCTAATCGTTCTGTCTTCTTGTGGACCCGTAACCAATATTTTTTTTCCGTGTAAATACATGGTATCTTTTTCTACTAATGTTTTTACTAACGCTTTTTTGGTAATAAACATCGAATCTTTTTTGGTGCCGCCAATATTTCTGTACACTTCTGCGTAATGTCCGGTTGCAATCATATTGTTGATTGTATCCGTAATTTTTACATTATTGGTAGCTTTTGCGAAATTTTTCTTTCGATCGTAATTGATAATATCTCCTTCAACTTTCCTATTGTTGTATACAATATTGGATTTATCTAATAACCTACCCGTATCATTTTTGGTGTCGTAAAAAGCATTTTTAGTGTTAATCACATTATCTTTACTAGTAATCGTGCTTGGTCCGTAAACATAGGCGTGACCTGAATTGTCGTAAAAATCTAAATTATTCGTTTTAATGGTAACTTGAGGATTCACAAGGGTTACAGCCGTTTTGAAAACGTATTTTTTAAAGTTTAGATAATATCTTCCAGATTTACTTTTCAAGGTGTTTTCTTTATTTACAATAGTCCCCCAACTTTTATAATAGGCTTCTTGTTTATTTCTGTCAAAGTGAATCGTATCGGTAGTTAAATTAGAATCGGGAGAACGTAAATTTACATTTCCAGTTGCAAATGCTTGAAGCGTTTTTCCGTTGTATTCTGCATATCGGCTATTCATTACAATGGTATCGCCTTGGTTTAATATTACGTTTCCAAATGCTTTTATATAATCTTCATCTGTGTAATGATAGGCTTTGTTACAATTAATCAATACGCCATTGTGTTGCACTTGAACATTTCCCGTAAAAATAATGGCACCAGGAATTTCATTTTGATTTTTATCTATAAAATCAGAATGTAAAATTTTTATCCCATTAGGATTTGAAGGCGCAATGGGTTGATTAGTAATTTGAGCATTTCCAAACCATATGGAAAATACCAAAACGACAGCATACAAATATTTTCTCAATTTATCAATTTTTTGTCAAATTTAAGTAAAATGTACAATAATGAATGCGAATTAAGAATATTTTATGGTTTTTTTATAGGTACACGGATTTGGCGGATTTTAAAGGATAAAAACAAACCGCAGATTTACAGATTTATGATAATCTGCGAAGCTGCGGTTTTGTTTATGTGAGATACTGAAACAAGTTCAGTATGACAAAATTGTGTAACTTATCTTGTGATAGTCTGTGTTCTGTCTGGTCCAACAGAAACTACTTTTATTGGTACTTCTAATTCTTTTTCAATGAATTCGATGTATTTTTTTAATTCTGAAGGCAATTCCTCGTAAGTTGTCATACCTGTTAAATCAGCTTGCCAACCTTTCATTTCTTTATAAATAGGTTGCACATTTTCTGGCTCAATGTTAAATGGGAAGTGTTTTAAAATTTCTCCTTTGTACTTGTATTCGGTACAAACTTTTAAGGTTTCAAATCCAGATAAAACGTCACCTTTCATCATGTACAATTCGGTAACACCATTTACTTCAACAGCATATTTTAAAGCCACTAAATCTAACCAGCCACATCTTCGGGCACGACCAGTAACTGAACCAAATTCGTTACCAATTTTTGCCATATTGGCACCCACTTCATCAAATAATTCAGTTGGAAAAGGGCCACTTCCTACACGAGTTGTGTAAGCTTTAAAAATTCCGAAAACTTCTTTTACTCTGTTTGGTGCAATTCCTAATCCTGTACAAGCTCCAGCAGCAGTAGTGTTAGAAGAAGTTACAAATGGATACGTTCCAAAATCTACATCTAATAACGAGCCTTGTGCACCTTCGGCTAAAATGGTTTTTCCTGCTTTTAATGCTTTGTTTAAATATTCTTCAGAGTCAATGAAAGTCAATGTTTTTAATTCTTCTACCGCTGCGAAAAATTCCGCTTCCATTTCTGCTAAATTATATTGTAAATCCACATCATAAAAAGCAATCATTGCTTCGTGTTTGTCGGCTAAAGCACGGTATCTTTCATTAAAATCAGCCATTTCTAAATCGCCAATTCGTAAGCCATTTCTTCCGGTTTTGTCCATATAAGTTGGTCCAATTCCTTTTAAAGTAGAACCTATTTTAGCTTTTCCTTTTGAAGCTTCTGAAGCTGCATCAAGTAAACGATGTGTTGGTAAAATTAAATGCGCTTTTCTTGACAAGAATAATTTTGACTTAATATTTAAATTAAATTTTTCTAAACTTTCAATTTCTTTTTGAAAAACTACCGGATCCATTACTACGCCATTTCCGATGATATTTACATTATTTTTATGAAAAATTCCTGAAGGAATCGTTCTTAAAACATGTTTAATTCCATCAAATTCAAGAGTGTGTCCTGCATTCGGACCGCCTTGAAAACGTGCAATAATATCGTATTTTGAAGTTAATACATCGACGATTTTTCCTTTTCCTTCGTCACCCCATTGTAATCCAAGTAGTAAATCTACATTCATTGTGTTTTTTGCTTTGAATGGACAATTGTCCCTATTTATTAATTCTTTTTTGTTCCGTAAAAATATAAGGAATGTGTTTCTATATCAATTCCAAACATTTCTTCCATAGTTTGTTTTATTTGCTGAATACGTGGATCGCAAAATTCAATTACTTCTCCCGTATCTGTTAAAATAATATGGTCGTGTTGCTTATCAAAATAAGATTTTTCGTAATGTGCTTGGTTTTGCCCAAATTGATGACGACGAACTAGTTTGCAATCTAACAACAATTCGATAGTATTGTATAAAGTGGCTCGAGAAACGCGATAATTTTTATTTTTCATTTTGATATACAATGATTCTATATCAAAATGTTCTTGATTTTCGTATACTTCTTGAAGAATCGCATAACGTTCAGGCGTTTTGCGATGTCCTTTTTCTTCAAGGTATTTTATAAAAACGTTTTTTACCGTTTCTTGGTTTTTGTTGTTATCCATTTTAAGTTTAAATGAAAGATAGGCAAAGATAGTAAAAAGTGATTACTGAAAAGCAAAAAAATATATTAACTCATTGACTTGATTCATAAAACACATAAATTATATTTTAGTTGTTATAAACTCTTGTAACTTTATCAATGCCTTCTACTTTTTTAATGTTTTCAATTAATTTTTTAAGAATGACATTATTTTGTACCATAACGGTAATTTGACCTTTGAAAATTCCTGCTTCAGTGCTTAAACTAATACTTTGAATGTTAACGTGCATTTGATTTGAAATAACTTTGGTTAGTTGGTTTGTTAAACCCATAACATCCATTCCTGTAATTTTTAAAATTGCATTAAATTCTTCTTGAGAGGAATCAATCCACATAGCTTGAACAATTCGGTAGGCAAAGTTAGATTGTAAACTAATCGCATTTGGACAATCCATTTTATGCACTTTTATGCCTTCATTTATGGTAACAAAACCAAAAACAAGATCGCCAGGAATTGGACTACAACACGGAGAAAATTTATATTCAAGTTTGCTTTGTTCGGCACCAAAAACCAGTAAATCAAGTTGTTCTTTGGCTTTATTTTTTTGATTTTTATCGTTACTAACACTGGTACTTCTTTTGATTGTTTTCTTAAAAAAGTTAACCAAAGTATTGCTTTTTTGTGCAGCATAATCTCGGAGTTGTTGGTTTTCAATTGCTCCAATTCCAACACGATAAAACAAATCTAAACTGGTTTTTAATTTCAAAAAATTTACCAGTTCGTTAATCGAATCTTCGTTTAATGTTATTTTTAAATGACGGAGTTTTCTGGTTAATACTTCTCTTCCTTCTTCGCCGATTTTTTTAATATCTTCATTTAAAACATTCTTAATTTTGGTTTTGGCACGAGACGTAGAAACATAATCTAGCCAATGAATAGTTGGTTTTTGATTTTGAGAAGTAATAATTTCTACCTGATCACCACTGTTTAATATATAATTTAACGGTACTAATTTTCCATTTACTTTGGTGCCTCGCGTTTTTACGCCAATTTCCGAGTGTATACTAAAAGCAAAATCAAGTGTAGTAGCACCTTTAGGTAATGATTTTATTTCGCCTTTTGGTGTAAAAATATATATTTCTTTTGCATACAAATTCAACTTAAAATCTTCAACAAAATCTACGGCATTATTATTTGAATTTTCTAGTGCTTCTTTAAGTTGATTTAGCCATATTTCTAAGCTATTTTCTTCAGTTGCTCCAGTTTTATATTTATAATGTGCGGCGTAGCCCTTTTCTGCAATTTCATCCATTCGTTCACTGCGAACCTGAATTTCCACCCAACGCCCTAATGGTCCCATTACAGTTATATGTAACGCTTCGTAGCCAGTTGATTTTGGGGAAGAAATCCAATCGCGTAAACGACTTGGACTAGGTCTGTAATGATCGGTTACTACAGAGTAAATTTTCCAAGCTAAGAATTTTTCGTCATGAAGATTGGATTTATAAATAATTCTGAGCGCAAATTTATCGTATACTTCATCAAAAGTTACGCCTTGCACTTTCATCTTTCTACGGATTGAATAAATCGATTTTGGTCGACCTTTAATAATAAAATCTATACCTTCTGTAGTCATAGATTGACTTAAAATACCCGAAATAGATTTTATATATATGTCTTGTTCTTCTTTGGTTTCTTTAATTTTGCCAACAATATCTGCATAAACTTCTGGCTCTGTGTATTTTAAGCCTAAATCTTCTAATTGTGTTTTGATATTATAAAGCCCTAAACGATGTGCAAGAGGCGCATAAATATATAAAGTTTCCGAAGCAATTTTTGCTTGCTTATAGTCAGACATGCCGTCCATAGTTTGCATATTGTGCAATCTATCGGCAAGTTTTATTAAAATTACTCGTACGTCATCATTTAACGTAAGCAGCATTTTTCTGAAATTTTCAGCTTGAAGCGAAATCTCTTGGTCGTTTTTTACTTTTGGAATTTTGGTTAATCCTTCAACAATTTTGGCAATCTTTGGATTAAACATCTTTTCAATGTCTGAAATAGTAATATCGGTGTCTTCCACCACATCATGAAGTAGGGCAGAGGCAATACCCGTGGAACCCAAACCAATTTGTGACGCTACAATTTTTGCTACAGCAATTGGATGAAAAATATAGGCTTCTCCAGATCTTCTTCTCTGATCTTTGTGCGCTTCTACAGCAATATCAAAAGCCTTACGAATTAGTTTTTTATCGTCAGTTGTTAAACTTTGATAACTAATGCGAAGTAACTCTTTATATTCTTTGGCTATGGCTTTGTTTTCAGCTTCTAAATCAATCTCGGACATATTCAAATTTTGTAGAATATAAAAATAGTGTTTAAAATTTAGATTTCAAAAAGATTTTAATTTTTTTTAGGTTGGTTTATTGAAATCGGTGTTGTTTTTTTAAAATCGACTAATTAGAAACCACGCTGTCTTTTGGCTTCGAATAATAATATCGCTGCCGCTACAGAAACATTCATAGAATCTATAATACCCTGCATAGGAATGTTAATGTTTTTGGTTGCATTTTGTCGCCAAACGTCTGTAATTCCTGTGGCTTCAGTTCCTACAACTAATGCGGTTGGTTCGTTATAATTTTGTGTGTGATAGGTGGCTGAATCTTGTAAAGTCGCGCAATAACTATTTATGTTGTTTTCTTTTAAATAAGCAATTGCTTCCTCTGAAGTCGCTACAGCAATTTGACGTGTAAATAAACAACCTACGCTAGATCGCACAATATTTGGATTATACATATCCGATTTTGGATTGGCAATAATCACAGCATCAATATTGGCTGCATCTGCGGTTCGTAATAAAGCGCCTAAATTTCCTGGTTTTTCTATTCCTTCTGCGACTAAAATTAAAGGGTTTTTAGACAATTTTAAATCAGATAATTGTAAAGATTTTGATTTTGCAATGGCGATAATTCCTTCAGTTGTATCGCGATACGCTAATTTTTGGTAGACTTCTTTCGAAATTTCTATTTTGAGATGTTCTGATATTTCTATTTCCAGATTTTCAGATTTTCCAGATAATTCTGGACAAAAAAGTAATGTTTGTATTTCATAGCCGCCTTTCAAAGCCAATTCAATTTCACGTTGTCCTTCAATAATAAATGTTCCCGATTGTTTTCGTGCTTTGGCTTTTTCTTGCAATACAACTAAGTTTTTGACAAACGGATTTTGAATTGACGTGATTTGTTTCATTTGGAGTGACTAATTTGCTGAGTATCTAAGTTACAAAGTTATCTTTTTTAAGGATAAAAACAAAGACGCAAAACTTATGGCTTTGCGACTTTAAAATTAATATTCTGTATTTTAGTTTTTTACTTCCGATTTTGAAGAACCTTCACTTTCAAACTTCCCTTTATATCTTTCGTATAATTCTGTTTGGTGACTTTCTAAGCTAATTTTTCGTCCATCAATAAAAGCGTGAGATAACTTATTCGTTTTCATGTCTAATGCATCACCTTCTGAAATGAATAGGGTAGCGCTTTTTCCGGCTTCTAAGGTTCCGTATTTGGCATCAATTCCTAAAATTTTAGCAGTGTTTGATGTAATTAATTTTAGCGCATCTTCTTTGTTCATTCCCCAAGCGGCGCATGTTCCTGCATAGAATGGCATGTTTCTAGTCTGCATACGTTCCATATCACCAGAATTTTCTAAACCAACAACAATTCCTTTTTCGGTTAAGATTTTAGCAATTTTGTAAGGTAAGTTAACATCTTCATCTTCAGAATTTGGCACATCGTGAATTCTTCTTAATAAAACAGACACATTATTTTCTTTTAATAAATCGGCAATTTTGTTGGCGTTGTACCCACCGATAATGACTAATTTTTTAATATTATTTTTCTTTTTAAATAAGATAATATCTGTAATTTCTTTTTCGCCATTTGCGTTTACAAACAGCGTTTTATCTCCGTTTTGTATACCATTCATAGCGTCATAAGGTATGTCTTTTGTTTTTTTATCTGATTTTAAATAATTAAACGCATTGTCAAAAAATAGTTGAACGCCTTTGGTTTGTTCCTCATATTTTTTGTTTGATTCAATACCGCCTGGTTCTGCCCACCATCCTAATCTTGCATAACTATTAGGCCAACGCATATGAATTCCGTCATTTTCTTTAATCACGGCATCTTCCCAGTTCCAAGCATCTAGTTGCACTATAGAAGAAGTTCCAGAAATTCTTCCACCACGAGGTGTAATTTGGGCTAAAAGCACACCATTTGGTCTAGCTGATTCCGTTAGTCTTGATTCGGCATTATAAGCTATTAAACTTCTAATATGTGGATTGAATTCGCCAATTTCACTTTCATCATCTGAAGCTCGAACGGCATCAATTTCAACTAATCCTAAAGTAGAATTTGGTGCAATGAATCCTGGATAAATATGCTTTCCATCTGCTTGAATTGTAATATCGTGTTTCGTGATTTTAGTTACAGTAGCATCAGAAACAGAAGCAATTTTTCCATCAACAATAGAAATCAGACTGTTTTCTTGAATTTTCCCGTTACCTAAATGCGCCGTTCCACCAATGATTAAAATCGATTTTGTTTGCTTTGGTGCTGGCGTTTGTTGTGCAAAACTAATTAAAGTAGTTAGTGCGAATATGTACGTTAGTTTTTTCATTGTTTATTAATTTTATAAATTAAATTTTCTATTAGCCTTTTTTTGTTAGTTGGATTGTCCCCTTGAGGGGACTTTAGGGGTGTTTTAATCTTTCAATTTCAGTTTCCAACGAAAGTAAAACAGAAAATAAATTATGTTTTATATCCCTATCGCTAAACCTTAAGAAAATTACGCCTTGTTTTTCTAATTCTCCTTGTCTGTGTTTATCGTATTCGTATTTATATAAATGACTATCTCCATCTATTTCTATTGCTAACATCAATTCATGGCAATAAAAATCTACAATATAATTTAACATAGGTACTTGTCTATGGAATTGAACTTCGTATCCTTCTCTTTTTATGTTTTGCCAAAGAATAACTTCACTTAAAGTACTATTTTTTCTTAATACTCTTGCATATTCTTTTAAGTGTGATTGATATGGAATAATTTTATTTCTCATGATGTTTTACACCCCTAAAGTCCCCTCAAGGGTACAATCCCAAGATGAACTTTAATTACTGTATTTAGCATGAAATTCTCTGCATTTTTCTCCAAGGGTATCACAGTGATAATGTCCGCTCGATTTTTTCTTTGGTTCTTGTGTTTTTAAGCCCTTGTTTTTGGCATCTAACATTAAATTAATTAATTCATTTCTTTCTTTTTGAACCGTTTCATTTTTGGCGGTTTCCTGGTCTAAATCGAAGAAAATAGTGCCATCAACAATAGTTTTTTCAACTGTAGCATAAATGGTTAGCGGATTGTTAGACCAAAGTACTACATCGGCATCTTTGCCAACTTTAATACTTCCCACTTTATCATCAACTTGTAGCAATTTAGCCGGATTTAAAGTTACAAAATTCCAAGCTGCTTCTTCAGTTAAACCACCATATTTTAGTGTTTTGGCAGCTTCCTGATTCAATCTTCTCGACATTTCTGCATCATCAGAATTGATTGAAACTGTAACACCAACATTATTCATAAGTGCCGCGTTGTAAGGAATGGCGTCATTTACTTCAAATTTATAGCCCCACCAATCCGCGAAAGTAGAACCACCAACGCCATGTTTGGCCATTTTGTCTGCTACTTTATAGCCTTCTAAAATATGAGTGAATGTTTGAATCTTAAAATTATATTTTTCGGCCACTTTTAGTAACATATTTATTTCAGATTGCACATAAGAATGACAAGTGATAAAACGTTTTTTATTTAAAATCTGACTCAATGTTTCCAATTCAATATCAAAACGTGGCGCAATTTTACTTTTATTTGCATTGTATGCATCCCATTCTTTTTGATAGGCTAAAGTACGAGAAAAATAGTCTTCATAAACTTGTTCTACTCCCATTCTTGATTGTGGGAAACGCAATCTTTCTATATCACCCCAATTGGATTGTTTTACATTTTCACCTAAAGCAAATTTTATGTATTTAGGTGCGTCTTTAACCAGCATTTCATCTGGATTGTATCCCCATTTTAGTTTAACAAATGCGGCACGGCCGCCAATTGGATTGGCAGAACCATGTAATAAATTTGCAGAAGTAACCCCGCCGGCTAAGTTTCTGTAAATGTTAATGTCTTCAGAATTTACAACATCTTCAATAGTTACTTCAGCCGATGAATTTTGTCCGCCTTCATTTACACCATTTGAAATAGCAATATGTGAATGCTCGTCAATAATACCCGCGGTTAAATGTTTTCCAGTTGCATCAATCACTTTTCCTTTTTGAGGTAAGTTTTTTCCTATTTTTATAATTTTTCCGTTTTCAATTAAAACATCTGTTTCCTTTAAAATGCCTTCTTTTTCTCCTGTCCAAACCGTGGCATTTTTAAATAATATTGTTTCTTGTTTTGGTTTAGTTAAATTTCCAAAAGCAAGGTTTGGGAAAGTAACGGGATAATAAACTGGCGTTTTCTTTTCTTCTTTTTTGTCAGTTGTAACGTCTTTTTTAACTTCTGTAGTTGCAGGCTTTTTAACGGCATTCCAAGAAACTTCTTTTCCGTTTTCTAAAAACGCTTTTCCAGATAAACCCGTTTCAGATTTTAATCCAGAAATTCTAATAAAATTGGAAGAAATAGTATCTTTCCCTTTGATAACCATTGTAATCCAAGGATCGTTATAAGTAATTTTTGTTCCGAACTCCATTTTATCCTGAGAAATTTTGGCGTCTAATTTTGTAATTTCCCCTTCAATTGATAAATCGTATTTATTAGCATCTAAAGTTAAATCGTATTTCCCTCTGATATCTGAAGGTTGTATTTTTTCAATTACAAATCTATTTCCTTGAACCCAATTTTCTTGAATAGAAGTTTTTGATTCGAAAATATCTCCACTAGTAATAATAAAATTAGCTAAGTTGCCTTTTTTCAAAGCACCAATATTGGTTTGGTTTGCAATTTTTGCTGGAATTTCAGTTAAAGCAGCTAATGCTTTTTCTTTTGGAAATCCAAATTCTACAGCTTTTCTTAAGTTTGTTAAAAAGTCTTTAGGATTTTTTAAATCGGCAGTTGTTAAAGCAAAATTAATATTGTTTTCCGCAAGTACTTTTGGATTATATGGTGCTTGATTCCAAAATTTCATATCAGACAAAACAACTTGTTCCGCAATAAATGAGTCGGAAACATCATAGGACTCAGGAAAATTAATTGGAATAATTAATGTAGCATTCGTTTTTTTAATTTCTTCGATACGTTCTAATTCGTTTCCGCTCCCTTTGATAAGATAATTTATACCGAATTCGTCACCAATTTTATCTGCTCTTAATATATTTAATTTGTCACCAGCATTAAATATTTGTACTAAATTTTTATTTTGATTAAGTACTTCTAATGAAATATCTTTAGTTTTCGAACCTCCTGCAGCATACCATTTTGCATCGTGATAAAACTGTTTTATTAATGCCATGCTTCCCATTAATGAAGAAGGGTAGGATTGTCCAGAAAGCGAACTTCTTTTTAGCGTAATGTGTTGTGATATTTTATTATTTAAGATTCTGGTTCCGTTATTTTCAACGTCATTTAATGTCCAAAGCAACCCAGTTCCAGCTACAATTCCATCATTGTTGAAACTTAAGACTGTTCCAAATCCAGTTTCTCTTAAATCTTTGGCAGTTTTTTCATCGTAATTTAAATTTTCAAAAGCATTGAAATCGGCTCTGATGTGATCGTTCCAGTAATAGCCGTTTCTTTCAGAATCGTATTGTGGCGATCTTGAGTTTGATGATTTTCTTTGTGGTTTTTGAATTCCAAACTCAGTATATAAATCGATAAACGAAGGATAAATGGTTTTCCCTGTTGCATCAATTATTGTAGCGTTTTTAGGAATTGAAATTTGTGTTCCAATTTCTAAAATTTTATCACCATCAAACAAAATAGTTGCATTTTCAATTTTAACTGTTGAAGATGAATAAATAGTGGCGTTAGTAATTGCCACTGGATTTTTATAGGTTTGTTTGACACCATCATTTTTTGGAAAATAATTTTGGCTGAAACCTAAATTAATAGCTAATATTGCTAAGAAGAAATAAAATATTCGCATAGTTTTTTGTTTTTTTGTTGGCTAAAAATATAAAATTTATTTGATAGAAATTACTTTTAAAAAATAATAGATACAAATTTAAGGTTTGTCTAACAGTGTATCGACTATCTTTTTAAATGTAAGTATCCATTTATTGGTTTTGGATAATCAGGATCATTAAGATACAAAATGTAGTAGTAAGTACCGCTTGGGGATTCATTATTGCCCATTGTATTTTCAGAATAGCCATTCCAATCTGGTTTATTGTTGTCTCCAGTCCAAATTAATCTTCCCCAACGGTTATAGACTTCTAATTTAAAATTCAGGAAAATATCTCTTAACCCATCTATAAAAAAGAAATCATTTAGACCATCATTATCTGGTGAAACGGCATTATAAACTATCGGTTCGCAATTTTTTGTAAGTAATTCAAAGGAAGTTAAACTGAAACAGCCATTTTGTGGATCTTCAATTCTTACCCAAATGGTGTTAGGTGTTTGTAACGCTTCAAAATTATTTAAAAAAATAATTTGATTTGTGAAATTTAAAGCATCTGCTTCAGAAGAATAAAACGTACTCAAATGTCCTGGATTGGTTTTTACACTTCCTTCATACTCAGAAAAATCAAAAATTCCTTTTGTTAATCCTAAATTACAACTAACAATATCTACTAAATTATTAAAATCAGGAGAAACTAAAAGTTGAATGGGTAAACTAAATAAATTGTTTGATTCAGATATTTCATTTACAATGCCCGTTCCATTGCCAATATCGTCTACTCTGGCAATTAAATTAAACTGTAAAGGAATAGCCGCAGGAATTGTTAGCGTAATAGTTCCACTTTCGAAACCGTCAATAGGAATGGCGTTTTGCGTAAAAGCCGAACCAACCACCACATTATCAGCATAAAAAGTAATTGGCGTATTAGCCGGTAAACTGGCTGTAGAATTGTTATTTGTTACGGAATAATTGATTTGAAGTTGTCTTACATCACAATTTAATACTGGAGCAGCAAAAGTAATTCTAGCATCAGGCAATTGACTGTTTAATTTGGTTACAATTGCGTTAATCATTACATAATCTTGTCCTGAAGTCAGCTGAATTAATGCCGAAGTATCACCAATATTTATATTGTTTTGTATGTTATAAATATCCAAATCCATGTTGTATAATTGATTGGAATTTGTAATAGAATTAGTGCCATTGAAAGCATTATTTGCTGGGTTTAAAGGCGGATTACTAATTATATTTCCATTGATTCGCAACGTTTCGTTTACTTGAATTCCGGAGTCGCCTTCCCAAGCTAAAAACCCAATTTTTGCATCTACATTATCAATTACATTTAAAGCATTAAGTGTAACATTTAGATTATTTTGTAATTGCGATACTACTTGTAATCCATCGTAGACATTTAACTGATTTAAAGGTAAGTAGAGGTTTTTATACACTACAATTAATGACCATCCTGCAAAATTAGTACTGTTTTGTGCATGAAGTGGCAAAAAAGAACTTACATCTAAGTCTGAAAGTGTGTAAACACCATTTCCAGTTGCTTGGACTTGTGAGGTAACATTAGCAAATGCACTAAAAAAATTAAAAGATTGGCCTTGGGTTAACGTATTTGAAAAAGTTCTGTTAGCAATTACGTCAGTTCCATTTAATTTGACATTAAAATCTCCAGTTCCACAGCCTGCCCAATATAAATAGGCGCTTTCAATAACATCATTAGTGTTAAGTGCTAATGTAGCCGATGATGTTGTAAAAACAGCTGGAGTAGTTTGAAATGAATTTTCAACTGGATTTAGAGTGTTTCCTACAAAAGTAAAGTCATATCTCCCATTAAATTGGCTATATAAACCAATGTTTTGAGAAAATGAAATTTGTAAGAAAAACACAAAAAACACAAGTGATTTTTTCATCAATAGGTTTTAAAATTTAATATTTATGCTGAATAATTTTACCAAAGTAATAAATTTTACTAATTTCCCCAAAGATATATGTAGCGAAATTGCTATTTTTCATAATTAGAATACTTAAAATCATTAATGAATAGTTTTAAAACAATAAAATATACTTCCAGACATTATAATTTATGGAATGACTTTGTAGCAAATGCTAAAAATGCTACATTTTTGTTTCATAGAGGTTTTATGGAATACCATTCCGCTAGATTTGAAGATTATTCGTTGCTTATTTTTGATGAAAAGGAAAAATTAGTTGCTATTTTTCCAGCAAATAGAATTGGAAATGAACTTTTTTCGCATCAAGGTTTAACTTATGGCGGATTAGTTTTAGATGAAAAAAGTAAACTTTCAGAATTAATTCAATTAAACCAACAATTATTTAAATATTTGTTTGATACGGGATTTAATATAGTGCAACTAAAAATAATACCACCTAT
>NSHO01000013.1 GCA_002737105.1 Flavobacteriales bacterium | reverse complement strand
TTTGCTGCTTTGTCAACGCAAGCAATAGTGTAATCTAAATCTTCATAACTTAAAGCATCTGTAATAAACCAAGATTCATAAGCCGAAGGTGCAATATAAATACCCAATTTTAATAGTTCATGAAAGAATTTTTTAAATCTATCGTTATCTCCATTTTTTGCAGTTTCAAAATCATAGACTTCATTTTTATCAAAGTGCACTGAAATCATTGACCCTACTCTGTTTGTAGTAAACTCAATATTATTTTCCGACAAAACTCTTTGGATTCCCTTTTCTAAATAAGCCGTTTTGTCTTCTAATCTATTAAAAATTTCAGGGTCTGAATTTAATTCCAACAGCATTTGATACCCTGCCGCCATAGCTAACGGGTTTCCAGATAACGTTCCAGCTTGATAAACAGGACCTATTGGCGACAACATATTCATAATTTCATTTCTTGCTGCAAATGCACCAACTGGCAAACCGCCACCAATTACCTTACCAAAACATACAATATCTGCCGCAACTTGATACAATTCTTGTACACCACCTTTTGCAAGACGAAATCCAGTCATCACTTCATCAAACACAAGCAAGGCACCGTTTTCCTTACAAAGTTCTTTTAAACCTGATAAAAAACCTTCTTTTGGCGGAATACAACCCATATTTCCTGCAACTGGTTCTACAATAATTGCTGCAATTTCATTTTTATTGGCTTCAAAAAGTACTTTTACATTTTCTAAATTATTGTATTTTGCTAATAAAGTATCTTTTGCTGTGCCGGATGTTACACCAGGGCTATTAGGCACTCCAAACGTACTTAATCCACTTCCAGCAGCAATCAAAAAAGAATCGGAATGACCATGATAACAACCTGAAAATTTTATTATTTTATCTCGTTTGGTATAACCTCGCGCCAAGCGAATTCCACTCATACAAGCTTCCGTACCCGAATTAACAAATCGAATTTTATCAATATTTGGAACCATTGAAATGGCCAATTGAGCAATTTTAGTTTCCAATTCTGTAGGTGCACCAAAAGAAGTACCTTTTTTTGCTTTTTCAATAATCGCTTGTACCACTGGCTCGTGAGCGTGACCTAAAATCATAGGACCCCAAGAGTTAATATAGTCTATATATTTATTACCGTCTTCATCATATAAATAAGCGCCTTTGGCTTCTTTTATAAAAATAGGAAAACCCCCAACACCCTTAAATGCTCTCACTGGAGAATTGACTCCACCAGGTATAACTTCATTAGCTTCAACAAACAACTGACTGCTTCTTTGATATAACATTATTATTTTACTTTTAGTTTTTGACCGATTGAAATTCCAGATTCTAAAATACTATTTAAACTTTTTAACTCCTCTACAGAAATATTGTATTTTTTTGACAATGAATATAAAGTATCTCCTTTTTCAACTATATGTTCCTCAGGAATTTGGGCAACAACTCTTGGTTTAGGTACAAAATTTCTTCCCAAAACTTCATTGTCAATTTTATATAATTCATACCGTTCAATAATACCAATTAATTTTGATGGATATAGCGTATCTGTTGCATAACCAGCTTGTTTTAAGCCATTTGCCCACGATTCATAATCGCCTTTATCTAATTTAAACAAACTTTCATACCGTTTTCTTGAAGATAAAAAAGCAGAATGGTCTTTATACGATTCGGTTGGATCTTTGTATTTTCTAAAACACTCTTGTTCAGTATCATCGTCATATTTTACAGATTCACCAGTCCATCCTGTATGACATTTTATTCCGAAATGATTGTTCGCTTCTTTAGCTAAAGAGCCAAATCCAGCACCCGACTCTAAAATACCCTGTGCCATAGTGATACTTGCAGGAATACCATGACCCTTCATATTGTTTTTAGCCGTTTCTTTAAAATCTTCAATATATTTTTTTACATCTTCTGTAGTTGCTTTTACTTTGGATGTTGCCACTAAAATTTCACTTCCTGAAGGATTTTCCTTCGTTGGAGATTTTGTTACTGGTGTTGGTTTTGCAACAGGTTTTTTTGAAGCAGGATACGTTTTAGAATACTTTTTTCCTTTAGTAGTAGTGATTTTAGAACCACCACAACTTGTTATAAGCAGCGCAAGAAACAGTATCAAAATTTTATTTATCATATTTTTATCTTTGTTTTTCCAGATTTTTCTAATTTTAAATTCATACCAGCAATACCTTGTAAGCCACCGGTATGAATGGCTAAAATTTTTGCTTTTGGTGGAAAAAAGTTATTTTTTATTAAATCAAAAATGCCAAACATCATTTTACCTGTATAAATTGGATCTAAAGGAATAGCATGTTCTAAATAAAATGAATTCATAAATTCAATTAACTCGTTTGTTACTTTTGCATAACCTCCAAAATGATACTCACAATTTACAGACCAATTATTTTTAGTTGCAAATTTAGCAATATCATTTTGTAAAAAATCACCTTTTAAGGAAGAAAATCCAATAATATTTTGGTTGGAACTAGAACTATTAATAATTCCAGAAATTGTGCCACCTGTTCCTATTGATGAACAAATATGTGTAAACTCAAAATCTTTATCAGATAAAATTTCTTCACAACCTTTTATGGCTAATTCATTTGTTCCGCCTTCAGGTAGCAAATAAAAATCACCAAATTGAGATTTCATTTCTTCTATAAATTCAGTTGTGTCTTTTAACCTATATTTTTCTCTAGAAACAAAAAATAATTTCATTCCTAATTGTTTCGCGACTGCTAAACTTGGGTTTTCACTTATTTTTTCTTGTAATTCTTCGCCTCTAATTATTCCAATAGTTTCAAAACCAAATTCTTTTCCCGCGCCTGCTACAGCGACAATATGATTAGAAAAAGCACCTCCAAATGTTAATAAAACCTTTTTGTTTTGGTGTTTGGCAGCACTTAAATTATATTTTAATTTTCTGAATTTATTTCCTGAAATAATAGGATGCAATTCATCTTCTCTTTTGATAAAAAGCTCAATTCCGTCAGAAAAATGAATTGCTATTTTTTGATTTGTTGATTTCATAAAAAAGAAATAATTGTTTCGTGATATAAATATTTAAAAACTAATACAATCATTTGCTACAAAGTTCCTAAATTTGCGACTATGAACAATGAAATAAATCCAAAAAATTTAAAAGAAGGAGAAGATTTTTATTTTACTCCGGAAGGATATAAATGTTTTACAGAAAAACACCACCTAAAACGTGGCTATTGTTGTAAAAGTGGTTGCCGACATTGTCCATATGGTTTCGATAAAAAAACAGGAACAAATAAAAAATAGATTTAGATAACCGATTTTCAAACAATAATTTCTGAAAATCCAAAATCTAAAAATCCAAAATCTAAAAAAATGACTTTTAAAGAACAAATACAACAAGGAATTCCAGATATTTTACCGCCACAAAAACCGTATGAGGTTGCAATAAATCATGCACCAAAGCGAAAAGAAATTCTTTCAGATGAAGAAAAAAAATTAGCTTTAAAAAACGCTTTACGCTATTTTGATGCCAAACATCATGCCGCGTTACTGCCTGAATTTAAAGCCGAATTAGATAAATATGGTCGAATTTATATGTATCGTTTCCGTCCAGATTACGAGATGAAAGCCAGACCCATTTCTGAATATCCAGGAAATTCTGAGCAAGCCAAAGCCATTATGTTGATGGTACAAAATAATTTAGATTATGCAGTAGCCCAACATCCTCATGAATTAATTACGTATGGAGGAAATGGTGCGGTTTTTCAAAATTGGGCACAATATTTACTTACCATGAAATATTTGTCTGAAATGACTGATGAGCAAACGTTATCTATGTATTCTGGGCATCCGATGGGATTATTTCCTTCACATAAAGAAGCACCAAGAGTTGTAGTTACCAACGGAATGGTTATTCCAAACTATTCTAAACAAGATGATTGGGAAAAAATGAACGCGTTAGGCGTTTCGCAATACGGACAAATGACTGCAGGAAGTTATATGTACATTGGACCTCAAGGTATTGTTCATGGAACAACTATTACAGTTTTAAATGGGTTTAGAAAAATAAAAAAATCACCCAAAGGCGGATTATTTGTAACTTCAGGATTAGGTGGTATGTCTGGCGCACAACCAAAAGCTGGAAATATCGCGGGTTGTGTAACGGTTTGTGCAGAAGTGAATTCAAAAATCACACACATTCGGCATGCACAAGGTTGGATAAACGAAGTAATTGAAGACATTACATTATTAGTAGCAAGAGTTAGAAAAGCATTGGAAAACAAAGAAGTTGTTTCAATTGCTTATTTAGGAAATATAGTAGATGTTTGGGAACGATTTGATGAAGAAAATTTACATATCGATTTAGGTTCTGATCAAACTTCGCTACATAATCCATGGGCGGGTGGCTACTACCCTATCGGATTTTCTTTTGAAGAGTCTAATGAAATGATGGCCAACAATCCTGAAAAATTTAAAGAAGAAGTACAAAAAACATTGCGCCGTCATGCATTAGCAATTAATAAACATACTGAAAAAGGCACCTATTTTTTCGACTATGGAAATGCGTTTTTATTGGAAGCTTCAAGAGCTGGCGCGGATGTGTTTGCAGAAAATCATATCGATTTTAAATACAATAGTTACGTACAAGACATTATGGGGCCAATGTGTTTTGATTATGGATTTGGACCATTTCGTTGGGTTTGTGCCTCAGGAAATCCAGAAGATTTAACTAAGACAGATGAAATCGCATGTGCCGTTTTAGAAGAAATGATGAAAACTTCTCCAGAAGAAATTCAGCAGCAAATGGCCGATAATATTCAGTGGATTAAAGGCGCGCAAGAAAATAAATTAGTTGTTGGATCACAAGCTCGTATTTTATACGCTGACTCTGAAGGACGGATAAAAATCGCAGAAGCATTCAATCAAGCTATTTCTCGTGGCGATATTGGAATGGTAATTTTAGGTAGAGACCACCATGATGTTTCTGGCACCGATTCGCCATACAGAGAAACTTCGAATATTTATGACGGCTCACGTTTTACTGCAGATATGGCCATTCAGAATGTAATTGGTGATAGTTTTAGAGGAGCCACTTGGGTTTCTATTCATAACGGAGGTGGTGTTGGTTGGGGAGAAGTCATAAACGGTGGTTTTGGCATGCTTCTTGATGGAACTACAGAAGCATCTAAACGTTTAGAAATGATGCTGTTTTGGGATGTAAACAACGGAATATCCAGAAGAAATTGGGCACGTAATGAAGGTGCAATATTTGCCATAAAACGCGCAATGGAAGCACAACCTTTATTAAAAGTTACACTTCCAAACTTAGTTGACGAAAATTTATTAACATAAATATTATAATATGAAATTAATTAAACTACTTTCGGTTTTAGGATTTTTTATCCTCACCTCTTGTTCATCTGTATATGTAAATACAGATTATGACAAAAAAGCAAATTTTGAAAACTACAAAACTTATGCTTATAATAAAATTAGCATAGATAAATTAGAAATTTCAGATTTAGACAAAAAACGCATTTTATATGCACTTGATGCTGCCATGCCAGCAAAAGGATTCTCAAAATCTGAAAACCCAGATGTGTTCATTAGTGTATTTACTAAAGAGCGCGAACGTGTTGACGTATACAACAATATGGGCTGGGGTTACGGTTTTGGCTGGGGAATGGGCTGGGGAATGGGAATGGGCTTCACGCAAACAACCACAACTCCGGAAGGCACCTTATATATAGATATAGTTGATGCAAAAACAAAAGAATTAGTGTGGCAAGGAATTGGAACGGGTTATTTAACCACAAACTTTGAAAAAAAAGACGAACGAATTGCTGAATTTGTTTCAAAAATTTTAGAAAAATATCCGCCAATTGTAAAATAGGTACATTATTATAAATAAAAACATCCTGATTCGTTTAATTAACTGTCAGGATTTTTTATTTGTATGACAAAAATCATAATTTGATATAAAATTTATTGTAATTTTACTGAAACATCATAAACACCCTTATGGAAACAAATTTTGAAAGTAACCCACTAATAGACAGGTTACCTAAACATTTAAAACAATTCATAATCCCACAAGATTATACAGACTACACACCTATAAATCAAGCAGTTTGGAGATATGTAATGCGTAAAAACGTAAATTATTTATCCAAAGTTGCACATAATTCTTATTTAGAAGGATTAGAAAAAACTGGGTTAGAAATTGATAATATTCCTAACATGTATGGTATGAATCGTATTTTAAAAGAAATAGGATGGGCAGCTGTAGCGGTTGACGGATTTATACCGCCAAGTGCATTTATGGAATTTCAGGCGTTTAATGTATTGGTAATTGCTTGTGACATTAGGCAATTAGAACATATAGAATACACACCAGCTCCGGATATTATTCATGAAGGTGCAGGTCATGCTCCTATTATTGCCAATCCAGAATATGCAGAATATTTACGTCGTTTTGGTGAAATTGGTTGCAAAGCCATTTCCTCTTCAAGGGATTACGAATTATACGAAGCCGTTCGATTATTATCGATAGTAAAAGAAGCAGAAGGTACTTCAGAGGCAGAAATTAAAGCTGCAGAAGAACAAGTTGAATTTTTACAAAACAACATGGGTGACTTGTCAGAAATGTCTAAAATTAGAAATTTACATTGGTGGACAGTTGAATATGGATTAATTGGAACAATTGAAAATCCGAAAATATATGGCGCAGGGTTGCTATCATCAATTGGAGAAAGTGCCTGGTGCATGACAGATGAAGTGAAAAAAATTCCTTACGATATCTCAGCAGCAGATCAAAGTTTTGACATCACTAAACCGCAACCACAACTTTATGTAACGCCAGATTTTTCTAAATTAAGTTCGGTCTTAGAAGAATTTGCCAATAAAATGGCATTACGAACTGGCGGTTTATCTGGAGTTAATAAATTAATTACATCAAAAGCAATGGGGACTGCAGAATTAAGTACTGGCTTACAAATTTCAGGCATTTTTACTAACGTTATTGAAAACGAAGGAAAACCAGTGTACATTCAAACCACAGGAAAAACAGCTTTATCATATAGAGAAAAAGAATTAGTAGGACACGGAACAGCAGCGCATCCGGATGGATTTGGTTCACCAATTGGAATGTTAAAAGGCATTAACTTGGCCATAGAAGATATGGGTCCAAGAGATTTACGTGCCTACGATATATATGAAGGCGAACAAATTACTTTAGATTTTGAAGGAAACATTAAAGTTTCTGGTGAAATTATTACTGGAACAAGAAATTTACAAGGTGAAATTTTACTAATTAAATTCAAAAATTGTACGGTTACTCATGGCGAAACTATTTTATTTGCTCCCGAATGGGGAATTTATGATATGGCTGTAGGTAAAAAAATAACAGCTGCCTTTTCAGGACCTGCAGATGTTTCAAGTTTTGATATTATTAATCATGTTCCTTCTTCGCATACTATAAAGCAAAAAAAATCAAGTAAACGAGAAGAACTAGAAAATTTATACCTAAATATTAGAAAATTAAGAGAAGGAAAACCTGCTGAGATAACTCTAAAAGAAGCATTTGGTGCTATAACTGCAAGTCATGAAAATGATTGGTTACTTTCTGTAGAAATCGCTGAACTTGCAAAAAAAGAAAATAATTCGGATTTAATTGATAAAGTTTTAAATCATTTAGAAAAACTTAAAACAAAACGTCCAGAAATTTCTCACTTAATAGAAGGTGGATTGGAATTAATTTTCGAAAAAGAAAAACATATTACATTGTAACATTTATTACATTTTAATTAAAAGATTCCCATATATTTGCTGAAAACAAAACAATATGGGAATTTTAGATTTTTTAGGATTTGGTGATAAATCCACTCAAATTGCAGCATTTAAAGAAAAAAATGCAATTATTATTGATGTGAGAACCTATGAAGAATTTGCTGGTGGACACATTCAAAACTCCAAAAACATTCCTTTACAAATTATCGAATCGAAAATTAGTGACATAAAAAAGCTAAACAAACCCGTTATAGCTTGTTGCAGAAGTGGTAGCAGAAGCGGTATGGCAACAAGAATTCTAAAACGAAACGGTATTGAATGCATCAATGGCGGAAGCTGGCAAAGTTTACAAAGTAAATTATAATTGTTCCTTTAAAATTTCATTTCAGGATATTTAGCTACTATTGTATTTATTTTCTGTTTTAAATTATCTTGAAATTTTAAATGACTTTCAGAATTTGGATTAAAAGGTCTGTGACTCAATGCTTTTTGAATTTCTGAAACGTGTTGCATTGTTTCAAATTCGGTTTCATTTATAAAATTTTCAGAAAATCGCATCCAAATATAATCAATTGCCGTTTGATTTGGATGTAACATATCTTCCGCATAAAATCGGTAATCACGTAGCTCATCCATCATAATTTCATAACTCGGAAAATAAATACTTGAAGTAGTATTTGATAGAAAATGATACAGCGCAGTAATTAAATGCGATTTACTTACGTTATTTTCAACAAAACCGTCTTTACTATGACGGATAGGAGAAATCGTAAAAATAAAATTACAATTTGGATTTACAACTTGAATTTTTGAAACAATTCTTTTCAAACTCGCTTCAATATCAGCAATAGAAAGCAACTCTTTTGTAAATAGTTTTTGAGGCACTTTATAGCAATTGGCAACAATCTCATCGCTTTCAATATTTTTGTACACCCAAGATGTTCCTAAAGTGATTAGACAATGCGTAGTGTTTTCAAGATGCCCATTTGTGGTATCAATTAATTGATTTAAAGTAGTAAGAAATTCCGCTTTATCAGGATTTGAAAGTTCGGAATGCACTTCGTAACAATGCCAAGCTTCATTATGAAAAAAAATGTCTTTTTCTGTGAAATATTTTTTATGAATACTTCTAAAAATTATTTTTTCTAATGAAATTGGATTAAAAATAATTCCAAACGGATTAGTAAGCGTTGAAAATTTAAAATAGTCAAACTTATCACCCATATTCTCTGCAAAACAAGAACCAAAAGAAACTAATTTGGAAGAATAATCAATTAAAAAATCAGATTTTTGTATAGAAATGGAAGTTTGAAATGTCATAACTTTATTTATCGAGTTTCAAAAATACAAAAACAAGTTAAATAGTTGTAAAAAAATATCTAAAGACTTTTAAATGCTTACTTTTGCAAATTAAATTTTCTTACATGAAATTGCTTTATAAGTATTTACAAAAACACAAATTACTACTTTTTTTCGCACTTTTAATGGCAACCATAAACATTTGCTTTAGTTTGTCGGATTCCATTATTACGGGTAAATTAATGCAAGATTGTGGAGTTGGAATTGCAAAATACAAAGGCAACGAAATTGGATTTATCAAATCAGTTGGCTTTTGGTTGGGACTTTCGCTTACCGCAGCCATGATTTCTCGTATCACAAAAAACTTTCAAGATTACTTTACCAATATTGTGATTCAAAGAACAGGTGCTGAAATGTATACAGATGGTATAAAAAAGTCGTTAGATTTACCTTACGAAGATTTTGAAGATCAAAGTAGTGGCGAAACATTAAGTAAATTACAAAAAGCACGAACGGACTCTGAAAAGCTAATTACACTTTCAATTTCGTTAATTTTTCAAACCATAATTGGATTCATTTTTGTAATTGTTTACATTTCTAGGATTGATTACAGAATTGCATTTGTTTTTGTTTTAACAGCACCCATTATTGCATTTATTAGTTCAATTTTAGGGAAAAAAATAAAAGCAGTAGCACGAAATATCGTTTTACAAACCAATTCCTTAGCGGGTTCTACCACAGAAAGTTTACGAAATATCGAATTGGTGAAAAGTTTGGGTTTAACCAATCAAGAAGAAAACAGGCTAAATTCAAATACACTCAAAATTTTACAACTTGAAATTCAGAAAATTCGTTTTATTAGAAGTTTGAGTTTCATACAAGGTACAACGGTGCATTTTATGCGAACTTGCGTAATTTTCGGTTTGTATTATTTCTTATTTAGCGATAAAATTGTAGTTGGCGATTTATTAACTATGGTATTTTTTACCTTTTTTATTTTTAACCCTTTGCAAGAATTAAGTGCTTTTATCATCGCTAAAAATGAGACAAAAGTTTCTATGGAAAATTTTGAGAAATTATTAAAAGCCAAATCTGAACACCGCCCAGAAGAGCCAGAAAATTTTGGAAAAATTAGTTCTTTAGTATTTACAGATGTAAGTTTCAAACACAAAACTGCCAAACAATTTGCAGTTGAAAATATAAATTTTTCTATTAAACAAGGAGAAACAGTCGCATTCGTAGGGCCATCTGGTTCCGGAAAAACTACTTTAGTCAAATTATTAGTTGGTTTGTATCCGCCAGCAATTGGTCATGTTTTGTATAACGGTATCGATTCTAAAAATATTGATATTTTAAAATTGAGAAAACAATTAGGATTCGTAACTCAAGATGCACAATTGTTTTCAGGAACAATTAGAGAAAATTTATTGTTTGTAAAACCAAAAGCAACAGACGAAGAAATAATAAGTGCTTTGCAAAGGGCAAGTTGTGGCAAACTTTTAGATCGTGCCGAAAATGGTTTAGATTCGACTATTGGTGAAGGCGGAATTAAAATTTCTGGTGGCGAAAAACAACGTTTATCTATAGCCAGAGCCATTTTGAGGCAGCCCAATTTATTAATTTTCGATGAAGCAACTTCTGCTTTAGATTCGATTACCGAAGAAGAAATTAATAGTACGATAAGAAATATTTCTGATGAAAACAGAATTACAATATTAATTGCTCACCGATTATCAACCATTATGCACGCCGATAAAATTTTCGTATTAGAACAAGGAAAAATTATTGAACAAGGCAAACACGAAGATTTATTAGTTGAAAAAGGGTTGTATTATGCTATGTGGCGCCAACAAATTGGGGAAAGAAAATAAAAATAGGGTGTCAAAAAAGTTTTAATTTTGTCAAGCTGAACTCGTTTCAGTTTCTGTAAATATCTGATATTCATATACTTTTAGATTTCGAAATAAATTCGGAATGACAAAATAATAATTTATAGACACTCTTCATTAAAATTAGTTATTTACTTCACAAAACTCACCGCATTCTCTAAAACCGCAGCAATTCCATTTACATTCTTCCCTTTTCCTGAAGCGAAGAACGGTTGTCCACCTCCATTTCCATCAATGTATTTTCCTAATTCACGGATTACATTTCCAGCATTTAAACCTTTATTTGCAACTAATTCTTTAGCGATATAACAGTGTATATTTGGTAAACTGTCTTCCACTGATGCTAAAACCACAAATGTATTTGGTTTAGAAGTTCCGATGGCTTGTGTTAAATCCTTTGTTGCGCTCATCGATAAATCAACTTGTTTTACTAGGAAATTAATACCGTTAACATCTTGAAATTCAGCAACTAAACTTGCTGATAATCCAGCAATTTTTTCTTTAACCAATTGATCCAACTGCTTTTTCAACATTGTATTGTCGTCTTGTAAGGAAACCACTGATTTTATAACATCTTGAGGATTTTTCAATACTTCCTTAATTTCCGACAAGGTATTTTCTTGATTCGTGTAGAATGCTTTAACTGCATCACCAGTAATGGCTTCAATTCTTCTTATTCCAGCTGCAACGGCGCCTTCCGAAATAATTTTGAAATGCCAAATATCAGCGGTGTTTTTTACGTGAATTCCGCCACATAATTCTTTACTATCGCCAAATTCAATCATTCTTACTGAATCGCCATATTTTTCACCAAATAAAGCCATTGCGCCTTTATCTAATGCTTCTTTAATTGGAATATTTCGGTGTTCTACTAATTGTAATTGGGATTCAATTTGTGCATTTACACTTGCTTCTACCTGACGTAATTCTTCATCTGAAACTCTAGAAAAATGCGAAAAATCGAAACGTAAATAATTCGGATTTACTAACGAACCTTTTTGCTCCACGTGTGTTCCTAAAATAGTTCTCAAAGCCAAATGCATCAAGTGTGTCGCGGAGTGATTTTTTGAGGAAGCACTTCTTAAATCTGCATTGACTTTAGCAGTAAAAGTTGCATTTACATTTTCTGGTAATTGTTTTGCGAAAAGTAAAATTAAGTTGTTCTCTTTTTTCGTATCAATAATGTCAATCTTTTCATTTGCAGAAACTAAAACTCCCTTATCTCCTACTTGCCCTCCTCCTTCTGGATAAAAAGGGGTGTTTTCTAAAACAATTTGGTATAAAATGCCGTCTTTTTTTGAATCTACTTTACGAATACGTGTAATTTTTGACTCATTTTCCGTTTGATCATATCCTACGAATGTTTCCACATTTCCTGGAATTAAAACCGACCAATCTTCTGTAGAAACTTCCGAAGCGGCTCTAGAACGCGTTTTTTGTTTTTGCAATTCGGTTTCAAAACCAGCTTCGTCTAAACTAAATCCTCGTTCTCTGAGAATTAAAGCTGTTAAATCGATTGGAAAACCGAAAGTATCATATAATTCAAATGCTTTTTCTCCTGAAACTTCTTTTCCTGAAGTAGTTGAAATTACGTTATCTAACAACTGAATACCTTGCTCTAAAGTTCTTAAAAAAGATGCTTCTTCTTCACGAATTACATTGGTTACCAATTGTTGTTGCGATTTAATTTCTGGGAAAAATTCTCCCATTTGATTGGCTAAAACGGGCACCAACTTATTTATAAAAGGTTCTTTTGTGTCTAAAAAAGTAAATCCGTAACGAATCGCACGACGCAAAATTCTACGAATTACATAACCTGCTCCAGTATTTGAAGGCAGTTGCCCATCTGCAATAGCAAAAGCCACAGCGCGAACGTGATCAACCACTACACGAATAGCAATATTGGTTTTTTCTTGGGTATTGGATATATTTTTAACTTCGTTTGAAGTGTATTTTAACCCGGTAATTTCTTCCACTTTCGCGATAAGCGGTGTAAAAACATCGGTATCGTAATTAGATGTTACCTTTTGCATCGCCATACACAAACGCTCAAATCCCATTCCGGTATCTACGTGTTGTGCAGGTAATTTTTCTAAAGAACCATCGGCTTTACGGTTAAATTCCATAAAAACATTATTCCAAATTTCAACAACTCGTGGGTGATCTGCGTTGACTAAACTTCTTCCAGAAACGTCATTTCTTTGTTCATCTGAACGCAAATCGATATGAATTTCTGAACATGGACCACACGGACCTTGGTCGCCCATTTCCCAAAAATTATCTTTTTTATTTCCTAAAATAATGCGTTCTTCGGGTACAAATTGTTTCCAAATGTCCCAAGCTTCTTGATCAAACGGCACCTTATCTTCTTTACTGCCTTCAAAAACTGAAACATACAAACGGTCTTTGTCTAACTTTAAAACGTCTGTAAGAAATTCCCAAGCCCAAGGCAATGCTTCTTTTTTAAAATAATCGCCAAAAGACCAATTTCCTAGCATTTCGAACATGGTGTGGTGATAGGTATCAAAACCAACATCTTCTAAATCGTTATGTTTTCCTGAAACACGTAAACATTTTTGAGTATCCGTAATTCGATTACTTTTTGGTGTTCCATTTCCTAAGAAAAACTCTTTAAACTGAGCCATCCCTGAGTTGTTAAACATCAGTGTTGGGTCGTCTTTTAAAACAATTGGTGCAGAAGGAACAATGGTGTGACCTTTGCTTTCAAAAAATTGTAAATAAGCTTTTCTTATATCTTGTGATTTCATTTTTATGATATTGAATCGAATAATTTATTTAATTGAAATTCTCAAAAAAATATTTCAAAATATGAAACAAATTTTAAGTTTTATCGTATAATAAGTATTACTTTGTTGTAACGCACACAAAAATAGTAAATTTTAATGAAATCGCTATTAACAAAAAGTGTCTAAAAGGGAACTTTTTAATTTATGAAAAGAGTAAAATTTTATTACGACGCTGAAAAACTAGCATTTAAGCAAATTGTTACTAAAAATAGTACCAAAATTGGATATGTAATGCTTTTTTTATTAGCTAGTGCGTTATTTGGATTTTTAGGGGTTTTTATTTTAAGCAACACCAATTTTTTTGAAACACCAAAATCAAAATTACTAGCAAGAGAATTAGAGATTATGAAATTAAACTATAATCTATTAAACGGAAAAATAGCACTAATGGATGAAGCCTTAGCTGCTATTGAAGAACGAGACAACACCATTTATAGAGTATATTTTAATAGCGATCCCATTTCAAACGAAGTTAGAAGAGCAGGTTTAGGTGGTAAAAATAGGTATAAAGATTTGGAAGATTTTAATACTAGTGATTTAATTATTGGCTCAACTAAAAAAGTAGATGAGATAATGAAAGCCTTGGCTATACAATCTGTTTCATTAGATGAAATTACGAAATTAGCCAAGCGAAAAGCACTATTATTGAAGTCTATTCCAGCTATTCAGCCCGTAAAAAATGAAGAATTAAAACAGATGGCTTCTGGTTTTGGATACAGAAGTGATCCGTTTACTAAAATCAGAAAATTTCATAAAGGCATGGATTTTTCAGCTAAATCAGGCACGCCTATTTATGCCACTGGTGATGGAATAGTAAAAAAAGCAGATGCAAAAGTTTCTGGGTTTGGAAACCATATAGAAATTAATCACGGTTATGGTTACATGACATTATATGCACATTTAAGCAAATATAAAGTTAGGGCTGGGCAAAAAGTAAAACGGGGCGATATTATTGGCTATGTTGGCAGCACGGGACGAAGCGAAGCACCACATTTACATTATGAAGTGCATAAAAACGGTGAAGTAGTAAATCCATTAAATTTTTATTATGGCAGTATTTCTGCTAAAGAATATGTTTTAATTACTAAATTAGCCAATCAGGAAAATCAATCGTTGGATTAATGTGTCAATTTGGCGATTAAATAATTTATTATAAATAAAAAGATGCAAGTAAACTTACCAGAAAAAAGATATTATGGCATTGGCGAATTGGCGAAAGCTTTTGATGTAAACACATCATTAATTCGTTTTTGGGATAAAGAATTTGATGAAATCAATCCTAAAAAAAATGCTAAAGGCGACAGAATGTTTCGTCCAGATGATGTAAAAGTGTTGCAAATGATTTACCATTTAGTAAAAGAACGCGGTTTTACCTTAGAGGGTGCAAAAATTCATTTGAAAGAAGGAAAAAAGAAAACCTTAGACAATTTTGAAATCATAAATAAATTAGAAGGCATAAAAAATAAATTACAAGAAATGAAAAACGGACTTTGATTTAGTTATCAGCGTTCAATAATTAGTAAACAGTAAAAAATTATCAATAAAATAAATTAACTTAAAATCAATAAAACATGAAAAAATTTGCTCCCGTATTAGTTATCGTAGGTATTATTATCTTAGGATTTTTATACTTCATGAATGTAAAAAACAAAGCTTTAGTATTTAGTCAAGCCACAGAAAAAGAATGGGGAAATGTAAATACTGCTTACCAAAGACGACTTGATTTAATTGACAATTTAGTCAATACCGTAAAAGGTGCTGCCGATTTTGAAAAAAGCACTTTAACAGCAGTTGTAGAAGCAAGAGCAAAAGCAACATCGGTAACTATCGATCCAAAAAATATTACTCCAGCGCAATTAGATCAATTTAACCAAGCGCAAAGTGGTATTACTAGTTCATTATCGAAACTTTTAGTTAGCGTTGAAGCCTATCCGCAATTAAGAGCAACAGAAAATTTCAAACAATTACAAGACGAATTAGCAAGTACAGAAAACCAAATTTTAACTGCTAGAACTCGTTTTAACGAATCAGTTTTAGCTTATAATGGATATGTTTTAGCTATGCCACAAAATATATTTTTAGGTAGTTATACTGAAAAAGCGTACTTTAAAGCCGTTGCTGGAGCAGAAAATGCACCGAAAGTAAAATTCTAATTTAGTAAACCAGTAAAAATAATGTCAGAAAATACGCCTTTTTTATCTAAAACTGAAGAACAAGAAATTGTTGCAGCGATTGTAATTGCCGAAAAAAATACTTCTGGAGAAATTCGTGTGCATATAGAAGAAAACAGCACCAAACCTTCAATTGAAAGAGCAAAAGAGGTTTTTCATATCCTTAAAATGGATGCTACAGAATTGAAAAATGGGGTGCTTTTTTACATTTGTACAGCAACTAAAAGTTTTGCTATTCTTGGCGATAAAGGCATTAATGATTTAGTAGGTGCCGATTTTTGGAATTCTACTAAAGATATAGTGATTGAAAAATTCAAAGAGGGACAGTATAAAGACGGTTTAATTAAAGGAATTTTAGAAGCTGGTGTACAACTAAAAAAATATTTTCCTTATAACCATGAAGGAGATATGGATGAATTGTCTAATGAAATTTCAAGAGGTTAATATGAAAAAAATAGTCGTTTTATTCGTTTTAATTTTTGGAACATTTGCTCAAGCTCAATATCAGATTCCTGAAAAACCTAGTTTACAAACTTCAGTTTATGATTATGCTAAACTTTTATCGGATAATGAAAAAATACAGTTAGAAGAAAAACTAGTCAAATATTCAGATTCAACCTCAACTCAAATTGTTGTTATTACAATTGAAGATTTAAACGGTGACAATATCGAAACATTAGCTCCAAATTGGGGACAAACTTGGGGAATTGGAGATGCTGAAAAAGACAATGGAATTCTAATATTGCTTTCGAAAAATGATCGAAAAATTTGGATTTCATCAGGTTATGGAACTGAAGTACAACTTGTAGCCGGTAGGACAGGTGAAATTATTAGAAATGTATTTACACCTGAATTTAAAGCTGGAAATTATTACAGTGGATTAGATAAAGGAACCAATGCCATTTTTAAAGTCTTAATAGGTAAATACAAAGGCGAACGAAAAAAAGAAAAAGGAAGCGGTATACCGATGCTTATTATAATTATTGGTGTAATAGTATTCTTAATCATAACCTCTAAAAACAAAGGAAAAAACGGCGGCAATTCAGGAGGATTTGGCGGTCCCGACTTAATGGATATTATTATTTTAAGTAGTTTGGGTCGAAGCGGCGGCGGTTTCGGCGGCGGTTCATCATCTGGTGGTGGATTTGGCGGTGGATTTGGCGGTGGAGGCTTTTCTGGCGGAGGTGCTGGAGGTAGTTGGTAATGTTAGTGTTCAGCAGTCAAAATTAAAAATATAAAAAAAACCGATAATCACTTATCGGTTTTTTTTTATTATTTCTGTCTAAAGTAAATGTCTATTGGTACACCACTAAAATTGTAGTTTTCGCGTAATTTGTTTTCCAAGAAACGCTTGTAAGGTTCTTTTACGTATTGCGGTAGATTGGCAAAAAATACAAACTGTGGCACTGGAGTAGGCAATTGCATGCAATATTTAATTTTTACATACTTTCCTTTTAAGGCTGGTGGCGGTTGGTTTTCAATAATTGGCAACATTAAATCGTTGAATTTTGATGTTTGCACTTTTTGTTTTCTGTTTTCAAAAACCTCAACAGCAGTTTCTAAAGCTTTTAACAAACGTTGTTTTTCTGTTGCCGATACAAACAAAATTGGCACATCTGTAAACGGTTGAATTTCTTCTCTAATTTTACGTTCGTAATCTCTTGCAGTCATAGTATCTTTTTCAACTAAATCCCACTTGTTCACTAAAATTACAATACCTTTTCTGTTTTTTTCTGCCAACCAAAAAATACTTTGGTCTTGTCCTTCAAAACCACGAGTGGCATCAATTACCAAAATACAAACATCTGAATGCTCAATAGCACGCACCGAACGCATTACAGAATAAAATTCTAAATCTTCTTTTACTTTGGCTTTTCTTCTAATTCCGGCAGTATCTACCAAGTTAAATTCGAAACCAAAACGGTTATATGTGGTATCAATGGCATCACGAGTTGTTCCTGCAATATCCGTAACCACAAATCTATCTTCACCAATCAAGGCATTTATAATAGACGATTTTCCAGCATTTGGTCTGCCCACAACTGCAAAACGAGGTAATGGATTTTCATCTTCAACTGCTTCTGGCATCTCAGGTAAAACTTCCACTAATTTATCTAATAATTCTCCCGTTCCACTTCCATTCATGGCGCCAATTGTAAAATATTCGCCCAATCCTAAATTGTAAAACTCCAACGCATCTGTAACACGTTTTGAATTATCTACTTTGTTAACGGCTAATAAAACTGGCTTAGTAACCTTACGTAATAATTTTGCAACTTCATCATCCATTGGCGTAATGCCTTCTTCAACATCTACCATAAAAATGATAGCATCGCACTCATCTATTGCTAATTCTACTTGTTTTCTTATTTCACTTTCAAAAATATCGTCAGAACCCTTAATGTAGCCACCTGTATCAATTACTGAAAATTCTTTTCCATTCCACTCACTTTTCCCATAATTTCTATCACGCGTAACACCACTAACAGAGTCTACGATGGCATCTCTACGTTGGATTAAACGGTTAAAAAGAGTAGATTTCCCTACATTTGGTCTTCCTACTATGGCTACAATATTATTCATTATTCTTAAATTTTGTGCAAAGATAGTTTAAAAGTTGGGAGTTTTAACAAGTAATAACAAATGCTTTA
>NSHO01000012.1 GCA_002737105.1 Flavobacteriales bacterium | reverse complement strand
GATAAAAATTGAACATCATCAATAATTAAAACATCAATAAGTTGGTAGAAGTGAATGAAATCATTTCTAGTATTTTTCTTTACAGATTCGATATATTGTTGCGTAAAAATTTCAGCAGAAATATATAAAACTGTTTTTTCTGGATATTTATCTTTAATTTCAACACCGATAGCATGTGCTAAATGCGTTTTACCTAAACCAACACCGCCAAAAATTAATAATGGATTAAATGAAGTACCACCTGGCTTATTAGCGACTGCCATACCTGCACTTCTTGATAATCGGTTAGAATCACCTTCTAAAAAATTATCAAAACTATAATTGGCATTTAATTGAGATTCTATTTTTACATTTCTGATTCCTGGAATAATAAACGGATTTTTTAATTCCGGATTTTTATTCGCAATAGGCACATCAATTTCTTGCGTTTTTACAGAACTACGATAGGTGCTAGGAATTTGTTCAGTAAATGGAAGTTTATTGCCAGAAGTGTTTTCCATTTTAATTTTATACACTAGCTTTGCTTGGTTTCCAAGTTCTTTAGTTAAAGCAGTTTTTAAAATAATTACATAATGTTCTTCAAGCCATTCGTAAAAGAATTTACTAGGAACTTGTATATGCAAAGCATTGTCTTCTGATAAACTAATTGCCACAATAGGTTCAAACCAAGTTTTATAGGCTTGTTCCTGAATGTTGTCCTTAATAAAGGACAAGCAATTATTCCAAACAGATTTTGCTGCATTAGTCATCATGTGCTGTAATTTTAAAATTTTTTAATCTAATTTTGAGAAAAAGAAATTATTAACTTTTTTTATGTAGATTTTATTGGGAGAGCAAATATGTGAACAAATTTATTTAAAAAAAAATGAAATGCTATTGTAAATTAAAAAATATTGTTGTATGTAGTTTTGATTTTTATTTAATAAATTAATTACATTTAATTTTTAAGTCATAAATATATAAAATAATAATGAAAGAATACGAATTTACAGTACGAGTTAGGTACGCAGAAACTGATCAGATGGGTGTTGTATATCATGGGAATTACGCGCAATATTTTGAAATGGGTAGAGTAGAGTGGTTAAGAAACTTAGGTGTTTCCTATAAATGGATGGAAGAAAACGGCGTAATGCTACCTGTTGTTTCTTTAGAAATGAATTATAAAAAACCAGCACGTTATGACGATGTATTGCGTATAAAAACAATACTAAAAAGTCAAAATTCTGTAAAAATAGAATTTGACTATGAAATTTATAACGAACAAAATCAATTGTTAACAACCGGCTATTCGATGCTTGTTTTTGTAGATATGAAAACAGGTAGGCCAATTGTGCCACCAAAATACGTTTCTGATAAAATAAATGAAATAATATAATGGATTTATCTGAATTTGAACGCTTATTTGATAAGGAAAATTATAAAAGACATCCGTGGGAAATTTCTAGAAAAAAAGTACTTTTAAATCTTTTAGCTACTTCGGAAATTAAGTTCCCTATCAAACGAATTGTAGATATTGGTGGAGGAGATGCTTATGTTATAAATGAAATTTACAATCAAAATTTGGCAGATGAATATTTTACAATAGATACAGCGTATTCACCAGAAATCATTCCGCAATTAAAGAAAAATTATGGTGAAAATAAAATTCATTATGTACAAAATGTAGCGGATTATTTAAATGATTTTTCAACAGATGATACTACTTTGTTTTTATGTATGGATGTTTTAGAACATTTAGAATCAGAGTCTGATATTTTGAAACATTTTACAGCAAATAATAATTATTTTTTATTTGCAGTACCTGCTTTTCAGTCTGTTTTCTCAAAACATGATTTATTATTAGGGCATTTCAGAAGATATAATTTACAAGAATTGAAAAAAGTTTTACATCAATATCAATTTCAAATTAAAGATAATGGTTATTATTTCTCATCATTATTATGGGTTAGGTGGATAGAAAGTATCTTTAATAAAAATAAAAAGGCATCAATTGATAATTGGTCTGGTAATGCTTTTAAATCTAAGTTGATTGTAGCTCTGTTAGAACTCGATTTTGCTTTTACTAAATTAGCACAAAAATTCGGAATTAATATTTATGGATTATCTTGTTATTGTATCTGTAAAAAATAAACTTTATATTTTAAACTAGTTACTTTATTATTAGATTTCTTCTATTTCAATTTCAAATAAAGCAGTAAAAATGGCAACTATTTCTTTGGCATTTTTTTTCCTTGCAGCAATCTGAATTTCGCAATACATTTCCATTTTCTGATTAACAATCTGAATGTTCTTTTCCTTAATAATTCGCATTACTTTGTTCATGTTTTTATAATCGAAAGTAATTTTGAACTGTTTGTCAATGGTTTTTTCCACAATGTTTGCTTCATCTAAAGTAAGTTTAGCTGTAGTTTTATAAGCAGAAATTAACCCTCCAACGCCTAATTTGACTCCTCCAAAATAACGAACTACCACCACTAAAACATTTGTAATTTCAAAGGATTGAATTTGTCCGTAAATAGGCATTCCTGCTGAATTACTTGGTTCACCATCATCATTGGCTCTAAATTTAAGAGTTTCAGTGCCAATTTGGTAAGCATAGCACCAATGACGTGCCGAAAAATGTTCGGTTTTTAAATTTTCTAAATAAGTTTTTACTTCAATTTCTGAAGTTAATGGGAAAGCAAAACCAAAAAACTTACTGTTTTGTTCTTTAAATAAAATATTTTCAACCGAATTTTCAATGGTTTTATATGTGTCTTTAATTTGGAGTTCTTGCAATTTTATAATATTTTTTTATCGAATAAATGGGTTACATCATCTTGCCCTACACGTATTTGCCATGTATTTATTCCTAATGCTTCAGCTGCTTCAATATGTTCAATGGTATCGTCTACAAAAAGCGTCTTTTTTGGATTTAAATTATTCTGCTTCAAAATTAAGTTGAAAAAGGCCTCATCTGGTTTTCTCACTTTGATTTCGTAAGAAAAATAAATTTTATTAAAATGAGCGTAAAATTCTCTTGCAAAAGTTAATCCTACTCGATGTTCAAATTTATCAATATGTGTCGGATTCGTGTTACTTAATAAAAATATATTGTACTTATTTCTTAATTTTTCTAAAAATTCCAATCGTTCTAATGGAAAATCGCCAATAATAGCATTCCAAGCTTCTCTAATTTCTAAAAGATCGACATTTGGTATATGCTTCTGAATGGTTTCCATAAACTGCATTTCATCTATTTTACCTGTTTCAAATAAAATAGCAGCGGCTTTTAAATCATCACTCCAAACTTTTAATCCTAATTTTTTAAATGCATCAACACTCGCTTGATGGTTCAAGTTTAAAAATACATCTCCTAAATCAAAAATAATTGCCTCAATCATAATTTATGTATGTTTTTAGTTGGTTATTTTTAATTTTTATAGTTTTTTCAGGAATAAAATTAAAGTGAGGACGTATTACACCTTCAAAAATTTTAGTCTCAGCTATAAAAACCCTCGCTTCATCCCATAAATGGTTATTTATAAATTGTTGCAAGGTAAATGTGCCGCCTTCGACAATAACAGATTGAATGTTTTTTTCAAATAAATGAGTTAAGATATTAGAAATCAAATGAGTATCAAACTGTGTGCATTTGTAAGTCACATTTATCGAATGTACACAATTTTCTTCTTCTGTAAAAATAATTGTAGGATTTTTTTTGTTTTTTACATTAAATCCTTCTGGAACTTTATTAGATTTATCAATAATAATCCGAGTAGGTTGCTGCCCAAACCAATCTCTAGCATCTAAACTTGGATTATCATTTAAAACCGTTGTAGTACCAACTAAAACAGCTTGTTCTTCCGTTCGATATTTGTGCACCAATTGTCTAGAATAGGTATTTGATATAGCAAAAGAGGTTTTTGAATTGGGTAAAAAAGGCGCAATAAATCCATCTGCTGTTTCTGCCCATTTTAGTATAATATATGGTCGTTTTTTATTGTGAAATGTAAAAAATCGCTTATTCATTCTCAAACAAGCTTCCTCTAAAACATTTAGTATCACTTCGCACCCTGCTTCTTTTAATTTTTCAACACCTTTTCCGGCCACTTCTGAATAACTATCGATACAACCAATTACTACTTTTGGAATTTTATGTGCAATAATCAAATTAGCACACGGTGGTGTTTTTCCAAAATGACTACAAGGTTCTAAATTAACGTAAATGGTGCTTTTGGGGAGTAATTCTTTGTTTTTTACTGAGTTTATAGCATGTACTTCAGCATGTGGTTCGCCCGCTTTTTTATGCCAACCTTCGCCAATTATTTTTCCATTATGTACAATCACACTTCCTACTAACGGATTAGGATATGTGGTTCCTAAACCATTTTTAGCCAATTGCAAACAACGTTTCATGTATATTTCATGCTCAATCATCTTACAAATTTAGTACTTTTACATTTTATATTTGCAAATGGACTACATAATACGAAAAATTGAACCAAAAGACAATTTAAAAATTGCGAGTGTGATTCGAAATGTTTTTGAAGAATTAGACGCACCAAAAGTAGGAACTGCATATGCAGATCCACATTTGACCACTTTATTTGAAGTATATCAAGCTGACAACGAAATTTATTTTGTAGTAGAAAAAGATGAAATTATTTTGGGCGGATGTGGTATTGGAAATTTAATTGATGCCGAATTTAAAACATGCGAATTACAAAAAATGTATTTAGCAAAAGAAGCTCGAGGTAAAGGAATCGCAAATGAATTATTACAGAAATGTTTAATATTTGCTAAACAAGTGGGTTATGATAAATGTTACATTGAAACCTTACCTTTTATGAAAGATGCGCAAAAATTATACGTAAAATCTGGTTTTACATACATTGATGCACCGTTAGGTTCCACAGGACATAATGCTTGTGATGTTTTTATGATTAAGGATTTGTAGTTTTTTAGCCACGGATTACACTAATTTTCACTGATTTAAATCCTTTTAATCTTTTAATCTTTGGCAAAACATTTTAACAAAACTTTTATATGAATATAATAAACTTAAAAACCCATTTCTTTTCAGAATTGCAAAACATTCAGGATGTTTCAGAAATAGAAAGTTTCTTTTTTATTTTGACGGAATTTCTTCACAATTTAAAAAGAATAGACGTTTCTCTACATCCCGATTTTGAAATTACAGAATCGTATTTTAATAAATGGAAAACCATAATTTCAGAACTTAAAACCGAAAAACCAATTCAATATATTACTGGTGAAGCTTGGTTTTATGGCTTGCGATTTGAAGTCAACGAAAACACGTTAATTCCACGTCCTGAAACAGAAGAATTAGTGGAATGGATTGTTGATGGGTTAAAGGTTAAAGGAAAAGGGCAAAGGGTTTTAGATATAGGGACAGGTTCAGGTTGTATTCCGATCGCTTTGAAAAAAGAAATTCCTAATGCTGACGTTTCTGCAATTGATGTTTCTGAAAAAGCACTTGAAATGGCGCGTAAAAATGCCTTAGACAACCAAGTTGAAGTGAATTTCATTCTTCAAGATATTTTACAATCTTCAAATTTACAAATTTACAAATCTTCAAATATTCTTTTCGATATTATCGTTTCCAATCCACCATATGTTCGTAATATAGAAAAACAAGAAATCAAGAAAAATGTATTAGAGTATGAACCTCACTTAGCCTTATTTGTTGAAGATTCAGATGCATTATTATTTTACAGAAAAATTGCCCAATTGGCATTGAAAAGTTTAGCGCCTAACGGAAAATTGTTTTTCGAAATCAATCAATATTTAGCAAAAGAAACGGTTGAATTATTAGAACAATTAGGTTTCAAAAACATTGAACTTCGTAAAGATTTTATGGGAAATGACAGAATGATTTGTTGTAATTTATAATTTCAAATTTCGTTGTTCAAAATTTTGATTAACGAACTTTAAACAACGAATTTTGAAATTTATTCATACCGCAACGCCTCAACAGGATCTAATTTCGATGCTTTTATTGCAGGATATAAACCAGAAATAATGGTGACAATAAACGTGGTAACAAATGCCGCAATAATTGCCGCCCAAGGTATCACAAATTCAAAACCTGCTACGTTTGCAATTAATGTGCCAAGTAACAATCCTAATATAATTCCAATTATGCCACCAATTTGACTAATTACAAAGGTTTCTGTGAAAAATTGCCAAGCAATTGTAATACTTTTTGCGCCAAGTGCTTTTCTTATGCCAATTTCACGTGTTCTTTCTGAAACGGAAACCAACATTATATTCATCAATGCTATTGTAGATCCAAATATAGTTATGGCACCAATGGCAATAGCTGCAATGTTAATTACGGCAATATTTTCTCCTAATTTCTGAATCAAATCGTCGCTGCGTTTAATACCGAAATTCTCTTTCTCAACCGGATTTAATTTTCTAACTCGACGCATAGTTAATATCGAATTATCAACAGATTCGTCTAATAATTGTTTATTACTAATTTTTACAGCTATATCATAATTAATATTTGGCTGAGAAAAAATAGAACGTGCAATTTGTATTGGAATAATAATTCGTAAATCTTGATTGTTTCCAAAAGTGGCCCCTTTTTCTTTTAATAATCCAATGACTTTAAATTTAGCACCTCGTACAGAAATAGTTTTGTCTATAGGATTTACACCTTCAAACAAACCTTCTTTAAAGTTGGCACCTACGATACATACATAATTATTGTTATCTACGTCAAATGAATTAAAATTTCTACCCGATTCTAAGTCGAAACCATTATTTGGAATAAAATTTTCGTCAGCGCCTAAAACGGTAATTTCTGGATCTGTTTTTTTATTGTCAAATTTTACTTCTGCATTCCCTGAAGCAGTAAATGAAAGAGATGTGGCGGTAAACGGAAAATCAAATTTATCCTTAAATGCCTTAGCTTGTGGATAACTTATGATTGGATTTACTTTTTGAGACCGATCATTTCGTTTAATTTGTTCTGAAAAATCATACTGACTAATTGAAAAAGTATTGGCACCCATAGAAGCAAAATTTCCAAATAGATTGTTTTCTAATGCTTTGGTTAAAGTTAAAATTCCTACCAAAAAAGTAATCCCAATAACAATAATAAATACTGTCAAAAAGGTGCGTAGTGCCTGACTTCTAATAGAATCAATAGCAATTTTTGTATTTTCTTTAAATAATCCAATCATATCTATTTGTAGTTTATTTTATGTTTTTGTTACATTTTTTTTGATAATTGAAAATTCATAAAACAGATACTGATATTGCCATTGATTTTTGCCATTGATTTTTGCGAATCCATTTAAAAGTCAGATATTTGCATTTCAATAATTGATAATTGGCAAATTGCCATATTAACATATTACTATTATGGCATCAAAACCAAGTATTCCAAAAGGAACTCGCGATTTTTCATCTACAGAAGTAGCTAAAAGAAATTATATATTTTCTATCATAAATTCAAATTTCGAACAGTTTGGTTTTCAACCTATTGAAACACCATCTTTTGAAAATTCGGAAACATTAATGGGAAAATATGGCGAAGAAGGCGACAGACTGATTTTTAAAATATTGAATTCTGGTGAGTATTTAGATAAAGTTTCGGAAGAAGATTTGACTTTAAAAAACACTAAAAAAATTACTAGTCAAATTTCAGAAAAAGCCTTACGATATGACTTAACCGTGCCTTTCGCTCGATACGTTGTGCAACACCAAAACGAATTAGAATTTCCGTTTAAAAGATATCAAATTCAACCTGTTTGGCGTGCGGATAGACCACAAAAAGGACGTTTTAGAGAATTTTTTCAATGTGATGCGGATGTCGTAGGAAGTGATTCGCTTTGGCAAGAAGTAGAATTTGTACAATTGTACGATACTATTTTTACTGCTTTAGGTTTGAAAGAGGTAAACATAAAAATTAACAACCGTAAAATTTTATCTGGAATTGCTGAGGTGATTGGCGCTTCTGATAAATTAATTGATTTCACGGTTGCTTTAGATAAATTAGATAAAATTGGCGAAGACGGTGTGAAAAAAGAAATGCTTGAAAAAGGAATTTCAGAATCGGCTCTTAAAAAAGTACAACCGCTTTTCAATTTTACTGGAACTATTTCAGAAAAAATAGAAAAATTAACTACGCTTTTAGCCTCTTCAAATCAAGGATTAAAAGGTGTTGAAGAATTGAAATTCATCTGTAATGCTATTAATGAATTAGGTTTGCAATCTGCAAATTTGGATGTAGATGTAACATTAGCCCGTGGATTAAATTACTACACAGGTGCTATTTTTGAGGTAGAAGCTCCAAAAGAGGTAGCTATGGGTTCCATCGGTGGTGGGGGTCGTTATGATGATTTAACAGGTATTTTTGGATTAAAAAATATGAGTGGCGTGGGAATTTCATTCGGATTAGATCGAATTTATTTGGTTTTAGAAGAATTAGGTTTGTTTCCAGAAACAGTAAGCACATCTTCAAAAGCATTATTTATAAATTTTGGTGAAGCCGAAACGTTATTTTCATTAAAAGCCATTGCGCAATTAAGACAAAACGGTATTAAAGTTGAAATGTATCCAGATGCGGCTAAAATGGCCAAACAATTCCAATTTGCTGAGAAAAAAGGCATTCAATTTGCAGTTTTAGTTGGTGAAGAAGAAATCAAACAAAATCAATATAAAATTAAAGATTTGGTTTCTGGTGTACAAGAAATAGTTTCGATAGAAGAGTTAGTAGAAAAATTAAAATAAGATATTACGCAGAGACACACTGAGAAACACCACAAAGATTCACAAAATTATTTTTGTATTCTGTGTAACTCTGTGAACCTCTGCGAACCTCTGTGTAACAAAATGAAAAAATACTTCCAAGAATTCAAATACAATTTCAATTTAGCTTTACCTGTTATTTTAGGAATGGTGGGTCACACGCTAGTTGGAGTCGTAGATAATATTTTTGTAGGACAATTGGGTTCTACAGAATTAGCTGCAGTTTCTTTAGGAAATAGTTTTATTTTCATAGGCATGTCAATTGGAATTGGTTTTTCAACAGCTATTACACCAATTATAGCCGAATTTGACAGTACAAAAGATAGAGAAGGCGGAAGAACAGCTTTTCAAAACGGATTAATTTTATGTACTATTTTAGGTTTTGGATTGTTCTTTTTGTTGTTTTTTGCCAAACCTTTATTGTCATTCATGAACCAACCTGCGGATGTAGTGAAATTAGCCAAACCATTCTTAGATATTGTAGGCTTTTCATTAGTACCACTTGTAATTTTTCAAGCATACAAACAGTTTGCAGATGGAATGAGCGAAACAAAATATTCCATGTATGCCACAATTTACGGAAACATTATAAATATAGTAATTAATGCTTTATTGGTTTTTGGATTGTTTATGTTTCCTAAAATGGGTATTGTTGGCTCGGCAATAGGTACCTTAATAGCACGTATTTTTATGGTAATTTACATGCATTATATTTTGTCTAAAAACGATAAATTTAAATCTTTCTTTAAGAATTTTGGTTGGCAATCATTTCAAAAAAGTGTTTCAGATAAAATTATTAAGTTGGGTATTCCTTCTTCTATGCAAATGTTTTTTGAAGTGGCATTATTTACAGGGGCCATTTGGTTGTGTGGAATGATAGGCACTACTAGTCAAGCAGCTAATCAAATTGCATTAAGTTTGGCTTCATTAACTTTTATGTTTGCCATGGGATTAAGTGTTACAGCTATGATTCGGGTAGCCAATCAGAAAGGGTTAAATGATTATAATAAACTAAATACGGTAGCCCATTCTATTTTCTTAATGGCTATTATTTTAGAAATTATTTTTGCAGTAATTTTTATGCTAGGAAGTCAGGTTTTCCCCTCGTTTTTTGTAAATTCAGAAATGGCATTAAATGCAACTGAAGTGAAAGAAGTACTTTCTGTATCTTCAAAATTATTAATTATTGCAGCTTTTTTCCAAATTTCTGATGGTATTCAAGTGGTTGTTTTAGGCGCATTACGGGGTTTACAAGATGTAAAAGTACCCATGTATTTAACCTTTGTGGCGTATTGGATAATTGGTTTTCCAATATCAATTTATTTGGGATTGTATACAAATTTAAAAGCAGAGGGCGTTTGGATTGGCTTATTAGCAGGATTAACAGCTGCGGCACTAATGCTTTATCTAAGATTTAGATTTCTATTAAAATTACATAGATGATTTTAGAAAATAGATCATAGATTAAAGACAAAAGACAAAAAATTTGTACTTTTGAAAATTCAAAATTTATAATTGAAAATTTTAAAATATGGAATTACCAAAATTTGTAACAGGTGACAATACCGATTTTCCAGATGATATTTTTGTCATTCATTTAGAATATCCACGATTTTTTATCAATCTAAAAGACGATTCTGTAGAGTTTTTAGAAGATGTTGAAGAAGAAGATCAAAAAGAACTTGAAGTTGAAATGGAACATTTAATTACGCTTGCTGGCGAATTTTACGACCGCGAAATGGAACGTTACGAAAAAGCATAAAAAAAACCGATAGTTTTCTATCGGTTTTTTTATTCTAATAATCTAAGAAGTCTAAAAATCTAATAAATCTAAACTAAGAACTACAACTCAGCATAGAACTTCCAATTTTTTCTCTTGCCCAATCGGGTCTTTTGGCAAACCATTTTTCATATTTTGGTTGTTCCTCATACGGATTTAAAAGGAGTTTGTACAATTCGTTTAGTAACAAATAATCTTCTTTTTCTGCCAATTCAATGGCCATTTGTGCCATATAATTTCGTAAAACATATTTCGGATTCACCGAATTTTGAAGTGTTTTTCGCTCTTGGTCTGAAACTAGTTCTTTATTTAAAAGTGTTAGATAGTGCGCAAACCAAAAATGCCAAGTTTCTAAAACAATGCCTCTAACTTCTTCAGGTTTGTAAAAGGAAGCGGTAATTTTTGCTACACAATCTTCACTAGTATCTGTTTTTTCAATCTGATTTAAATTTCTAAAGAAAATTGTATAATCAGTTTCCGTTTGTTCTAAATTATATAGCAATTGTTGAATCAGATTTTCGTTTTCGTCATTTTTAGAAGTAATACCCAATTTTTTTAACATCATTTCTAAAAAATCTTCATCGTATTTTTTGGCATAATCATTAAGAATTTCTTCCAAAGGTGCAGCTTCTTCAATTAGCGGATAAAGTGCATTGGCCAATTGATATAAATTCCATAAAGCTATATTCGATTGGTTACCAAAGCGGTATCTTTTGCCAGTTGCATCAGTTGTGTTGGGTGTCCAATTTGGATCGAAGTTTTCAAGCCATCCGTAAGGTCCGTAATCAATTGTTATGCCGTGAATGCTCATATTATCGGTATTCATTACGCCATGCACAAATCCTACACGCTGCCAATGCACTATCATTTCTCTTGTTTTTTCGGCAATAGTTTTAAAAAATGCAATGTATTTTTCTTTTCCGTCTATTTTAATTTCAGGATAGTAAGTTGTAATTGTATAGTCAGCAAGTAATTTTAAATTTTCAATGTCATTTTGTGATGCAAACAATTCAAAACTTCCAAAACGAATAAAACTTGGTGCTATTCGGCACACAATTGCGCCTTTTTCTAACGCGGCATTTCCATTGTACATGACATCTCGCACTACCTCATCACCAGTGGAAACTAAAGATAAAGAACGTGTTGTTGGAACGCCCAAATGAAACATAGCTTCGCTACACAAATGTTCTCGTATAGAAGATCGTAAAACCGCCAAACCATCAGCGCGTCTGGAGTAGGGTGTAGGACCAGCACCTTTTAATTGTAAGGTAAAAAGCTGATTGTTATGTTCAATTTCACCTAGTACAATTGCTCTTCCATCTCCAAGTTGTCCAGCCCAATTGCCAAACTGATGCCCGGCATAGTTCATAGCAAATGGTTTCGAGTTTCCAATAATTTCTGCACCAGAAACCAAATTTAAAAACGATTCAGATTGTACAAAGTCATCCGAAAAACCAATTAAATTCTGAACTTCTTTGGCCAGATGAAGTAATTTTGGACGTCTAGGAATTTTCGGTTTTACATAAGAAAAAGCAGCGTTACTGACTTGACGCGTATAGTTTTCTTCAATAGGATCTGAAGGCAAATTTGTGGTAAACTTATGTAGAAATTGAATTGACATGGGTTTAAAATAATTTACAAAGTTACAGAATAAAATTTTTATAAGATATTTAATAAAATGTATATTTGTAGCAAATTTCATAGCATGATTGCAATAGAAACAAAATCTAAGTTGGAAATTTATTTTCAGCAGTATAGAAAAGATATAATCGGAATTAATCAATCTTTTGTGTCGCCATTTGGGAAACAAAACATTGTTTATACAGATTGGACGGCAAGCGGAAGATTGTACCGACCAATTGAAGAAAAACTAATGAATACTTTTGGCCCTTTTGTGGCTAATACACATACAGAAACTTCTATTACTGGAACGGCTATGACTATGGCGTATCATGAAGCGCGTCATATTATAAAAGACCATGTAAACGCAACCGACAACGACGTATTGATTACAGACGGAACGGGAATGACAGCGGTAGTAAATAAATTTCAGCGTATTTTAGGTTTGCGCATTCCTGAAAACTTAAAAGAATATACCACCATTCCAAATGAAATTCAACCAATTGTTTTTATTTCGCACATGGAACACCATTCTAATCAAACATCTTGGTTAGAAACTATTGCAGACGTTGTAGTGATTCCTGCAGATGAAAACGGTTTGTTTTCTATAGATAATTTCACAAAATTAGTACACCAATATAAGGATAGAAGTTTTAAAATTGCTTCTATTACATCTTGCTCTAACGTAACTGGAATAAAAACGCCGTATCATAAAGTGGCTAAAATTATGCATCAAAATAATGGCGTTTGCTTTGTAGATTTTGCTTGTTCAGGACCTTATGTTGATATTAATATGCATCCCGAAGATAAAGAAGCGTATTTAGATGCTATTTTCTTTTCGCCACATAAATTTTTAGGTGGACCTGGTTCTTGTGGTGTGATGATTTTTAATAAAGAATTATATAAAAACAATATTCCTGATTGTCCGGGTGGCGGAACGGTTTCTTGGACCAACCCTTGGGGCGAACACCAATATATCGACAATATTGAAGATAGAGAAGATGGTGGAACGCCTGGTTTCTTACAAGTGATCAAAGCCGCACTTGCTATTCAGTTAAAAGAGAAAATGGGTGTGGCTTCTATTTTAGATAGAGAACACGAACTGGTAGATTATATTTTTGAACGATTAGCACCAATTGAAAACATACATATTTTAGCAGCAGAACACACGGATAGGTTAGGGGTAATTTCATTTTACATTACCGATTTGCACTTTAATTTAGGTGTAAAATTACTAAACGATAAATTCGGTATTCAAGTTCGTGGTGGTTGTAGTTGCGCTGGAACTTATGGACATTATTTACTGAATGTAAACGAAGAAACTTCAAATTCTATTACTTGCAGCATTAATGAAGGCGATTTAACCAATAAACCAGGTTGGATTAGAATGTCAATTCACCCAACAACTACTACAGAAGAAATTCAGTTGGTTTGTGATGCGATTATTGATGTAGCTGAAAACTTCACTACTTGGCAAGAAGATTACGTGTACCATCCTACTAAAAACGATTTCAATCATAAAAATGATAGTAGACCGGAAGTTGAAATGGTGAAAAGTTGGTTCAATTAAAAGAAATATATATTAAATTTTTACTATTTACCCTTTACCCAAAACCTTTTACCCAAATCACCTCTTGTGCTTCCAACGTTTATGCGTCCATAAATAAAATTCTGGGGCGTCATAAATTTGTTGTTCTACTAATTTTAGGAAATTATCGGTGATTTCGTAATTTGGAAAATCTTTGGTATTGCCGTCAGAAAGTACTTCAAAACTAGCTTCATAATACCCGCGTTTTAGTTTCTTTGTCTTTAAGAAAATCACATTCATATCGTATTTTTTGGCTAACATTTCCCCTCCGGTATGCACAGGAACTTCTATTCCCATAAATTTTTGCCAATAATGTGTGGTGCTTACTTTTGGAGATTGGTCACTCACTAATCCATACAAACTGTAATTTTTATTTCTGAAATTTGAGGCCATTGTAGGAATAGTTTCTTTACTATCAATTAAATGACTTTTAAATTTAGAACGTATTTTTCTTACCAATTTATCGAAATACGGATTGGCTAATTTTTTATACACGCCATAACCCATAAAATGAATATGATAATTCATAGAAACAGCCCATTCATAACTGGCATAATGCGCGCACAATAAAGCAATACTTTTTTCTTTTTTTTCCAAATCGTAATACACTTCCATGTTTGAAAAGGTATAGCGTTTTTCAATTTCCTTTTTTGAAATGGATAATGTTTTGATCATTTCAAGAAATAAATCGCACAAATGAGCGTAGAATTTCTTTTCAATACTAGTTCTTTCTTTTTCGGAAAGATGAGGTAGTGCTAAAGCGATATTTACTCGAACCACTCTTTTTCGGTATTTAATAATGCGATAAACAAGAAAGTACACAAAGTCAGATAATAAGTATAATACCGGAAATGGCAAAATAGATAGTATCCAAATGAAAGGGTAAATTAAAATATATAATAGAAATTGCATGAATTTTTTTTACAAATATACATGTTTTGTTACTTCTTAGAAAATAATGCCTTAATATGTTTTTGGTATTGATTTTTCAATATTTATAGTACCTTTAGCTTCATTAAAATTATTTTATATGTATTCTGTTTCAACCATTATTATTGCAATTACAACCTTGGTTACGTTTATGGGTTTGTCCAACGTTGCTTTTTTTGATCGTTTTAAGTTTAACATTTCAAAAATTAAATCGGGAGAGCAATTTCGTATGATTACTTCTGGTTTTTTACATGCCGATTGGTTTCATTTTGCGTTTAACATGTTTAGTTTTTGGAGTTTCGCCAATTTTTTAACACAAGAATTTAGCACCATAAATTTTCTAATTATTTATTTCGGAAGTATGTTAATGGGAAGTGTATTAACGTATTACATTCATAAAAACGAACTCAATTATTCTGCTATTGGTGCTTCTGGTGCGGTTACAGGAATTATTTATTGTGCCATTTTATTGTATCCAGAAATTGAGTTGCGAATGTTTTTTGCCATTCCTATTCCTGGTTATATTTTTGCATTTCTGTATTTAGGATATTCCGTTTATGGTATGAAAGGAAGGTATGATAATATTGGGCATACCGCACATTTAGGTGGGGCAATAGGTGGTTTATTGATAACATTACTTTTAGTGCCAAGTTTATTTCAATCCCGATTAATTTTTATTGGCATTTTGTTAATTCCAATTGCAGTTTTAATGTATTTAGTAAAAACCAAGAAAATATAAGCGGTATAAAATAGAATAGCCAGAACGTAATGTTCCCGAGCTAAAAGCAGTTTAGTACTAAATTAAGCCCTATTTTCAGATTTGCCAAATCTTCCAAATACAAACCAATTTTTCCATTAAGCCAGATGCCCAAATTGCTCCTAGACTCTTTTATGTGCTGCCGTTTTTGTCGTTTTTTAATTTTAACCTATTCTTTAATTACCTTAATTGTTTTTAAATAGCTGTCTTTTACCAATAGATAATAAACACCACTTTGTAAATAAGTAAAATCTTTTTGTTTTATATTTTTGCCCGAAAAAACTTCCTGCCCCAATTGATTGTACAAGATAAATGTTTCGTTTCCAATTGCATTTTCAATAGTTATATTAGACGAAAATGGATTGGGGAAAACTTTAATTTTTGATTTAAAATCGACTTCATTGATTGCTAAAACTGCTGGAATGCCACGAACACAAATTACGAAATTAGTGTTGGTTTTGGTGTCATAAGTAGTTACTCCAAAAATGGTACTCCAATACCAAGCCTTTGTAGTTTGATTAGGCAAACTGGTCGAACTCCAATAATTATGCACCCCTATTGCAGGAAAAAAAGTGGTGTTTGCCGATGGATTTGAAACCGTTTCATCGTTCAACGATTGTAGCTCTTTGATGTTTGGTAGACGCCAATCTGAGGCAGTTGCCAAGTTCAAACCCTCAGCATAAATTAGGGCATTTTCCCAAGTAAAAAAATTTGGATTGGGAACTTTTTGCCACATCAATTGTGTTAAATTATCCGTAATCGTGCCGTTACCATTGTCGGTAAAATGATTGGAAATTGTTGTTGGCAATGTAACATCCCGAACGGCTCGGGCATGAAATTTTTTTATGCCACCAGCACTCATCGTTTCAGCTTTTGGGTGATTGCCAATACCGCCTCCAGCATTGGTGCACCAAACTTTGGTTGCAGCGCCCACCTGAAATTTGTTTGTCCACCAATATTCTGCGGCACTTGCCGTAAAAATATTGCTCACGGCAGGATTATTATTTTGATGGTTCAAAATGCTAAAACTTTCAATTGGTGTTGGCAATCTCCAATCAGAAAAACCACCCAAAATCAAATTATCGGCATAAATTATAGCATTTTCAATGGTCATTTCGCCGCCATCGGCTTGCTGCCACATCAATCCTGTAACATTATCGGTTATCGTGCCGTTGCCGTTATTGTTATAGGATGGAGCGTTTATTGTATAATCATTATCTTCGCCAAAAGTGGTTGTAAAACTTCCTGTTTGCCCCGTATCAGGCAATAAATTAATTGTTTTTTGAATGCTTTGTGCAAACGAAATTGAAGATATAAAGAGGAAGATTATTGTTTTCATTGATTGGGTTATTGCTTTGCAATGGGTTTGTTACACAGAGGTTCACATAGATTATTTTTGATATTTTTATTGCCACAAAGACACGAAGTTTCTAAATAAAATTCATGTCTTCTTGGCATATTTACTACTTCACGATTAATTTTTTTGTAACAACCGAATTTTCAAATTGAATCTTCACAACATAATTCCCTTTCGACACATTTTTAATGTCTAACGATGGAATAAAATGATTGGTTTTAAATAAAATTCTGCCGTTTAAATCGTATAAATAAATAGATTGGACGCCTTTTTCTAAATCGGAATCGCCCAGATTAATTTGCAAAATATCTGTAGCTGGATTTGGAAATAATTTTATGTTTTGTTCCAAAGCAATAAAATTGGCAGCGGCCAAATTTGGCACCGCACAATTGGCTTGACCGTTATAATTTGTAGTCGTAGTACCTGTTGGGGTTACATATTGGAAGGTGTAAGTATAAGGACTTACCGATAATTTAGTATAATTTGTAGCATAACCCGAAACTAGATTTTTACTGTAACTCGTGTTGTATCCATTGTTGGTATTTGGCACACACGATGTGATTAATGCTCCGTTTAAAGGCATCCAATTTTCAGTCCGAACAGGACTGCCTTGCGGCTGCGGAATGATTTGCAAATTGGCATCTTCAGTAACTACGCCCACCATATTTCCTATCATATAAGGAGCAGTTGCAGTACCGTGATAATGATATACGCCAGCAAATAAATGTCCGTGATTGGCATCAAGTGTTGCCATTGCTGCTCCTGTTGGCTCTAAACTACCATAAACTGCATAGCCATCAAGTGCGTAAGCGATAGGCAAATTGGCTGCCGATTGCAAAAACATTGGTGCAATATGATAGTGATAATCGTCGCCCCGACCACAATGTCCACCAAAATTATCCAACTGACCATCGGTGTACGAATCGACGCCTGTATTGGTATGATAATTAAAAATCGGAACACCATTTGTGGCAATTGCAATAGCACCTTTCGTAAAATGTGTTGCAGATACTGGCACTGGCGTGGCTGCCGCAACTGGATTTAAAGTAAATTGCCAATGATTTGGACTGACATAACATTTTGGCATCGGCACTTGTTGTTGCCATCCGTGATTAGAAATTCCGACCATCATGGTATGTGCAGGAATTCCTGTTGCATTTACATAAAAATTGCTGGCATCATAACTGGTGCTAACGGTTGAAGAAAACGGTGCAAAAGCCGCCGTAACTAATAAAGGGTCAGTAGTTGAAACAGCTTTTTTCGCAAAACTGCCAAGTGTAAATAACGCACCTAAATAAATTATCGAAGCCAGATATTTGTACTTACTTCTATCTGGATTTCGATATAATAAATAGCTAAAAACCAATAACATCAAACATATCAAAGTCATTTTTTGATATAAATTAGTGTTATCAATCACAACTTTAGGTTTCAAAATTCCACTATTGAGGGTCATAATACTAATTTGCTTTTCGGTTGCAAATGCTTGATCTTTTTTTGACAACGACGCCATTGGAAAAGAAAATAATTTGCCTTGAGTATCTTCAATATACACTTTTCCGTTTTTGTACATAAAGAAATTTCCTTGTATCGTTATATTATCTTTTTCAATAAACCATTTTTTTACACTTTCATTATGAGAGTGTGTATCATGAGCAATTGCTGTCTGACTCACTATACATAGCATAAACAGAAATAAACAGTTCATTGTTTTTATTAGATTTACTTTCATGTTGTATCTAGTTTTTTTTAGAGGTTAAGGGTTCTTTTAATTATATTATTCGTAAAAATTATAAGAATCGTATTTTACATGGTACGCCTGTAAACTCAGAATTTAAAGCCTATTTTGATGACGGAACCAATTGGTTTCAGCACAAGTAGCTGGTTTTTTATACATAAATGATGGCGAGTAGCCATAAACAGCTTTTTTTAGGTTTTATAACGTTTTGCCGCTTGGCTTTGTTGCGTAATTTAAGCCCAAGCGCCAACAAATATACCGAAAAGTTAGAAAGAAAAAACGTTTTTAAAAAAGAAAAAAATAATCACTAGCGATTTCAAGCG
>NSHO01000011.1 GCA_002737105.1 Flavobacteriales bacterium | reverse complement strand
TCCGATATCTCGAACAGGAATTCAAGTATATAATTATGTTTTAGCCGATAGTACTTTTATTGATAAAAAATGGTGCTATAACATTGTATATTATCCCAGACGGAAAAACGAATTGACTTTTAAGGGTGATTTTTGGGTAAACGATTCCACTTTTGCTATAAAAAGCATCAATATGGAAGCAAGCAAAAGTGCTAACATAAACTGGGTACGAGATATTTATATTGAACAAGAATTTGACGTACTTAACGATTCGGTTTTCCTATTGAAACGAGATCACATGATGACAGATTTTGCCCTTACAAAAAAAGAAGGCTCAAATGGCATGTATGGCAAACGAACTACCATGTTTAAAAATCACGAATTCAACCGAGAAAAAGACGATAAATTTTACCGTGAAGAAGTAAACACGTTCAACAAAGAAGCGTATGCTAAAACGGAGGAATATTGGGAAGAAAATAGATTTGAAAGTTTAAATTCTAATGAAAAAGGAATTTATGAGATGCTAGACACTTTAAAAACGGTACCAAAAATTAAACGTTTTTACAATATTGTATCCATTTTAGGAAGTGGTTACATACAAGTTGGAAAATTTGATATCGGCCCCGTTTTCTCTACTTTTGGTTATAATGATGTAGAAGGGCAACGCATTAGATTAGGTGGAAGAACTTACTTTGGCACCAACGATCCTTGGCGTATTCAAGGGTATACCGCTTACGGTTTTAAAGACCAAAAAGTAAAATACGGCATCAATGCACGTGTAATGTTGGATAAGAAAAATAGATTTATTGCCTCATTTGGAAACCGAAGAGACGTCGAACAAATTGGCGTAAGTTTAACCACTTCTAATGATGTATTAGGTAGAAGTTTTGCGTCTTCTTCCTTCTTTTCAAGTGGTACAAACAACAAATTAACTAATGTCAATTTAACTAATTTAGGTTTTGAAATAGAGCCTGTTAAAAATTTGGTTTTCGAAAGTAGTTTTTCTTACAGAACTTTATCTTCTGCTTCTTCCGAATTCAAATTAGATTATTTTACGGATGACACATTTAGTCGAACGGCAAACAAAATTACCCAATCTGAAGTCAATTTCTTAGTCAATTATACGCCAAATCGAAAAATGATTGGATATGGTGTAGACCGAATAGAGGTAGATTTAAATTATCCAAGAATTTTTGTTAGTTACTCTCAAGGTTTAAAAGGGGTTTTAAATAGCGACTTCAGTTATTCCAAGTTACAAATGTTTTATCGTCAGCCTATATTAATTGGCGGATTTGGCCGACTATTTACTACTTTAGAAGTTGGTAAAACCTTTGGAACAGTACCTTTATCTTTAATGGGAATTATTCCTGGAAACCAATCTTTTTTTATTATCGACAACACCTACAATTTATTAAATTATTACGATTTCGTAGCCGATCAATATACTTCACTACATTTGGAGCATAATTTTAATGGTAAATTATTTTCAAGAGTGCCGCTATTAAGAAAATTAAATTGGAGAGAAATTATTGGGGCAAAAGCCGTTTATGGTTCTGTTTCAAATGAAAACAAAGCAATTAATGCCTCCGGACAAAATTATCAAGCACCAGTTGATGGCTATATTGAATATTCTGCAGGAATAGGTAACATATTTAAAGTAATGCGAATTGATGCAGCTTGGCGAGGCAGTTATTTTAATATTCCCGATGCCAGAAAATTTACAATACGGGTAGGTTTTGGTTTTTATTTTTAAATTAAAAGGCAAAAGGAACTTCATTGATGTATTAATATTACTACAAAATCAATAATATAAAAAATCAAATGCAGGCCTCACTATCTTCTATCTTTTTTCTAACTTTTCCGTCGAAAAAAAACACTTAAACTGACATGAACACTTCTTTTAAGAATACAAAGATTTAGAAAACAAAATGGCCGGGTGACTTAAATGAAGCGCACGCTATCTTAAAAGAATGAAGCCAACGATTTGAAGAAATTGAAAATAAACCAGAGGGATTATTTAGCATAAAATAAAAAATTCCCCTAATTTTAGTAAAAAAGGCAATTATCGTTAGAATAATTGCCTTTTTTGTTTAATTTTGCTCGATTAAATTTAAAATTAACTTTTTACAAGAAACTATGAATGATTTTATGATTTACTTGCCAATTGTTATGGCAATTATAGGATTGCTTTTTATGGCAATTAAACGCACATGGGTATTAAAACAAGATGCAGGAGACGGTAAAATGAAAGAAATTTCAGATTACATCTATGAAGGTGCATTGGCTTTCTTAAAAGCAGAATACAGATTATTAAGCTTTTTTGTTATAGGCGCGAGTATAGTTCTTGGAGCCATTTCTTTTTTCGTTCCAACCACACATTGGCTAATTGTAATTGCCTTTATTTTTGGCGCATTTTTCTCTGCTTTAGCAGGAAATATGGGAATGAAAATTGCAACTAAAACCAATGTACGTACAACTCAAGCTGCTCGTACTAGTTTACCACAAGCCTTAAAAGTATCTTTTGGTGGCGGAACAGTAATGGGATTAGGTGTTGCTGGTTTAGCTGTTTTAGGACTAACCACTTTTTTCATTGTCTTCTTCCGTTTCTTTATGGGCGGAGTTTGGGGAGTAGATGGAACCGAAAAAATGACCATCGTATTAGAAACTTTAGCAGGCTTCTCATTAGGTGCTGAATCGATAGCCTTATTTGCTCGTGTGGGTGGCGGTATTTATACCAAAGCTGCCGATGTAGGTGCCGATTTAGTAGGAAAAGTGGAAGCGGGTATTCCAGAAGATGATCCTCGAAATCCTGCGACAATTGCAGATAATGTTGGTGATAACGTAGGTGACGTAGCTGGTATGGGTGCCGATTTATTTGGTTCGTATGTAGCAACGGTTTTAGCTGCTATGGTTTTAGGAAATTACGTAATTAAAGATATGGGTGGAAAAATCGATGATGCTTTTGGCGGAATCGGACCAATTTTATTACCAATGGCAATTGCTGGTTTTGGAATTTTATTTTCTATCATCGGAACCATGTTAGTTAAAATTTCAAGTGATGATGCTAAGGAAGCACAAGTACAAAAAGCGTTGAACATTGGAAACTGGGTTTCTATTGGACTGACTTTAATTGCATGTTACTTTTTAGTAGAATATATGTTACCAACAACTATGAAAATGGAATTTTACGGTGAAGGATTGAAAGACATTTCTTCTATGCGTGTTTTCTATGCTACTATTGTAGGATTAATAGTTGGTGGAGCCATTTCATCAGTAACTGAATATTATACAGGATTAGGAACAAAACCGGTTTTGGCTATTGTTCAAAAATCATCTACAGGAGCAGGAACAAATGTAATTGCAGGTTTAGCAACTGGTATGATTTCAACTTTCCCAACAGTATTATTATTTGCTGCGGCAATTTGGTCTTCGTATGCGTTTGCAGGTTTTTATGGTGTAGCGCTTGCCGCTTCAGCTATGATGGCAACAACTGCAATGCAATTAGCCATTGATGCTTTCGGACCAATTTCTGATAACGCAGGTGGAATTGCTGAAATGAGTGAACTTCCTAAAGAAGTGCGTACGCGTACCGATATTTTAGATTCAGTAGGAAATACAACTGCTGCAACAGGAAAAGGATTCGCAATCGCTTCGGCTGCGTTAACCTCTTTAGCTTTGTTTGCTGCTTATGTAACGTTTACAGGAATTGACGGAATTAATATTTTCAAAGCACCAGTATTAGCCATGTTATTTATAGGTGGAATGATTCCAGTAGTTTTCTCTGCTTTAGCGATGAATTCTGTTGGAAAAGCTGCTATGGATATGGTATACGAAGTACGTCGTCAGTTCAAAGAGATTCCAGGAATTATGGAAGGAACAGGCAAACCAGAATATGGTAAATGTGTGGAAATTTCAACTAAAGCCGCTTTGCGCGAAATGATGTTGCCAGGAATTTTAACCATCGGTTTTCCAATTGCAATTGTACTTTTAGGAAAATTAGTTTACCCAGATGATAACCAATTAATTGCTGAAATGTTAGGTGGCTATATGGCCGGAGTTACCGTTTCAGGTGTACTTTGGGCAGTATTCCAAAACAACGCAGGTGGTGCTTGGGACAACGCTAAAAAATCTTTTGAAGCAGGTGTAGAAATCAACGGAGAAATGACATACAAAGGTTCTGATGCTCACAAAGCTGCCGTAACTGGAGATACTGTTGGAGATCCATTTAAAGATACTTCTGGACCATCAATGAACATCTTAATCAAATTAACGTGTTTGATTGGATTGGTAATCGCACCTATTTTAGGAGGTCATTCTGAAGGAACTAAAAAAGAAATGAAATACACTGTTGAAATGAATGCTGATGGCACTTCAGAAATGGGTAAATGCGATATGACAAAATGCGCAACTATGACCAAAGAAGCATGTGCAAAAATGTGCGATTCTTTAGGTTGTACCGCTGAAGAAAAAGAAATGTGCATGGCTCATTATGATGCCGATGGAAAATTTGTAGCAAATGAAGGAGAAAAATCTTGCTGTTCTAAAGACGCTGATAAAAACGTTAAAGTAGAAATTAAAAACGTTAACGGAAAAGCAAAAGCTACAGTTACTACTTCTATAAACGATAATGTAAATGTTCAAACTTTTGAAGGTTCTCTAGAAGAAGTAAAAGCTAAAGTAGAAGGATTGAAATAGTTTGCACTTTGTGTTTTACAAAAAATGCCTCAACTTTTGTTGAGGCATTTTTTTATGTTTTCACTAAAATAATCCGTTGATTTCAGCATCAATTCTGTTAATAATATTTCCCAAATCTTCTGGGCTATTTACAAAATCAATATCATCTACATCAATAATTAATAGCTTTCCTTTATCATACGTAGTAACCCATGCTTCGTAGCGCTCATTCAATCTGCTTAAATAATCGATAGATATAGAGTTCTCGTATTCTCTGCCACGCTTATGAATTTGGTCTACTAAATTAGGAATTGAACTTCTTAAGTAAATTAGCAAATCTGGCGGACCTACAAGGTCTTCCATTAAATCAAAAAGTAACTTATAATTGGTATAATCTCTATTAGACATTAAACCCATCGCATGCAAATTAGGCGCAAAAATAAAGGCATCTTCATAAATGGTCCTGTCCTGAATAGTTTTTTTTCCTGATTTTCTTATCTCTAGAATTTGTCGAAAACGACTGTTTAAGAAATAAATTTGCAAATTAAAACTCCAACGTTCCATGGAGTGATAAAAATCATCTAAATAAGGATTATCATCTACATCTTCGAAATGTGCTTCCCATCTAAAATGTTTAGATAACAATCTAGTTAATGAGGTTTTTCCAGCCCCAATATTTCCTGCAATAGCTATATGCATATTTTATTTTTTTATTTGATAGGTACTTAATTGATTGTTGGTAAAAATAGAAAAAAATCCATCTGTATAGAAAAAATTAGCTATCAAATTTTCATTAATATTTATTCTTGTTGATAATTGATTTTCAAAGGTATAATAATATATATTACCATCAAAAAGATAAAACAAATCTCTTTGACTTAAAAAAAATATTTTTTCAAAAGCAATTACTTTGCCTAAATTAATTATTTTTCCGAATTTAGAAATTGAATAACAATTGTTTTCATTATCAATCCAATACAAATAATTATAATCAGATTGAGAATACTTAATGTTTTTGATTGGGTTAGATAGAAATTTTAATTGTTTAGAATTCAAATTATACAAGCCTATTAGCTGACTTAAACTATCATAAAACCAAAATTCATTTTGAGAAGCAGGTTTTAAAAATTCGCAATTAATTTCCGAAAAAATAGTAGTATTAATTTCATTAAGCTGAGCATCTACCAAAACAAAAGCATTGTTTTCTTTATAAAAAATAACCGTTTGTAACATATTAAATGTTTCTACACTTGAAATTTTTCCAAATGTATTGTTAGAATAATTTAACGTGTCTATTTTATTAATTTTATACAAATTATTACTTGAAGAAAAATAAGAATTCCCAGATAAATCATTTCCCCAATAAGTACTGTACTTATATGGTTTATTGCCTACACGCTCCACATCAATATTTTGAGCGGAAGTAAAATAAACAGTTAAATAAAAGAGAAGAAAAAATCGCATAGTTTTAATATTAACACAAAAATAACAAATTATCATGTAACTATTAGCTATTTTTAGAGTCTAAACTAATATAAAATAAACTAAAAGATGAAAAAAATATTTTTAGCCGTAATGGGTTTAACAACTTTTATGGCAACTGCACAGAAAGACTTTCAAGGAATGGCGGTTTATGAATCTAAAACGTCTACATCAGAATTTGCCAAAAACTTTGACGGAAACAAAGACATGACTCCTGAAATGAAAAATCAAATTATGGAAAGAATGAAAAAAATGTTTGAAAAAACATTCGTTCTAAATTTCGATAAATCTGCCTCAATATACAAAGAAGAAGAAAAACTTGATGCACCCGGACAAGGCGGTGGCGGTAGAATGATGGCTTCTTTTATGGGCGGTGGCGGCACTTATTTTAAAAACGTTAAAGAAAAACAATACACGGTTGATAAAGAAGTTTTTGGAAAAGAATTTTTGATAAAAGACTCGTTACCAAATTTAAAATGGGTACTAAGTGATGAATCTAAAAAAATTGGCGATTACACTTGTTTTAAAGCAACAGCAATCAAAGAAGCCAGTAAAACCGACTTTAGAAATTATAGAAGAAAAAAAGAAGCACCAAAAAAAGAAACAGAAGAAGGAAAAGTTGACGAAAAAGATACTTCTGAGAAAAAAGAAGAAAAGAAAACCAACTTTTTTGAAGACATTGACATGCCAAAAGAAGTAACTGTAACTGCATGGTATTGTCCAGAAATTCCTGTAAACCAAGGTCCTGATGAATATTGGGGTTTACCTGGTTTAATTATGGAAGTTAATGACGGAAAAACCATAATTATGTGTTCGAAATTAGTACTGAATGTAAAAGAGAAAATCGAAATCAAAGCGCCAACTGGTGGTGACAAAGTCTCACAAAAAGAATACGACGATATAATGATTAAAAAAATGAAAGAAATGAGTGAAATGGGTGGCGGACCTGGATCAAGAGGTGGTATGCAAATGAGATATTCAAGATAAAATAGTAATATTAATTAATCCCCAAATATTATGAAAAATATGTCTAAATTCTGTTTATTACTTTTCTCTGTCACCCTTTTTGGGCAAGATTTTTATGGAAAAGTGGAATATCAAACCATTCAAAATAAATCTAAAAAAGAAGCTGTTTCAGTTTCAAAAGAATCTGAAAAAGAAGCAGCAGAAGATGCAATAATTGGTTTTGATAAAGAAGCAATGAAGGAAGCTATGGCAAAAGCATTTCAAAAAAATTACCTTTTAACATTCAATAAAAACGAAGCGCTTTTTGAAGAAGTGGTAGCATTAGAAAAACCAAAACCAGGACAAGGTGGCGTGTCTTTTTCTGTTAGTGTTAGTATGTCTGGTGATGGAGATAAATATATGAATACAAAAGATAAAATTTCATACACCGAGGAAGATATTTTTGGTGATGAATTTGTGATAAAAGATTCGTTACCAAAAATGGCTTGGGAAATTTCCAACGAAACAAAAATAATTGGTGATTATAACTGCGTAAAAGCAACTTATATTGAACCGGTTTCTAAAAATGATTTAGAAGCATACGAACGTTATCAAGAAAAAACAAAGAACGGAAAATCTTCATTATTTGAAATGAAAAAACCAGAACCAAAAACTATTACAGCTTGGTACACCAGTGAAATACCTGTTAGCTTTGGTCCAAATGGCGTATGGGGTTTACCTGGATTGATATTACAACTGGAAAATGAAAATTATATTTACTTTTGCACCAAAGTAAGCATAAAAAACAATGAAACAGTAAAAGTAAAAATTCCTAATGCTGGTAAAATCATTTCTAAAAAAGAATACGAGAAATACGAGAAAAAAATGCAAAAACGAATGGAAGACAATGATGGTCCTATTATGATCCGTGAAACAAAAAATTAACAAACAGACTTAATGAAAAAAATAATTTTAGTACTAAGCTTATTTCTTATCGGAATGAGTTACGCACAATCCGTAAAGGTTTCAGGAATACTGAAAGATGGCGACAATTTGGTTATAGAAACAGCCAATGTAATGGCCATAAACCAAGTTACAAAAGCGATGGATGCGTATAACATCACCAGTGAAAAAGGGGAATTTTCATTAAACTTAAAAGCCAATACAGAATATATTATTAAAGCTGGTTATATAGGTTATGCCCCTTTTGAACAAAAAATTACGACTACAAAAGAAAATCAAACTTTTAATATTGTTTTATCCAATTCCAACACCATTGAGACGGTTGAAATTGTTAGAGAAATGCCTGTAAGAATAAGTGGCGATACCATTATTTACAACTCCGATTCGTTTACCAACGGAACCGAAAAGAAGTTAGAAGATGTTCTTAAAAAACTACCTGGCGTATCTGTTAATAAAGACGGTGAAATTTCGGTGGAAGGTAAAACAGCACAAAAACTAATGGTAAATGGAAAAGATTTTTTTGATGGAGATACAAAATTAGGAGTAAAAAACATACCCGCAGATGCTATTGACAAAATACAAGTTTTAAGAAATTATAACGAAGTTTCTAATTTAAAAGGATTAGAAAATAATGAAGAAAACATTGCTATTAATATCAAACTAAAACAAGGTAAAACCAACTTTTGGTTTGGTGATGTCCTTGCTGGAGAAGGAATTATCGACTCGAAAAACAGAAGTATTATTAATCCAAAGTTATTTTATTACAGTCCAAAATACAGCGTAAATTTAATTGGAAATTTAAATAATATTGGCGAGTTACCGCTTACCACACAAGACTATTTTAAATTTACTGGAGGATTTAAAAATATGATGCGCAAAGGAGGTTCTAGTTTCAATGTTTCTTCAAACGATTTGGGAATAACCGGTTTGAGAAACAATCGTGCTAAAAATATTGATGCAAAATTTGGTGCGGCCAACTTCTCTTACAATCCTTCAAAAGCATGGACAATTAGTGGATTTGGTATTTATTCTTACAACAAAACCGATTTACAAACGGACAATATTTACAATCGTACAGACAGATTACCAAATGGTACAACTGTAAATATAACAGAAACCCGTCAAGATAATTCTAGACAAAGAACCAATTTAGGTTTGTTTAAATTAAGTAGTAGCTACGTGCCTTCTACCAAAATGCACCTGGATTATGATGCGTTACTTAAAACATCTGATCAATTGGAAAGACAAAATGTAGTATCTAGTTTGCAAGGAAATATTTTAACAGAAAAAAATCAACAACCCATTTCATTAAATCAAAACTTAAACTATTATTATACGCTTAATGATAAAAATGTATTTGCTTTTGAAATGCAAAATTTATTTCAACAAGAAGATCCGTTTTACAATGCCAATTTACAAATACAACCTTTTGTTTTAACAGGATACAATAGTACTCAATCAAGAAATAACATCAACCAAAACCGATTTGTAAAAACAAATAAAACAGATTCTAAGTTTGATTATTATTATATGGTAACACCAAAAAGCAACATTAATGTTACAATTGGAAACACGTATTCATATCAAAACTTTAACACCAATATGTTCCAAATTTTAGATAATGGCACACAAAATAATTTATCCGATAGCAAAAACATCAATCAAGTAAATTATGTTTTTAACGATGCTTTTGTTGGCTTACATTACAAAATGTTGGTGGGAAAATTTACTTTTAATCCAGGTGTTACTTTGCATCAATTTAATACCAACGATACCCAATTGAACAGTACAAATAAAATGAGTTTCAATAGAGTTTTACCTGATTTTTTTGCATTATGGCAAATGAAAAAATCACAAACATTATCCTATAATTTCTCGTTATCTAATAATTTTACAGATGTTGTAAAACTAGCACAAGGTTACGTGTTTTCTAATTATAACAGTTTGTACAGTGGAAATAGATTCTTAGAAAACTCGATTTCACAAGTACACTCCTTGCGATTCTTTAAATTTAGTATGTTTAATATGGAAAATATTTCTGCAAATGTTACCTATACGAAACAAACCGAAATTATTACAAATCGTGCTTTATTAACAGGTGTAAATCAAGTTTCAAGTTCAGTAAATATTAATTCGAATTTTCCAAATGAGTCGCTTTCAGGAAGATTTAATTATGGTAGATCTTTTGCAAGATATTTTAAAGCAGATGGTTCAGCAAGTATGAGTAGAAGCTCAAATAATAATATTCGTGTCAATCCAGACAATTCAGAATATATTCAAAATACAAAATCGTTTACACAAAACTATGATATCGGATTTTCAACCAATTTTAAAAAAGTACCAAATATTGAATTGTCCTATGAATTCACTATAAACGATTTTCAAGATCAGATAAATTATGTAGATAATCCTTCGGTAACGTTAGAATATTTCTTTTTAGATGCCTTTTCTTTTACTTCTGAATACAATTTTTATCACAATAGAGATAAAGCGAAAACTTTTGATACTGAATATGATTTCTTAACCGCATCATTATCATATCAAAAAAGAGATAGTAAATTTGAGTATAAAGTTAGTGCTACCAACTTATTAAATACAACAGCATTAAACGATAACAGCTTTAATGCATTAGGTGGTTCTACAAACTTTTCAAGTTATTATGTGCAACCTCGTTTTGTGGTGTTTAGCTTGAAATACGTGTTGTAATTATAATTAATTAAAAGCCAAAAAAAAGCCGATTTGAACTTTCAAATCGGCTTTTTTATTTATTTTTTAGTATTACATTCCTGTTCGAATGGCTTCCACAGGATCTAATTTAGAAGCAGAAATGGCTGGCAAAATTCCCGAAATTAAACCGATAACTACAGATAAGCTTGAACCTAATAAAATATTGAAAGAACTCAAAACAAACTCAAAATCTAGAACGTTAGTTAAAACTAAAGCAATTAACCAAACCAAAATAATTCCTATTAATCCGCCAAACATTGCTAAAATTACTGCTTCAAATAAAAACTGAAACAAAATAAATTTGTTTTTAGCGCCTAAAGCTTTCTGAATTCCAATTAAATTGGTCCGCTCTTTTACAGAAACAAACATAATATTTGCAATTCCAAATCCACCTACTAAAAGAGAAAAAATACTAATTCCCCAACCTGCAAGATTCATCTTACCAATAATATCATCAATAAAATTAGTAAAACCAGACAAAATATTTACAAAAAAACTATTAATTTCTCCAGCCCGTAAACCTCTAAAATTTCTCATTTTGTTGGTTAATTCTGCTTTAAATTCTTCAATATCAACACCTGCTTTAGGTTTGATTAAAATGGCTGGTGTAAAATTTGCACTGTTGTCACCATATAATTTTCTAATATTATTTACTGGTAAAAAAACCGCTACATCATTGGAATCACCAAAGGCGTTTTGACCCATTTTTTTTAATACACCAATGACTGTAAAACGTTGCCCATATAACCGAATTTGTTTTCCAATAGGTTCGTTGCCTTTAAATAATCCATCTGCAACCTCACTTCCAATTACAATTACAGAAGTTCCAGAATTGGATTCTGCTTCATTAAACAATCTTCCTTTATCAACTTTAAACGGTTCAATTTCAAAAAATTCATTTGTTGAGGGTTTAACACGAATAGAATTAACCGTGTTTTCATCATATTTTATATTCTGGTTGCCTGTAAAAAAATTAAATGAAATTTTATCAATATCGGCCATACTTTTTTGTAAATACTGATATTCATCATATTTTACATGCGGAAATTGGTCACGCTTCCATTCTTCCACATCCGTTGGTCCAAAAGAATATTTGAATAAATAAATGGTGTTTTTATCCATCCCATCTAAACTGTCTACAATATTTTTCTTTAAAGAATCAACCGCCGCTAAAACAGCAATAATAGAAAAAATCCCAACAGTTACTCCAAGTAAAGAAAGAAATGTTCGTAATTTATTACTTCTCAAAGCATTAAAAGCAAAAGCAAAACTTTCTTTCAGTAAACGTATATATAGTATCATAAAAATTAATATCTAAAATATTTGTAGCCAAAAGCGACTATTTGTTACAATTTTTACTGGAAAATTATTTGTAAATGTTACTCATTTACAGAATGGATTTATTGGATTATCTTATTCAAATTGTTACTTTTGCAGTTCAAAACAATCAACAACATAATGACTCACACAAAACAAATTAAATCAGCATTAATTTCTGTATTTGATAAAACGGGTTTAGAACCTATCATCAAAGCCCTTCACCAAAATAATGTAACTATTTATTCTACTGGCGGAACTGAAGATTTTATTAAAAGTTTACAAGTTCCTGTTGTGGCTGTAGAAGATGTAACTTCTTATCCGTCAATTTTAGGCGGAAGAGTAAAAACATTACACCCAAAGATATTCGGTGGAATTTTAAACCGTCAGGATCATGAAGGCGATGTGGCGCAAATGACAGAATTTGATATTCCGCAAATTGATTTGGTAATTGTGGATTTATATCCGTTTGAAAAAACAGTAGCTTCTGGAGCCAGTGAAGCAGATAGCATTGAAAAAATTGATATTGGTGGGATTTCATTAATTCGCGCAGCAGCTAAAAATTTTAAAGATACCGTAATTGTAGCATCAGTTGATGAATATGCTTCTTTTTTAAATTTTTATACTGAAAATCAAGGTGCTACTTCTATCGAACAAAGAAAATTATTAGCGACAAAAGCCTTTCATACCTCATCAAATTACGATACTGCAATTTTTAATTATTTCAATACTGAAGATACCTATTTGAAAATTAGCGAAGAAAAAGGTCAAATATTACGTTACGGTGAAAACCCGCATCAAAAAGGATTTTTCTTTGGTGATTTTGATAAAATGTTTACAAAATTGCACGGAAAAGAACTCTCATACAATAACTTATTAGATGTTGATGCCTCGGTTAATTTAATTGATGAATTTAAACATAATGATCCTACTTTTGCTATCTTAAAACACAATAACGCTTGTGGGATAGCTACAAGAGCTACAATGAAAGAAGCTTATTTAGATGCTTTAGCTGGCGATCCTACTTCCGCATTTGGTGGCGTACTGATTGCCAATGGAAACATTGATTTGGCTACCGCAGAAGAAATCAATAAATTGTTTTGCGAAGTGGTTATTGCGCATTCTTACGACCAAGAAGCTATTGAAATTTTAGAAGAAAAAAAGAACCGAATCATATTAGTAATTAACGATGTGGCTTTACCAGCTAAAAATATTCGAACTTGTTTAAATGGCGTTTTAGTTCAAGACAAAGATAATATTACCGATTCAGCTGAACTATTAAAAACAGCTACAAAAACAGCTCCTACAGCAGAAGAAATTGAAGATTTATTATTCGCTTCAAAAATATGTAAACACACCAAATCGAATACCATTGTTTTTGCTAAAAATCGCCAATTATGCGCTTCTGGAACTGGACAAACGTCAAGAGTAGACGCCTTAAATCAAGCCATTGAAAAAGCAAAAACTTTTGATTTCGATTTAACTGGAGCAGTTATGGCAAGTGATGCTTTTTTTCCATTTCCAGACTGTGTAGAAATTGCAAATAAAGCAGGAATTACAGCTATTATTCAGCCAGGAGGATCTATAAAAGACGAGTTAAGTATTGGCTATTGTAACGCTAATAATGTTGCAATGGTGATGACTGGTGTGCGCCATTTTAAACACTAAAAACAGCTCAAAAATATCACTATTTTAAAACGCATTAAAAAAATTATTTTTAATGCGTTTTTATTTTAAATAATTCCAATTTTATTTTATACTTTTGTTAGTTGAATAGATTTACACAAAATACTAAACCCTTCAAATAAATATGGGATTTTTTGACTTTATGACTGAGGACATTGCAATTGACCTTGGTACCGCAAATACACTAATAATTCACAACGATAAAGTTGTTATAGACTGTCCTTCAATTGTTGCAAGAGACCGAATAACTGGGAAAATAATTGCTGTTGGAAAAGAAGCCAACATGATGCAAGGAAAAACCCACGAAAATATAAAAACAATTCGTCCGCTAAAAGATGGCGTAATTGCCGATTTTGATGCGTCTGAGAAAATGCTTCAAATGTTAATTAAAAGCATTCCTGCATTAAAGAAAAAACTTTTTACACCAGCACTTCGTTTGGTAATTTGTATTCCTTCTGGAATTACAGAAGTGGAAATGCGTGCAGTAAAAGAATCCGCGGAACGTGTTAATGGAAAAGAAGTATATTTAATTCATGAACCAATGGCTGCGGCAATTGGTATTGGAATTGATATTATGCAACCGAAAGGAAATATGATTGTGGATATAGGTGGTGGAACTACAGAAATTGCCGTGATTGCTTTAGCAGGTATTGTTTGTGATAAATCTGTAAAAATTGCTGGTGACGTATTTACCAACGACATTATTTATTACATGAGAACGCAACATAATTTATTTGTGGGTGAAACAACTGCAGAAAAAATTAAAATACAAATTGGTGCAGCTATCGAAGACTTAGAAAGTCCTCCTGAAGACATGTCCGTTCAAGGACGTGATTTATTAACTGGGAAACCAAAACAAGTGGATGTTTCTTACAGAGAAATTGCCAAAGCCTTAGACAAATCAATACAAAGAATTGAAGACGCTATTATGGAAACGTTGTCTCAAACACCACCAGAATTAGCAGCAGATATTTACAACACCGGTATTTATTTAGCAGGAGGAGGTTCAATGCTTAGAGGTTTGGACAAACGTATTTCATTAAAAACAGATTTACCAGTTTATATTGCCGAAGACCCTTTAAGAGCTGTTGTTAGAGGAACCGGAATGACGCTTAAAAATTTAGCTAAGTACAAAAATATTTTAATTAAATAAGTAGGTAATACATGCAGCAAATTATAATTTTTCTTATAAAAAACAGCTATAAATTGCTGTTTTTGCTGCTTTTGGGTATTTCATTAACGCTTACAATTAAATCACATTCTTACCATAGAAGTCAGTATATCAATTCTTCAAGCGCTTTTTCAGGTTATACATATAGCCAGATAAACAGTGTAAAAGAATACTTTGGACTGCAACAAAAAAACGAAGATTTAGCCAGAGAAAATGCCCGATTAAAAGAAATTCTATTCAATAAAAAAGATACCATTTTAGAAAGTAAAATTGTAGTTCCAAATATTTTATCGGATTTTGTAGTAAGACAAGCAAAAGTGATAAAGAATTCTTACACCAAACAAGAAAACTTTCTAACGCTAGGCAAAGGTTCGTTTGAAGGACTAAAAACAGATATGGCTGTTATTAGCGATAAAGGTGTAGTAGGAATTATAGAAAAAACATCCAAAAATTACGCTACAGTTATTAGTATTCTGCACACGAAAAATCCGTTAAACGGAAAAATAAAAAATTCGGATCATTTTGGCTCAATTACTTGGGATGGAAAAAATGCTGGATATGTACAACTTATTGATGTACCAAAATTAGCGACATTAAAAAAAGGCGATACTATTGTAACTGGAGCGCAATCTTCCATTTTTCCCGAAAATATTCCAATTGGAAAAATTGAACAAATATTTGCAGAAAAAACCAGTAACAAATTCGTAATCAATGTAAGACTTTTCAACGATATGACTTCACTTGGCTATGTATATGTTATTGAAAACAAAAAGAAAAAAGAGAAAGAAACACTGGAAGCAGAAACAGAAAAAGATCCAACAAAGCAATAATGAATAGTAACTTCATTTTAAATTTAATACGTTTTATTGTTTTACTTACAATACAAATTGTTGTGCTTGAACAAGTGAAATTAGGAGGTTGGATCAACCCTTATTTATACATACTTTTTATTATTTTATATCCAATTAACTCAAATAAATCAGGTTTTATTGCCGCAAGTTTTTGTTTGGGTTTACTTATGGATTTGTTTTGTGACAGTGGCGGTGTTCATGCAACTGCCTCTTTACTTTTAGCGTACTTTAGACCTTTTTTCTTAAAATTTGCATTTGGATTAAGTTATGAATACCAGACCATCAGAATAGCTGATAAATTATCTGTAGATCGATTTACTTTTATCATATCTGCAATAGTATTTCATCATTTTATACTTTTTTGTTTAGAACTATATCGATTCGATTTGTTTTTTGAAATTATCTCGCGTACAATTTTGAGCACCATTTTCACATTTGCAATATGCATTATTAGTCTTTACTTAATTAAACCTAATAAAAGATGAGAAAGACTTTATTACCAACCATAATCATTGTGTCCGCTATCTTGTTATTGGTTCGTCTTTTTTATTTACAAATTATTGATGACACTTTAAAAATAAAATCCGAAAATAATGCCATAAAAATAAAATTTGATTTTCCTGAAAGAGGTTATATTTATGACCGAAACGGAAAACTTTTAGTTGCCAATCAGCCATCTTACGATATTATGGTTGTTCCAAAAGAAGTAAAAGATATTGATACACTTGAATTTTGTAAAATTCTTCAAATTACAAAAGAAGAATTTTTAGAAAAAATTGGTAAAGCCAAAATTTACAGCCCTAGATTACCTTCGCTTTTTCTTTCGCAATTAAACAAAATGGAATTTGCTGGTTTTCAAGAAAAAATAAGAAAATACAGTGGTTTTTACATTCAAAAACGATCTTTAAGAGAGTATCAAACAAAACATGGGGCTAATATTTTCGGATTTATTACACAAGTAAATGATGCTATTATAAAAGACAATCCTTATTATAAAAGCGGTGATTTAATTGGCAGACAAGGTGTTGAAGAAGCTTATGAAGAAATGTTACGTGGTGTAAAAGGAGTAAAATACATTCTGAAAGACAAACATAACAAGGAAATTGGTTCTTACAAAGAAGGAAAATTTGATACCATTGCAAAACAAGGTAGCGATGTAACTTTAGCTATTGATGGAGAATTACAAAAATATGGCGAAGAATTAATGGTAAACAAGCGTGGCGGAATTGTAGCTATTGAGCCAAGTACTGGTGAAATTTTAGCTTTAATAACCGCGCCTTCTTATGATCCAGCTTTGTTAGTTGGCAGACAACGTTCAAGAAATTATACAAAATTATACAATGATTCCATTGCTAAACCTTTATTCGACAGGGGCTTATTAGGAGAATTTCCTCCTGGCTCTCCATTTAAAATTCTTACAGGTTTAGTAGGTTTGCAAGAAGGGGTAATTGATACCCAAACGTCATTTACGTGCAACCACGGATTTTCATATGGTCGTGGGGCGTTTATGCGTTGTCACTGCCCGGGCGGCGTGATACAATTAAATTTTGGAATCTATAAATCTTGCAACACGTATTTTGCAAATGTATATAAACGTACAATTGAAAAATACAAAAGACCAAAAGACGGTGTTGATGCTTGGGCCAATCACCTAAAAAGTTTTGGTTTAGGAAAATTTATGGGATACGATTTACCTCCAGGTAGAAAAGGACACATTCCAACTTCAAAATTTTACGAGCATTTTTATCCAAATGGCGGATGGCGTTCTACAACAATTATTTCAAATTCAATTGGTCAAGGTGAAGTTTCTATGACACCTATACAATTAGCAAATATGATGGCTACTATTGCAAATAGAGGTTACTATTTCACGCCTCATATTATTAAAAATATAAAAGGTAAAAAAATAGATTCAAAATACACTACCAAACATTTTACAACGATTAATAGACGACATTTCGACCCAATTGTAAATGGTTTATTTGATGTTTATAACCGTGGAACTGCATTTGGATTGGGCGTTGAAGGTCTGGAAATTTGTGGTAAAACAGGAACTGCTGAAAATTTCGCAAAAATAAATGGAAAGCGGGTGCAATTAGAAGATCATTCTGAATTTGTAGCATTTGCACCGAGAATTCGACCTAAAATTGCTATTGCAGTTATTGTGGAAAACGGTCATTTTGGAAATACTTGGGCTGGGCCAATTGCAACTTTAATGATTGAAAAGTATTTAAACAAGAAAATTACCCGTACAGACCTAGAAAAACGAATGTTAGAAGGAAACTTAAACTGGCAATATCGAAAATTATATCCAAATAAAGATTCTATTTACAAGCCAAAATTAGATAAAACAGATTCGATTCGAATGAAATTAAAATCTAAAAAAGAAGTAGAAAAAGAAAAGAAAAAAGTGACGGAAAACAAAAAATAATTATATTTTTCAACATCCAAAAAATTTCCAAAACAAAACGGAAAATAAACACAAATGAAAAACCAAGATATTAGTAATTCCATCGATTGGATAACCGTTTCATTATACTTCATACTAGTAGTATTTGGATGGATGACTATATATTCTGTTACCGTTCCTGCTAATCAAGAATATACTTTTGATTTTAGTTTGAATTATGGCAGACAAATGATTTTTATGCTTATTTCTATACCAATAATATTTTCTATTCTATTTATAGATTCAAAAATTTTTGAACGATTTTCTTCTGTATTTTATGGAATTGGAATTGCCTTACTTTTGGGATTATTTGTATTTGGAGTGAGCAAAAAAGGACAAACCAACTGGTACCAATTTGGAGGTTTTGGTTTTCAACCTTCCGAGTTTGTAAAAACAGCTGTTGCCCTACTTTTATCTAAATATTTAAGTGATGCACAAGTAAACTTAGCCAAAAAAAACTTTCAATATATAGCGTTTGCAATTATTGGACTTCCTGTTTTGTTAATTTTATTACAACCAGATACAGGTAGTGCCATGATTTTTTTATCCTTAATTTTTGTCTTATTTAGAGAAGGATTACCAGGTTGGTATTTGTGGACTGGAGCCATTTCCATTGCTACTTTCCTTTTAGCGCTTATCATTAAACCCATTTATTTAATTTCATTTATTGGAATATTTATGGTGATTCATTTTATATTTAATCGACTGATTTCTCGAAATCCTTTTGTTTACGGATTAATTTTTATAGCAATATCACTTTTTTCCTTTTCGGTTAGTTACGTATATGATAAAGTTTTAGAGCCCCACCAAAAAGATCGTATTAATGTTCTTTTAGGAAAAGATGTAAACATGAAAGCCGAAGGATACAATTTAAATCAATCTATGATAGCTATTGGTTCAGGAGGATTTTTTGGTAAAGGTTACTTAGAAGGCACACAAACAAAAGGCGGTTTTGTGCCAGAGCAACATACGGACTATATTTTTACAACGGTTGGTGAAGAATGGGGATTTGTAGGAAATATAATAGTTATTGGATTATTTGTAATTTTATTTTTGCGAATATTATTCCTTGCAGAACGCCAAAAAACTAGATTTAGCAGGGTCTATGGTTATTGTGTAGCCACCTATTTATTTACTCACTTTTTTGTAAATATCGCCATGTTAATACGTTTGTTTCCTACTATTGGCATACCACTACCCTTTTTCTCCTATGGTGGGTCTAGTTTGTGGGCATTTACTATTATGCTATTTATTTTTATAAAATTAGATGCCAACAAAGTTAATGAATGGTAAGATTCATTTAAAACATAATAAAAAAAGCCATTCAAAATTTAAATGGCTTTTTATATATAATAATTCGTTATTTTGAAGCTAATTTTTCTTTTAATTTATTATCTTTTTTAGTTTTAACAATAGGTTTGTTTGTGTCTAAAACAGTTAAATCAGTTAATACATTTAATGTTTCTGTCATATAAATATCTTTTACTAATTCAGCATGCCATCTTTCACGTTTT
>NSHO01000010.1 GCA_002737105.1 Flavobacteriales bacterium | reverse complement strand
TGAGGCGTAGTAGTACCAATACCAGTTTGTGCACTTGAATTAAATGAATACAAGAATATCGAAAATAGTGTTAGTGTTTTTTTCATGTTTTGAACTATATTATATTTTTGCGACCATTATGTCGCTTCTTGATTTATTTTTAAATTCGTAAACTACTTAAAAATAAAGCGAATTTACGTTTTGTTACTTACATTCATAGGAATATTACAATAAAAGTCTAGCTTTTTCTAAATCTTCTGGTGTATCAATGCCTATACTTCCGTTTGAAGTTTCAATCATTTTTATGCGTTTTCCGTATTCTAAATAACGCAATTGCTCCAGTTTTTCTGAAGCTTCAAGCGATAGCATCGGTAAGTTGGCAAAATCCAATAGCGCTTGTTTTCTAAAGGCATAAATACCAATGTGCTTCATGTATCGTACCCCGGCATTTTCCTCACGAGGATACGGAATTACCGAACGTGAGAAATACAAAGCAAACCCTTCTTGGTCAGTAATTACTTTTACGTTATTCGGGTTTTCAATTTCCAATTTATCTTTAATTTCAAACATTAACGAAGCCAAATCGATTTTCTTTTCAGTATCGTTTTTAAATGCCTCAATAATTTGTTCCAAAGGCGTTTTATTGATAAATGGTTCGTCGCCTTGCACGTTGATAATAAGGTCTGCATCAATGCTTTCAACTGCTTCTGCAATTCTGTCGCTTCCACTTTCGTGTTCTTGGATGCTCATAATAGCTTTTCCGTGATGCGAAATAATTTCGTTATAAATTAAATCCGAATCGGTAACCACAAACACATCGTCAAACAAATTAGTAGCAACAGCCGCTTCATACGTTCTTAAAATAACCATTTTTCCACCTAAATCTTGCATTAATTTAGCAGGAAATCGTGTTGAGGCATAGCGCGCAGGGATAACAGCAATTATTTTCATAACCTATTGTTTAGTGGTTTCAAAATTACTCAAAATTTTCATCTTTAAACCCAATTAAATATAACTTTTCTTTGGCTCTTGTAATGGCAGTGTATAACCACCGAATATAATCTCTATCGATACCATTAGGTAAGTAAGGTTTTTCTACAAACACACTACTCCACTGTCCACCTTGCGACTTATGACAAGTAATCGCATAAGAAAACTTCACTTGCAACGCATTAAAATACGGATTGCTTTTTACTTTTAAAAGTTTCTTGTATTTGTGAGTTTCGTCTTCATAATCTTTAGCAACTTCCTGATACAATAGGTTTGATTCTGCAAAGGTTAACGATGCCGCTTCGCTTTCAATCGTATTTAAAAGTAAAACCGTTTCAAAAGAAGCTTCATTCGGATAATCCACCATTCTGATGGTAACATTGGCAAACTTAAAACCGTATAATTCCTGAATATTTCTAATTTTCAACACTTCAATAATATCACCATTGGCAATAAAACCTGCTTGTGAATTTTCATCAAGCCAAAAATAGTTGTTTTTTACAACCATTAGCAAATCGCCTGCTGACAAATCGCTTTCTTTATCTAAAATTCGTTGTCTGATTTGCTGGTTGTACTGATTGGCACGTTTATTAGAACGCACGATGAATGCAGTATCTTCCGTACTATAATTTCGATACGATTGATTAATGGCGTCTTCTATATCAAATCCATCATCCAATCGAATAATGTCTTTAAACGACTTTAAATTGAATTTAAAATCCTCAATAAAATGCGATTTTAGCAGTTCACGCAATTCAGTTGCATTGTACAATATTCCTGAATTTTCAGCTTGACGCATGACTTCATCTAATTCAATATGAATAATTTCTTTATCGTAATTGACTTGTAAAGATTGAATATCCAACGCCGGACTAATATCCGAATTCACCGGTGGCAACTGAGCCGTATCACCAACTAAAATCAGTTTGCAATTTTGTCCAGCATCTACAAAAAACAACAAATCATCTAATAAAGAACCGTTTTCGTACAAACTAGTTTCATTAGATTGATCAGAAATCATAGACGATTCATCTACAATAAAAATAGTATCTTTAAATTTATTGGCTTGCATGACAAAACCAACGCCGCCATTTTTATTCTTTTTAGGAAAATAAATACGTTTGTGAATGGTAAAAGCCGGTTTTTCCGAATAGGCCGACATTACTTTAGCCGCCCGACCCGTTGGTGCTAGCATTACCGCTTTTTTATTAGCCACACTCAATTGATTTACCAAAGTGGAAATCACAGTAGTTTTACCCGTTCCTGCGTATCCTTTTAAAACAAAAATGTCGTCTTTTGATTGTAAGATATAAGCTGCAATTTTTTGAAAGAAAATATCCTGATTAGCGGTGGGCTGAAAAGGAAAATTATCCATTAAAATGTTATAAAATTGCGTTGGCGACATTAATTTTTTATTTATGAACTTCAAATATAGCAAGGATTTTAAATATAATTTCATTTGAGGGTTTTTAATTCTCGTAAAAAATGTAAATTTGTAAATCAAATAAAAAATATGAATCAAGATATTACTCAAAAAACGTATAAAAAATTATGCTTTGAGGTTGCAAATAGCAATCTTTCTTTTTGTGTTGTTGATATGATTTCTAACAAAATAGTTACTTATAAATCGTATGCTATTGACCCAAAAAATGTTTTAGAAGAAGAATTGTGGAAAGTTTTTGTTGAAAATCCGATTCTGGAAGCAAAGTATGATGATGTGGTAGTTTTGCACAATTCTAATTTGAATACATTTGTGCCTTCTTCTTTATTTGACCCTAATTATTTAGGCAGTTATTTGCAATACAATTCAAAAGTATTTGAAACCGATTATTTCGCTTTCGATTATTTAGATACTTATGATTTAAACAATGTTTTTATTCCGTACACACCTATAAATAACTATTTATTGGATCATTACGACACGTTTGATTATAAAAATTCCAATTCGATATTTGTAAAAAAAGCATTAGATTTTTCTAAAAATAATGACACAAAACAAGTTTGGGTGCATTTTCAAGAAGATAGATTTGAAATTGCGGTAACCAAAAACACGAATTTATTACTTTTCAATACGTTTACTTATAATTCGTTAGAAGATTTTATTTATTTTTTATTGTTCACTTACGAGCAATTACAGCTTAATCCAGAGATAATTCCTGTGCAGTTTTTAGGTGCTATTTCAGAAGAAAGTGATGCTTTTAAAATTGCGTATAAATACATAAGAAACTGTAGTTTGTTAGACGTTTCTAATTTGAAAGCTGTTTTGGATGTTCCTGAAAAAGACTTATTAAAGCATTTTATTTTATTTCACTCATGAGAATAATATCAGGAAAATACAAAGGAAGACGTTTACAAGCACCAAAAAACTTACCGGTAAGACCAACAACAGATATGGCCAAAGAGGCCTTATTTAATATTTTAAATAACCATTTTAATTTTGGCGAGTTAAAAATATTGGACTTATTTTCTGGCACGGGAAATATTGCTTATGAATTTGCTTCTCGAGGCGCCACGCCACTTGTAGCTGTTGACGCAGATATGGGTTGTGTAAATTACATAAGAAAAATTGCAACCGAATTTGACTTTGATATTACGCCAATTAAAAGTGATGTTTTTACTTTTTTACAAAAACACAAAGGCAGTTATGATATTATTTTTGCAGATCCGCCCTATCATCTAGATCAAAAAGATTTTGATAAAATTCCTGTTTTGATTTTTGAAAATGAAATTTTAGACGAAGAAGGCATGTTGATTATTGAACATTCTAAAGATACGAAATTAGAACATTTGGATAATTTTTCGTTTGCTAGAACCTATGGAGGAACCACTTTTAGCTTTTTTGAATTGGTAAGCGATGAAGACGAATCAGACGTCGTTACTGAAGAAGATGATGAAGATGAATCGGAATAAAAGTAATTAAGGCGATAAACGGTCTATTTTCCAACTGAAATCCGCTTCTAATTTATAACGAATTCTATCGTGTAATCTGTTGGCTCGTCCTTGCCAAAACTCTACTTCAACTGGTTTTACTAAAAAGCCACCCCAATTTTCTGGTCGTTTTATTTCGGAACCTGAAACTTCTGTTTCTAAGTTTTTTAATTTTTCATCTAAATAATCTCTAGATGGAATTATTTCACTTTGATTAGAAACAATAGCGCCTAACTTGCTGCCTTCTGGGCGAGAATCAAAATAATTATCTGAAACTTGTGCGGCTGTTTTCTCAGCTATTCCTTTAATAATAACTTGACGTTCTAATATTGGCCAAAAGAAAGAAAGGCAAACATTTGGATGTTGTAAAATGGCTTTTCCTTTTTCTGAATTGTAGTTGGTATAGAAAATAAAACCTTCTTCATTGAATTTTTTTAGCAGTACTACCCTACTTTTTGGAAATCCATCCAAACCAATTGAAGCAATAGTCATGGCGTTTACTTCGCCATTTTCTTGAGCTTCCGCTTCATAAAACCATTTATGAAACAATTGCAATGCATCATCAGGAATAGTGTTTTCTAACAATTCGCTTTTGTTATATGATTTTCTATAATCGGATAAATCTTTCATTTTTTTGGGTAATTATTCTTTATTCAAAACTTTAAAATTCAATTCAAATATAAAACTTTTGTTTTCTTTTTTGTGTTTCTCTGTCAATTTTTGTGAATCTCTGTGTAATATCTCTTAAAATTCAAAATCCAATCCATCATCAGCTAGCAACACTTTTTTAAAAATTTCTTGTGCTTCTTTTTTAAATAAGTCAATATTTCCGTAACGCGTGGAATAATGTCCAAGCATTAAATATTTTGCTTCTGCTAATTTAGCAATTTTTGCGGCTTGTTTGGCAGTTGAATGCATGGTTTTTTCTGCTAAATGACTTTCGCTCTCTAAAAACGTGCTTTCATGATACAAAACAGTTACATTCTTAATTTGCGGAATAATTTCTTCATCATAAATGGTGTCTGAGCAAAACGCATAACTCTTTGATTCCTCAGGATCAAAAGATAATTCTGAATTCGGTATTATTTTTCCATCATCTAAAGTAATATCACCGCCTAATTTAATTTTATTGTAATATAATTTTTCAATATTATAATTTAAAATGGCGTCAATATTCAGTTTTCGTTCTGTGTTTTTTTCTTCAAACATAAACCCGTTGGTGTACACCCTGTGTTTTAATGGAATTGTTGTAACTTTTACTTTTTCATCTTCAAAAACCACTTCACTTTCTTTTGAAGTCAATTCGTGAAAAAATAAATTATAAGAAGTGTAAGCGTTTCCTAATTTTAACAGCAATAAAATGGCTTCTTTTATGCCTTTCGGACCATAAATGTGTAAATCTTTTTCTCTACCCAATAACATAAAAGTAGAAATTAAGCCAATTAACCCAAAAAAATGATCACCATGTAAATGGGAAATAAAAATATGTTCAATTTGGGAGAACTTAATTTTATATTTACGAAGTTGCACTTGCGTGCCTTCTCCACAATCTATTAAGAACATGTGGCTTTTTATCTCTAAAACTTGCGATGTAGGATGTGTAATGGTTCTTGGGGTCGCGGCATAACAGCCTAATATTTTTATTTTCAAGATGAAATTATGGTTGTTTTTGTTTCTTGTTTTCGTTGTAAATATTCGAAGAAAAAAGGAAAATCAAAAGTATATTTGATAAAATTTTTGTCCATCTAATTTTATTTTCTTGATAAGAATCAATGCAGTTTAATACCAATAAAATAATTGCTAATAGTAGAAAAAACAAATTAAATTTGGCTCTAGTTGTCATTATTTATTGTTTTCTATTTTACTTAATTTGATAATCTGTAAAATCAAACTTATTGCAAGTAACAGATTTGTAGCAATGGCTAAAAAGTTATATTCGTTGGTTTTTAATCCAGAAAATATAAGCATTGCACTCAAAAAAGTACATCCAAATAATAATCCAGTAAAAATGTATATTTTTGTTTGATTGGAAAATTTCATAATTAAAATCCTAAGTCACGTTCAATTTCTTCCATTTCAATGATATCATGGGCTTCAAGCAAAGAAGGAACTGTATTAATTGAAGTTGGCACTTTATTAAAATCTATATCTGTTGCAACAATTACAAAAGATTTTTCATTTTTTTTATGCGCTTTTGCTAAATCTGAGAATTGTTTTAAATTGCTCATTTCAAATGATTTATCATGCGTAATATCAATTATTAAATTAACAGATTTGTACGAGTTATATTGGTCTGTTAATTTTTGTAAAAACACGTCGAAACTACTTTCAGTATCTTTAATTATGGTAGTATGACCTTTGTGTGCTACTTTCATTTGAACTAATTTTTAATCTTACTTGCTAATAAATAAATGACTGCCATTCTAACGGCTACTCCATTTTCCACCTGATCTAAAATTACCGAATGATTGCCATCAGCCACATCTGAAGTTATTTCCACACCACGATTTATTGGTCCCGGGTGCATAACGATAATTTCTTTGTTTAGGTTATTTAATATTTCATTTGTTAGTCCAAATTGCTGCGTATATTCTCTTGTATTTGGAAAATAACTTACGTCAAGTCTTTCATTCTGAACGCGAAGCATATTGGCTACATCGCACCATTCTAGTGCTTTTATCAGATTTGGTTCGTATGTTACCCCTAAAGAATTTATATATTGAGGAATTAGTGTTTTTGGTCCGCAAACTTTTACTTCTGCGCCTTGCATTTGTAAGGCAAAAATATTGGAAAGTGCTACTCTACTGTGTAAAATATCGCCAACTATAACTATTTTTTTACCGGCAACTTCACCTAATTTCTCACGGATTGTATAACTATCTAACAAAGCTTGTGTGGGATGTTCATGAGCGCCATCACCAGCGTTTATTATACTTGCCTTTACATGTTGCGATAAAAAATGTGCGGCTCCAGGCGAACTGTGTCGCATTACGACCATGTCCACTTTCATGGCTAAGATATTATTTACGGTATCAATTAAAGTTTCTCCTTTTTTAACCGAAGATTGTCCGGAAGAAAAACTCATTACATCAGCTGAAAGTCGTTTTTGAGCCAATTCGAAAGATAATTTGGTACGTGTGCTGTTTTCGAAAAAGATATTTGCGATGGTAATATCTTGTAAAGAAGGCACTTTTTTAATAGGACGATTTATTACTTCTTTAAACTGATCAGCGGTTTCAAGAATTAAATTAATATCATTCTTATTGATGTATTTTATTCCTAGTAAATGATTGACGCTTAATTCTTTCATTTTAGTTGTGTTTCTTTAATTATCCTTTATTTCGATATAAACCGCATCTTCGCCATCATTTTCAGCCCATTTAACTAAAACTTTTTCGTTGTTTATCGCATCTACTTGTCGACCACGATAATCCGGTTGAATGGGTAAATCACGACTAAATCGTCTATCGATAAGTGTTAAAAGTTCTATTGATTTTGGTCTTCCAAAAGACTGAATGGCTGTTAATGCAGCACGAATACTTCTTCCGGTGTACAATACATCATCTATAAAAACTACATTTTTATCTTCAACTAAAAAATCAATTTGGGTTTGATTGGCTTCAAAATGTTTTTCGTTTCTTCTAAAATCGTCTCTAAAGAAAGTGATGTCTAATAAACCTAATTTTAAATCGGAAACTTGGTAATCGTTTTTTAAAATTTTAGACAATCTATTGGCTAAAAATGTGCCTCTTGGCTGAATTCCGATAAGAATAGTATTGGAGAAATCGAGGTGTTTTTCGATTAATTGACAGGCCAATCGATGTAGAATGATGTTGACTTCTTTTGAATTGAGCAATATTTTTTGACTCATATTATGTGTATTGTGGGTACAAATGTAAGTAATAAATTTCAAATTTTAAAATGCATCAATAAAACATGCTATTTGATAATGAAATCTAAAGTTAAAATTGCTTTTTTAAAGTGTGAATTTCAATAATTCACTATACAATTTGTGAGTTGGCAAACCTACTACATTGGCATAGCTTCCTTCAATTTTTTCAATAGCTACCAAGCCAATCCATTCCTGGATACCATAAGAACCCGCTTTATCAAATGGCTGATAATTCTTTAAATAATACTCAATTTCTTGAGAAGTTAAGGAAGCAAAAGTTACTAAGGTTTCATCATGAAAAACAATTTCTTTTTGAGTCGTTTTAATACAAACAGAAGTAATGACTTTATGGGTTTTTCCAGACATTTCTGTTAGCATTTTTAAAGCATGAGATGCGTCGTTAGGTTTTCCTAAAGCTTGATTTTTCAACCAAACTATAGTATCAGAAGTTATTAAAATTTCGTTGTCCTTTAATTCGTTTTCAAAAGCATTGGCTTTTAATTTGGCTAAAAAATCAGTTATTTCTTCTGCTTGTAAATGATCTGGATAAATCTCTTCAATTTCTTTTAATCTAATTTCGAAATCAATATCTAATTCTTTTAAAAATTGTTGTCTTCTTGGAGAACCCGAAGCTAAAATAATTTTATGATTTTTAAATTTCTCGTTAAGCATATTGCATAGAAATTAAGATAATTAGCAAGGACAAAATGGTTGTAATTTGAACTGTTTTCAAAATTTTAACCAACAAAATGTATTCTTTGTTTTGTTCAAATTGAAATAATTTGATTGCTACAACCATCAAAGGCGTTATAATAAATAAGGTAAAATAACCAATAGCATATAAATTATGTGCTAAATTTTCAACCAAATAATAAGTCAAATAACTAATAAAAATTAGTAGCGAAGTCATGCCAATAATTTTTGCTTTTTTAATTCCGAAATAAGTCGCAACAGTTGATATTCCAAAAGCAGCATCTCCTTTTTCATTTGCAATAGTTTTGATTATTTCGATAGCAAATTGCAACAGAAAAATAAAAATAGCATAATCGGTAAGAATTGAAACTAGCGTTTTCATGAAAAATTCATTCCCAGAATAAATAGCGGGCAAAATATTGAAAAAACTTATATTAATTATAGATAATCCAGCTACAATTGCAACTATTACATTTCCTAAAACTGGAATTTGTTTTAACCCATTGGAATAAATATATAAAAGTGCGGCACAAATGACAAATATCGTAGCAAATGCAGGCTTATTGATAACGCGACTTAAATAAAATCCAATTCCAACGCCTAAACATGTATATATAAAATACAAATTGTAAGCCGTTTTTTCAGAAATATGTTTGTCAATAACAACTTCGCTTGGTTTGTTTATATTGTCAGTATCCAAATCAAAAATGGCATTAATTATGTAGCCACCTGCTAAAATAAAAAGTGTGGCACTTACAAGCAAAATATATTGAAAATTGGATAACGATTGCCAAAGTATCAAAGATTGTTGGGCTCCTAAAGCATCTTTAAAATGTATTTGGTTCAAAAATCCGTATTTAATAATGAATTGCAAAAAAGCAAACAAAACTAAATTCTCAATTCGAATTAATTTTAAAAAATGTTTCATTATAAATTTATGGTTGAATTAAAAAAACTTAGCATCAAAATCGTCCATCCATTTCCCTTGAACTTTTAAAACTTGCTCTATAACATCTCTTACGGCTCCTTTTCCTCCATTTGCATGAGAAATGTATTTACTAATGCCTTTTATTTCCTGAACGGCATCTTGTGGACAAGTTGGTAAACCTACTTTTTGCATCACTAAATAATCAGGAATATCATCGCCCATATATAGAATATCTTCATGCTTTAATTGATAAGCATCACAAATTTCATGAAATTTTTCTACTTTATCTGGAGTTGCCATATAGATATCTTTTATGCCTAAATTTTGCAGTCTGATGCGAACACCTTCGTTACTTCCACCAGAGATAATACAAACTGGATAACCTTTGTCTATAGCGACTTTCATGGCATAACCATCTTTGATATTCATTTGACGAAGCAATTGTCCGTCTTCAGCAATATGAACGATTCCATCAGTTAATACGCCATCGATATCAAAGATAAACGCTTTAATATCATTCATTAATTCTTTATAACTATTAGCCATTTTGAATAGATTTTGTCAGGATTTTATATATTTCTTTTTGATTTTCGTTTGTAAGAAAATCGATATGTTTTTCAATTGTTTCGTAATCTTTTCTATTAGCAGGGCCAGTTTGCGCTTCACTTGGTGAAAGTGATTGTGTCTTTTCAGCTGTTTCTTTAATTAATGGTTGCAAAATTTCAAACGGAATAGCATTCTTTAAGCAAATATCATTTCCAATTTGATACAAATGATTGGTGAAATTACAAACAAATACGGCAGCAACATGAAGTGCTTTTCGCTGTTCACCTGAAATAGCATGTACATTATTTGAGATTGATTTCGCAACTTTTTCTAATATTTTATAATCCGAATCAGTTTCCGTTTCCAAACAAATAGGAATTTCATAGAAATCGACTTTTTTATTTTTTGTAAAGGTTTGTAATGGATAAAAAACGCCACTATTATTTTTTTTATCAAGTACATTAATATCAGAACTTCCAGAAGTATGAACTACTAACCTATTTTCAAATTCTAATTGATTTGAAACGCTAGAAATGGCGTCATCTGAAACACAAACAATATAAATATCCGCTTCTGCAATTTTAGAAAAATTAGTTGTTTGAAGTGATTCAGGAAAATCTTTTGATACTGTTCTAGAAAAAACCTGAGTTACTTCTATTTCATTAGCTTTCGAAAATGCTCGAAATAAATGAGTAGCCACGTTTCCTGAACCTAAAAGAATTACTTTTATCATGTTGCGAAGATAAACAATCGCAATAACAATATCAAATTTCAATTTTTAAAACACAGATTTAATTATTTTCTCAAATCTGTGTTGTGAAAAATAATCCTATTGCCTAATTTTGAAAAAAATCTATAAAATGAAAATTGTTATTTCTCCTGCAAAATCTTTAAATTTAGATAAAGAACTCCCGACTTTATTATTTACGGAAGCGGTTTTTGTAAAACAAGCTGAAACCATTCAGAAAAACTTAAAAAAGAAAAAGCCCAAACAACTTATGGAATTGATGGCTATTTCTGAAAAATTAGCAGATTTAAATTGGCAAAGAAACCAAGATTGGCAACTTCCATTTACTGCAAAAAATGCCCGACCAGCAATTTATACTTTTGATGGCGAAGTATACACGGGGTTAGACGTGTATTCGTTGCCTGCAGAGAAAGTTACAATTTTGCAAGAAAAATTAAGAATTTTATCTGGATTGTATGGCGTATTGAAACCTTTAGATTTAATGCAAGCCTATCGTTTAGAAATGGGAACATCAATAGCAATAGGTACGAAGAAAAATCTATACGAATTTTGGAAATTAACTTTGACAGATTATTTAAATTCAGAGTTAAATAATGACGAGCTATTTGTGAATTTAACCAGTAACGAATATTTTTCAGCAGTTGATGCAAAAAAACTAAAAGTTCCCGTTATTACTCCAGAATTTAAAGATTACAAAGACGGAAAGCTTAAAATGATTTCGTTTTTTGCCAAAAAAGCCAGAGGTTTAATGGTTAGATATATAATAGATACCAACGCTGATACCATTAATGATTTAAAAGGTTTCAACTATGAAGGCTATGCGTTTGACAGTAATTTATCAGAAGGAAATAAATTGGTTTTTACTAGATAAAAAAACCTCTAACTTTCGCTAGAGGTTTCTGTTTCTTTATTAATTATAGTTTATTTTACAATTAATTTTTTTACAATGCCTTCGCTTGTTTTTACTAAATAAATTCCTTTTGAAAGTTGACTTGTATTTATTGTATACGCTTCTTTTTCTGAACTAATTTTCTTTCCTGAAATATCAAATAATTCATAATCAGCTACTCTATTGAAATATACAATTCCATTTTCAGATGGGTTAGGGAAAATTGTAAATGTTTTAATTTCCGAATCGAAACTTGAATTACTTAAAGCATTTGTATCTACTTCAAAAATTGTTATTGTACCACTAATTTCATTAGCAACTAAAATGTAAGCTTTTCCATTTGGACTATTTTCAGGTTTAATATAAGTTATACCTTCAGGTCCATTATCTCCTGCCCAAGCTGATGTACTTCTGCTATTTTTATAATCTACAAAAGTTACATTGTTTGGATTTGTAATATTATAAACCATAACACCACCCACTCGTTCTAAAGAAATAAAAGCAAAAGTTTGGGTTCCAATTTGAGCTACAGCTACTCCTTCTGGTTCTGGTCCTTTTGCACGGCTACGTCCTTTTGAAATATTATCAGAATGATCCGCATTAAATAATGTTGGCAAATTGGCAGCCGTATATTTTTCAAAATCATCACCGCTATCAAAAACAATTTGTTTTGTTGTTGCATTAAAAATTGAAAATGAACGCGAACCTACCGAACTAATGATATCAAAATCGGTGTCTGCGTCTGTATTCCCACTTAAATTAGACACTCTAAAACGTCCCATATTATAAGTTTGTTTTAAAACAGAAGCATTTGGAAATAAAGTAGCATCTAAAATATACGTCGAAGCGCCAACAGTAGTTCTTTCATTAAGGCCTGTATATTCTTTTTCATCACCTTCGTTTGCTGTTACTAAATAAGTAGTTCCACCTACAGTATAATTTGCAACTGCATCAGGCATATAAAATGCTTTTATTGGCCAATTTGCAATTAATACTTGTCCGTTATTATCGGAAATATCCATTCCGTTTCCAGGAATACTAACATCTTTTGCTCCTAAAGCCCAAAGCTGAGAAAAAGTTAAAGTTGTTAAATTTATTTCTGCTATTGCGTTATTTTCTTGAATTGTAACCCAAGCTTTTTGAGAATCAGCACTTATAGTAATAAATTCTGGTTCAAAATCTTGTGATAAAGTACTCGTTAGCTTCAATTTTCTTACTCCAGATGCTATCAATGCGGTTTCTTGAGCATTATATTGTGTGAACAATAATGTTGTTACATTCGATTGTGTTAAAGCAGGAATTCCTCCAGCAATATTAATTATACTTACCGAACCTTCTGGATCAGTAGTATAGTTTGCATTTGGTTGGCCCTCATTAGCAGTCATAACTTTGGTGCCATCTGGTGAAAAGGTAATCATATCTGGTAATGCACCAACGGTTACTTGCTTAAGAAAAGTTCCATTTGTATCAAAAAACACCACTGAACCATTTAAAGTTGGATCTACATTTGGTGAAGCAACCGCAACAATTCCGTTTCTTACAGCAACAGATGTTACACCTCCATAAGTATTCATATTGATAGATGACACTAATGTGGGCACTGCAGGATTTGAAAAATTAACAATATCTAGATAACCGGCAATAGCACTTGTAGTAAATATTCGTTGTGAAGTTGGATCGTGAATTACTATTTCACAAGTACTTGTACTTGCACCAGAAGGGTCAAAACTAGCAATGTAATTTAGTTCAATTTCTTGTGTTGGAACTGGTGCTAAATCATCATTATCTATAATATATATTGTCGATGTGCTAGTACCTGAAACAGTAACTCCTACTGGATTTTCTAGACTTAAAACAAAATATTCCGCTTGTTGTTCTAATGCGGTATCATTTATAATTGGAATACTAATAGTTTGCGTTGTAGAACTAGAACTTGTAAAGTTTAACGTTTGAGTAGCTAATGTAAAATCAGAAGCATTTGCAGTACTAAAAGGGCTAGGTTTAACAACTAAATCTACAGATGAAGTTGCAGGACTTACTAAATTGATGGTAAAACTAAGTGTACCAGCAGTTTCATTAACTGTTACAAAATTTGACGCAAAAGCAACACTTGGTACTACTGTAGTAAAAGTTGAAGTTTGTATTGCAGTTAATGCATTGTTGCTTATATCTTCAACAGAATTAGGCAACAAAGCCACATAATACAATTGGTTTGTATTAAAAATTGCTGAAGGTGTAATTGTAATAACATTACCAGTAATTGTAGCATCGAACGGAACACTAGTTCCTGTTGCATTATTTAATCGCAATTCAATTAAAGCATCAACATTTGTGTTTGTTATAGCACTATTATCTATTAAGCGAACCGCTTCATTAAAACTTATGGTTGGATTTGTACTTGTTGCTACACTAATAGCTCCGTTAGCTGGAACTATTGTAGCTGTTGGCGGAGTTGTATCTGCACCTCCAATAGTTGTTCCTTCTAAAGTAAAATTATCAAAACGATTGTTTCCAACCGTTCCACCAGTTCCTTGTGAAAATTCAACTTTTAATTTAAAATTTGCATTATTGTTAGCTAATGCAATTGTAGAAAAGTCTAATGTTGCTAAACTTGGATCAGCGTCATTAGGAGTTACTATACCAACAACACTATAGTTAGTACCGTCCGTAGATAAGGACCAAGTTTGAGTTCCTGATCCAGAACCAGATCTACGGGTTGCAAATTTCACAACAATATTCTGATATCCAGTAGTTGGCAATGTGAAAATTAATGCCCCACCAATAGGATTATTGTATCGTAAATGTGTTCCAGAAGCATCACCATTTCTAGCATTTAAGTTTGAAACACTAAAATTTTGACCTGTTCCATTTGCGAAATCAATTACACTAGTACCGGCATTAACTGCTGCTAGTGATGCGCCCCCAGTAGTTTGAGATGGAGTTGTGATTGTTACCTCAGAAGTACTGTTGTTAAAGTTCCAATAATGAACTAAATTTTGCCCCCAAGTAAGAGACGATACCATTACTAAACCTAATAGTAATAGTTGTTTTTTTAGATAATTTTTTGTCATGATATTTAAGTTTTAAAATACTTACAAATATCAATCTGTAAGTTTAAAATATCATTATTCAAAAATTATTAAATAGTAAATTTCAGAGAATAAATCTTTATAAATCATTAATTATTTATAAAAAACAGCTATCGTATTAATATAAATCGTTATCAAATCTTTAATTTAAAAATTTTTAAAAAAACATAAAATAAAAGTTTAATTTATAATCCAATTCTCTAGTATTTTTTTTCCTTCAGGTGTAAGAATACTTTCTGGATGAAATTGAACCCCTCGAACATCATAAACACTATGTTTTATTGACATAATATTTTTGTTTTCGTCAACAGAAGTAATAATTAAATTTTGCGGAAAATTGTCATTTGAAATCACCCAAGAATGATAACGACCTACTTCAATTTCATTTGGTAAATTATTAAAAATAGTATCATTTTCAATAACCGTAATTTTTGAAGCTACACCATGATATACCTTTTCTAAATTGATTAATGTGCCGCCAAATACTTCACCAATGGCCTGCATACCCAAACAAATTCCTAAAATACTTTTGGTTTCGGCATAGGTTTTTATAACTTCTTTTAATAATCCGGCTTCATCAGGAATTCCTGGTCCTGGCGACAAAACTATTTTATCAAAAACCTCTAATTCTTTTAATTCAAATTCATCATTTCTGAAAACAGTAACGATTGCTCCTAAATCTTCTAAATAGTGGACTAAATTGTAGGTAAAACTATCGTAATTATCTATGACAACTATTTTCAAATTTAAATGTTTTTTAAAGTTATTATTTTACTTTTGTAAAAATATAATATTTTATGGAAAGTGCAATGAAAATTGGTGATGTTGTTCAGGTTTTAGATGATAATATTGAAGGTATAATACTAAGAATTCAATCGGATAACTCAATTGTCATTGAAACTAAAGATGGTTTCGAATTGACGTACAACCAAAAAGAAGTTATTAGAATTGCAAGTGATGCGCCAAAAATTAATTTCGAGGGTAATCTCTCTAAAGTATTAGCAGAAAAAGAAATTCCAAAAAAACCTGGTTCAATTTTAACCAAATTGAGCAAAAAAGAACCAATGGTTTTTGAAGTAGATTTGCATTTAGAAAAAATAATTACGGGAAAAAACCAAAATTTAACTAACTTCGATAAATTAAATATTCAACTTGAAGAAGCCAAACGCGCTATGGATTTTGCTATTTCAAAGCGTTATAATCGAGTCGTATTAATACATGGAGTTGGTGACGGGGTTTTAAAAAGTGAGTTAGAATATTTATTAAAACGATATGAAAACATAGTAATCCAAGAGGCCAATTATGGAAAATACGGATTAGGAGCTATGGAAATTTATATTAAGCAAAATTAATTTAATGAAAAAAATATATTTAGATAATGCAGCTACAACGCCTTTACGGGAAGAAGTGATTCAAACTATGGTAGCTGTTTTACAAAATGATTTTGGAAATCCATCTTCTACGCATAGTTTTGGAAGAAGTTCAAAATCAATCGTAGAAACATCAAGAAAAACAATTGCAAAATATTTAAACTGTTCTGCTCAAGAAATCATTTTTACTTCAAGTGCTACAGAAGGAACTAATTGGATTTTACGAGAAATGGTGAAAAATAATGGAGTAAAAAAAATTATTACTAGTAGAATTGAACATCACGCCACATTATATACCGTTTTAAATTTACAAAAAGAATATGGTTTTGAAGTGGAATATATTTCTGTTTTACAAAACGGAAATATAGATTTATTTGATTTCGAAAGAAAATTAGATGATAAAATCCCTACTTTAGTTACCTTAATGCATGTTAATAACGAAATTGGAACACAATTAAATTTAGATACAGTTGCTTCGATTTGTCAAAAATACAATGCTATTTTTCATTCCGATACTGTACAATCTATTGGTAAAGTTGCTATCGATTTACAAAATACACCTTTAGATTTTTTAGTGGCAAGCGCTCATAAATTTCACGGACCTAAAGGAGTAGGTTTTGCTTTTATAAGAAAAAACTCACCTATGCAACCTATGTTGTATGGTGGTGAACAAGAGAAAGGATTGCGAGCTGGCACAGAAGCGGTTCATCAAATCGCAGGTTTAGCTAAAGCATTTGAGTTAGCTAACGAGCAATTAATTGAAGAAACTAAATATATATCAGAATTAAAATCATATTGTATAGAAAAACTACACGCTAATTTTGAGGGAATTATTATAAATGGAGAAAATACATTTTATACTATTTTAAACGTATTATTACCTTTTTCAGAAGAAAAAACAGCACTAATTTTATTTAATTTAGACATGAAAGGCATTGCGGTTTCCAGAGGAAGCGCTTGTCAAAGTGGGAGTTTGAAGCCATCACATGTTTTGGCTGAGTTTTTATCTTCAGATGATATTAAAAAACCTTCATTACGAATTTCATTTAGTCATTATAATACCAAAGAAGATATTGATATATTAATTGAAAGTTTAAAATCTATATAATTAAAAAAGCCATTCAATTTGAATGGCTTTTTTTATAGAATTATTTTGTAATTTATTTGGACCACAATTCAATACTGTCTTTGTTTTGTTTAATATAATCGTCATTTTTTTCTGCTGTTGCGCCCGCTAAAGATAATTTTGCTGTTTCAATAGCTCCTTTTTTATCACCTAATTTAAATTGAATTAAAGATTTTAGTCTGTAATACCAAAATGGCACTTTCTCGCCTGATAAAGATATGCTTTGATTTACCCAAAGTAGTGCTTTATTTAAATCTGTATTCGATTGATAAAAGTATTGAGCACTAGCGTAATAGTCTTTTGCTGAAGGGCCATTCATAGTGTCTTCAATAGATTTTAAAACGATTTTCTGAGTTGGTACTTCAATTTTTATAGAAACCAATGTTTTTTCCCATGATAATTCTAAATTAGCGGCATCCGTTGTTACATTATTAAATGAAATGGTAAATGTTTCTACTATTCTGTTTAAACTTTCTGGCTTTGCTGATGTTTTTAAAGCAATCTTTTCATCCATCCAGTTTTCTGGTAAACCCCAATTATCAGTATCTTTATAAAATATAATATCCCACGAATCAGCTTTTGGTGTGGTATATAACGCATACTTACCTTTTGCTAAAGATTTTCCATTTATGGTAACATCTTGTGAAAAAGTAACAGTTGTATTTTCATTGGCACCAGTACGCCAATTTTTTCCATAAGGCACTAATTCACCATAAACGGCTCTTCCTTTTGCACTTGGTCTGTGATAATCTATACTAATTTGCGTCAAACCAACTGTTTGATCGACCTTAGAGACTGGACTAGCTTGCGGTGTAGCAATCTGTGCACTTAAAACTCCTGAAATTAGGAATAAACTAAATAAGATGTATTTTTTCATGACTATTTTTTTTTGCTAAAATAATATTTTATTTTGTGTTTCAAAGTTAATATAATGATAAAACTAAAAATGAAGTTTTTGTTTACTATTTTAATTGTAAACATAAACAAACGTATATTTGCAGTAATAAATAAAAAATATGAAAATATACAGATTAGAATCAAAACAAAATTTGCCAATTTCTAAAAAAGAAGCTTGGGAATTTTTATCGAGTCCAAAAAATTTAAAAACGATAACCCCCGAATATATGAGCTTTGATATATTGAGCGGTGCTGACAGACCTATGTTTGCAGGACAAATTATTCAATATATCGTTACACCTTTGTTAGGAATTAAATCCAAATGGGTTACAGAAATTACACATGTAGTAGAAGGAGAATATTTTGTTGATGAACAACGATTTGGACCCTACGCATTATGGCATCATAAACATTTCATTAAAGAAATTCCTGGTGGCGTAGAAATGGAAGATATAATTGATTATAAAGTTCCAATGGGAATTTTAGGTCAATTGGTACACCCGTTTATCGTGAAACCTAAATTAGATGAAATATTTGAACATAGAAGAAAAAAATTAATTGAACTTTTTGGAGAATTTAAATAATATGACAATTTTTTGGTTTAGACGAGATTTACGTTTAGAAGATAATACCGCATTGTTTCATGCATTACAAGGCAATGACAATGTGTTGCCAATTTTTATTTTTGACGAAAACATTTTGCAACATTTAGAAAAAAATGATGCGCGCGTAACTTTTATACATAATCAACTTGAAAAAATAAATTTAGAGCTTATAAAAATAAACAAGTCTCTAGCAGTTTTTCATGGAAAACCAATTGAAATATTAAAAAAACTCATTTTAGAAAATAAAATTGCTAAAGTTTATACCAATCATGATTATGAACCCTATGCTCGAAAAAGAGATGTTGCTTTAAATGAATTATTCAAAGAAAATAAAATTGAATTTAAAACCTGCAAAGATCAAGTAATTTTTGAAAAATCAGAAATTACTAAAGATGATGGTTTGCCTTATGTAGTGTATACTCCGTTTTCAAATAAGTGGAAAGCAAAATTAAAAGCAACTCAACTTGTAAATTATCCTTCCGAAACGTTACTAAAAAATATCTTTAAGCATGATTATCCTTTTTTGTCCTTACAAGATATAGGATTTGAAACATCAACAATCACACTTCCTAATTATACAATTTCTGAAAAATTGATTTCTGAATACGAAGCTACAAGAAACTTCCCAGCTTTAAAAAACGGAACTTCATTAGTAGGAATTCATATACGATTTGGAACTATCAGTATCCGTAAACTTGTACAACACGCTTTAAAATTTGAAAACGAGACTTTTTTAAAAGAACTAATTTGGCGCGAATTTTTTATGCAAATTTTATGGCATTTTCCTCATACCCAAACCAAAAGTTTCAAACCCAAATACGATGAAATAAAATGGGTAAATGACGAAAATCTATTTAAAAAATGGTGCGATGGAAAAACGGGCTATCCTATGGTAGATGCTGGTATGAGAGAATTAAATACTACAGGACACATGCACAATCGGGTGCGAATGGTTGTGGCTAGTTTTTTATGCAAACATTTATTAATTGATTGGCGTTGGGGTGAAACCTATTTTGCATCTAAATTATTAGATTACGAACAAGCTAGTAATATTGGTAATTGGCAATGGGCTGCTGGTTCTGGTGTTGATGCAGCGCCATATTTTAGAATATTTAATCCGACAGAACAAATAAAAAAATTCGATAAAGAATTAAAATACATTAAAAAATGGGTGCCAGAATTGGAAACGCTTCATTACCCAAATCCTATTGTTGATCATAAAGAAGCAAGAGAAAAATGTTTGCGAATTTATAAAGAAGCTGTTGGGTAATTTATTTTAAAATTGTTTTAAAATCTAACTCTTCAAATTTATCAATAACAACATTCGCTAAGCTATAATCTTGTTTTTTGGAATTTACACTTCTATAACCTACACAAAAAATTCCTGCTGCATGTGCGGCTTTAATCCCGTTGGTGCTATCTTCTATTACAATGCAATTTTCTTTTTTTGAATTTGAAAGTCTAACCGCTTCTAAAAAAATAGCTGGATTGGGTTTAGATTGCGGAAAATCTTCACCAGAAACAATATGAGAAAAAAAAGGATGTAAATTAAAACGATTAAAAACACGACTTATAGTTACTTTTGATGACGAAGATGCTAAAATTAATTGAATGCCATTTTTGTGTAATTGCCTTATTAAATCGGCTACGCCATCAAGTAAAAATAAATCTTCTTTAGTATCAAAAGCAGCATTAAATAAACTTCTTTTTTTTTCGACTAAATTATCAATATCATCCTCTATTCCAAAATGATCTTTAATTTTTTCAAAAACATTTTTAGTTGAATTCCCTGTAAAAGTGGCAAACATTTCTGCAGAAACTGCTATTTCTAATTGTTTAAAATGTTGGTAATAAGCATAATTATGTACAGGTTCTGTATCAACAATTACGCCATCCATGTCAAAAATCACAGTTTGTAACATCGTATTATTTTCTTGCGAAATTAAAAAAATAAATGACAATTAAACCTTTTTACATAACTTTAGTCCAAATAATAACTAATTGTTGATTTTGCAAGAAGAAAAAATATTTATAGAAACGCTCATAAATTCTAAAACGCAGAATACAGCGTTTAAAGAATTGGTGCAACGCTATCAAAAACCTTTGTATTTTCATATTAGAAATATTGTCTTAAACCATGATGATGCTGACGACGTGCTTCAAAATACATTTATAAAAGTGTTTTCGAATATTGGAAAATTTAAAGGAGAAAGCAAATTATATTCTTGGATGTATAGGATTGCAACAAACGAATCGTTTACTTTTATTGAGCAAAGAGCCAAAAAACAAGGAATTTCTAATGTAGAATTGCAACAAAAAGCGATAATGAACTTAGAATCCGATGTGTATTTTGAGGGAAATGAAATACAAATAAAACTCCAAAAAGCCATAGCTACACTTCCAGAAAAACAACAATTGGTTTTTAAAATGAAGTACTTTGAAGAAATGAAATATGA
>NSHO01000001.1 GCA_002737105.1 Flavobacteriales bacterium | reverse complement strand
ATTATTTTAATCAACCACCACTTTTATTTAAAGAAGCTGGCACAAATGAAATCTTAATAATAGATAATGAGCAAACACTTATTAAAGTTAATAAGAAATTAAAAATTCCACTAAAACATAATGGTTTCCCAGGTAAATTATTAAATTATGTTCCATTTAACATTAAAAATAAAACTTATTTGGTTCACGAAGGTTGTGGACCAGTTATGGAGTTTAGAAATGATAGTTTGGTCAGAATTGACAATTCATTTTTGCAATTAAGCCAAATAGGGTCGTCAAAATTTGTTTACAAAAATGAGATTTATTACTACGGTGGTTATGGTGTTTTTACCTTCAAAAATATTTTAACTAAATATAATTTTAAACTAAATGAGTGGTTTTTAGTTAAAACAAAAAATTCAGAGCTAGTACCTCCTTTATGTAATGCTTTCTTTAAAACAATAGGGCCGTATTTATACGTTTTTGGTGGCAAAAATGAAGATGTAAATAAAGATATTTTATATTACAACGAGGAATACGTTTATCGGTTAAATTTAAATACGCTAGTTTGGGAGAAATTTAAAACTAGTTTTTTTAAAATGGAAAACTTTTTACTTAGCAGTAAAATAGAATCATTATTTTCTTTTCAGTATTTAAATGATACTTTCATTTTTGATAATGTAAATTGGTATGGTATTAATTTTAAAGATAATAACTACATAAAATATAATAATTATTTTAAAATTCAAATTTACAGTGCTGTTGATTCAAAAAACACATTACACGCTATTGTTAAGAATGATAATCATGACAAAGCGTTTAAATTTTATTTTCAAAGTTTCCCAATTAGTTCTATTACAAAAATTCCTTCAATTAAAAAAAGTTTCTATTTTAATGATCATTTAAACAATATTTATGCTTTGTATGGTCTTATCGCTATTGTTATAGCATGGTTGTTATACAAAAAAAGAAGTTATTTTATTTACCTGTTAAACCCTAGTAAACCTTTTTATTATAAATTAATATTTTCAGAATTATATTTTAAAGGCAAAAAAGTAAAGCATCTTTCAGAAGATGAAATTAAAATTTTAAATAAAATGGCCCTTCATCCTAATCAGTTTATTTCATTAAACGAATTTAATGAAATGTTTACAATAGATTATGAAAATGAAAATTATGCAGCCATTGTAAAACGTCGTGAAAAAAAATTAGAGACTTTTTTACAATTACTTGCTAATGTATCGAGCTATGATTTAAAAGATTTATTACATGAACGCAAAAACGAAGTAGACAAACGCATTAAGGAAGTATTGTTTTTACCCAACAAAATAAATTACGTCAACGAATAAAAGATTAACTTAGTAGAATTAACTCTTCCAAATATGTTCTTTCGTTTGAAAGGCGAGGTACTTTGTGTTGCCCGCCTAATTTATCTTTCTTTTTCAGCCAATCATAAAATAAATGCGCTCTAGCTACATTTAATACAAGTGGGTTTAAGGTCATATTGTTAAATCGTTTGGCTTCGTAGTCGGAATTTACTTGTTGCAAATTTTTATCTAAAAGTTCAGAAAAATTCGCAATGTTTACTGGATGTTTTTTAAATTCAATTAGCCATTCATGGGCACCTTTTTCTTTTCCTTGCATAAAAATAGGCGCAACGGTATAGTCAATAATTTCGCAGTGTAATGTTTTACACGTTTTTGCTAAAGCCGTATCGGTGTTTTCTACCATTACTTCTTCTCCAAAAACATTGATATGGTGTTTGGTTCTTCCAGTAACTTTTATTCGATAAGGATTTAACGATGTAAACCTAATCGTGTCACCAATTAAATATCGCCATAAACCAGAATTAGTCGTAATAACCAAAGCATAATTTTTATTTATTTCAACGTAACTTAATGGAATGACTTTTTGGTTGTCTTTTCCAAAAGTATCCATCGGAATAAATTCGTAAAAAATACCATAATCTAGCATCAACAATAGTTCGCTAACATTATTTTGATCTTGTAAGGCAAAAAATCCTTCGGAAGCATTATAAATTTCGTAATATTTAAAACCGTCTTTTGGAAACAAGTTTTTATATTGTTCTTTATAAGGTTCAAAACTTACACCACCGTGAAAATAGACTTCTAAATTGGGCCAAATTTCTAAAATATTGGTTTTTTTATTTTCTTCAAGAGTTTTGTTTAATAAAACCATCATCCAACTTGGAACACCAGCCAAACTGGTTACATTTTCTAAACTACTTTCTTTTATTATGGCTGGTAATTTGGTTTCCCAATTACTCATTAAAGAAGTTTTATTGCTAGGTGTGGAGCTAAATTCCGCCCACATGGGCATATTGTCAATTAATATGGCAGATAAATCGCCAAAAAAGGTATTGTTGTTTTCGTACAATTCTTTACTGCCACCTAAGCGTAAACTTTTTCCAGTAAATAACTGCGAATCTTCGTTATTATTGAGATACATGCACAACAAATCTTTACTGGCTTTGTAATGATTATTTTCTAAAGCTTCAGAACTTACTGGAATAAATTTGCTTTTAGCATTTGTAGTACCGCTCGATTTTGCAAAATATTTTATAGTAGAATTCCAAAATATATTTTGTGCGCCTTGGCGGGTTTGTTCAATAAAAGGTTCTAATTCTTCGTAAGTTGAAACCGGAATTCTTTTATTAAAAGTTTGATAATTTTTGATGCTATTGTAGTCGTATTTTTTTCCAAGAACTGTGTTTTCTGCCGATTTTAATAAACCAAACAACAATTCTTCTTGCACTTCCATAGGATATTTAATAAACAATTCAATTTGATGAATACGTTGTTTTAAAATCCAAGAGGCAATAGAATTTATTAAAGGTAATGGCATATGACTGGGAGTATTTTTATAACTTTACCAAAATTAATAATTTTTAGTTCAATTACAATTTTTATGACAACATTTGAAGGAACATTAACAAAGATGGAAACCGAAATAGGTGCGCCAATACAATATTATTTGATTTTTGATTCCAATTTTATCAATATGAATCAGTTAATTAGTAAAGATATAGAGATTACGCACAAAGGTTATCAATGTTTAAATTGTAAGAAAGCGAAGAAAATTTGGCGCCAAGGATTTTGTTACGATTGTTTTTCTACTATTCCCGCTGCAGCGGATTGGATTATGAAACCCGAACTTAGTACGGCACATTTAGATATTGAAGATAGAGATTTAGCCTATGAAAAACGGGTACAATTGCAACCTCATATTGTATATCTTGCTTTATCGAGTGAAGTAAAAGTTGGGGTAACCCGAAACACGCAAGTGCCTACTCGTTGGATAGACCAAGGCGCTGTTCAGGCGATTCCTGTTTTAGAAACGCCCAATAGATATTTAGCCGGAATTGCTGAGGTTGCTTTAAAAAATCATTTTGCAGACAAAACCAATTGGCAAAAAATGTTGAAAAATGAAGTACCAATTACCAATTTATTTGAAGAAAAAAGTAAGTTAAAACAATGGTTACCAGAGGAAACTAAGCCGTATTTTATAGAAGAAGACAATTTGTATCAAATGGATTTTCCCGTGAAAAATTATCCGATAAGAGTAAACAGTTTAAATTTGGAAAAAACACCAAATTTTTCAGGAAAAGTAATTGGAATTAAAGGTCAATATCTAATTTTTGCAGATGGCACGGTTTTTAATGTCCGCACCTACGAAGGATTTGTGGTGAGTTTGAAGTTTTAGTTTCCGTCAGTTCGAGTGATTTTTGATTCTCTTATTCTTAAAAAATAAGAGAATCAAAAATTGTATCGAGAATAATATATTTTCTTTAAAAACGATATTCAACACCAACGCCAAGAATTTGCTTTAATTGCACTCTTGGTCCTTCTGTGATTTGAATGCCACCGACTTCTCGTTTGTTTTTTATGTCGTTATCATACAAAAGATGACTTCCAATATTGGCTCTCACATATTTATTTACTATCATTTCAATGCTAATTTGCCAATCAATATCAATGTTTCCAAAATCTTTTAAGTAATCTGTATATAAAGTTGCCCGGGTATCTAAATTGATATTTGTCATAATTTTTCTTTTGTACTGACTAGAAACTAAAGCACCCAATTCAGTTCTATGACGTTTTCCTTTTTTTAGAATTTCCGTTCCTGTTTCATCATAAATAGCCTTTTCTACTCCAAATGCGCCTTCGTTTGACAACCTTCTGTCTAAAACCAAAGTTGTTTTGTTGGTTATTGGAGATAAATATACCGTTAAACCTAAGTCTTTTCTAGTATATTCTGCACCTAAACCTAAGAAAATATAAGCTGGACCAAATGGTTTTGAAATGGCTTTACTAACATTTGGATAACTATATCCATTGGCAAACTGGGTTAAAAAACTAAATTTTGCGCCATAAAACCATTTGTTAATAGTGTCTCTTCTATATCCAATTGTGGAGTTTAAATTAATTTGATCGTCTGTTTTTCTTAAATCTTGCCCTTCTTGTTTGTTAATTCCATAACGAATTACAAGTTCATTATTCCATTTCATGTTGTCACGAGTATAGTTTCTAATGAAATTTCCTTTTGCCAAACCAGAAATAGAATTATTTCCTCCCGCAGACCAATTTACAAAGCTAATTTGTGTAAAATCTAACCCTAATTTATTTACCTTTTTCCAATTTGAAGTGGTATCTATTTTTGATGTTCGTACTATTTGTGCAAAAGATTTTGTAGCAAAAAAAAGAAGTGCGATAAAAATTAAAATGTTTCTACTCATGATTAATTTCAGTAAATAACTGGGTTAAACTTCTTGTGTCTAATTTAGTGATTTCTAATAACTGATTTACGGTGCCATGCTCAACAAACTCATCAGCTACACCACGATTTATAATTCTATTTTTATAATTATTTTTGATTGCAAAAGTATTAATACAACTTCCCAAACCGCCATTAATTACGCCTTCTTCAACAGAAATAATAATTTCATGTTCTTTAAAAATGGCAGTTAATTTTTCTTCATCCAATGGCTTAATCCAACCTACATGGTAATGCGAAAAGCATTCAGAATTTTCAATAATTGCTAGTGCTTTAGAAACATTATTTCCAATAGTTCCTGTAGACAAAACAGCAATTTTAGTTCCTTTTTTTAAGGTTTCAATTTTTCCTATTTCAATTTTAGAAAAAGGTTGTTGCCAAGCTACAATTTCGCCTTTTCCTCTTGGATATCTAATCGCAATAGGATGATTTAATCCTAACGATGAAGTATATAAAATATTGCGTAAGTCAATTTCATTACGTGGTGCGTAAATCATCATATTTGGGATGCAATTTAGGTAAGCCACATCAAATAATCCGTGATGTGTGGCACCGTCTTCGCCTACAAATCCCGCTCGGTCTAAGCAAAAAATCACGGGTAAATTTTGTATCGCTACATCATGAATCACCTGATCATAAGCCCGTTGTAAAAATGTAGAATAAATATTGCAAAATACCGTTAATCCTTGAGTGGCCATTCCGGCAGCTAAGGTTACGGCGTGTTGTTCAGCAATTCCTACATCAAAAGCGCGTTCAGGAAAGGCATCCATCATATATTTTAAAGAACTTCCCGAAGGCATAGCGGGTGTAATACCTACAATTTTTTTATTTTCTGTAGCCAATTCCACTAAAGTGTGTCCAAAGACATCTTGATATTTTGGTGCCAAATTTTCATTTTCTGGTTTTAGAATTTTACCAGTTAATTTATCAAATTTTCCAGGTGCGTGAAATTGCAATTGATTTTCTTCTGCGTATGATAATCCTTTTCCTTTCGTGGTAATTATATGTAAAAATTTCGGACCTTTTACTTTTTGTAATCGTTTTAATTCTGAAAGTAATTTTGGTAAATCATGCCCGTCAATCGGACCCGAATAATCAAAATTTAACGATTTTATAATGTTGTTATCTTTTGGGTTTTTGCCTTCTTTTACTGCGGTTAAATAGTCTTTTAATGCGCCAACGCTTGGGTCAATTCCCATCGCATTGTCATTTAATATCACTAATAAATTCGCATCGGTAACTCCCGCATGATTTAATCCTTCAAATGCCATTCCGCTGGCAATAGAAGCATCTCCAATTACCGCAATATGTTGTTTTTCGGTATCACCATTAATTTTGGAAGCAATGGCCATTCCTAAAGCGGCAGAAATAGAAGTAGAAGAATGTCCTACACCAAACGCATCATAAATACTTTCACTACGTTTTGGAAAACCCGAGATTCCATCAATTTCTCTATACTTATGAAAAATTTCGCGTCTTTCCGTTAAGATTTTGTGCCCATACGCTTGGTGTCCTACATCCCAAACTAATAAATCGTTTGGTGTGTCAAACACATAATGCAAGGCAACTGTTAATTCTATCACACCCAAACTGGCGCCTAAATGCCCTTCTTTTTGAGAAACTATATCGATGATAAATTCTCTGAGTTCATTGGCTACTTGCGGTAACTGACTTTCAGAAAGTCGTCGCAAATCTATTGGTGTGTTAATATTTGAAAGTAAATTTTCCATTTGTACTGCAAAAATACAATAATGTTTGTAAATTTGATTAATATATAATTGTAAGAAACTTGGAAACTATTTTTACCGACGAATATTTTATGAAAAAAGCACTTCAGGAAGCTGAAATAGCTTTTGAAAAAGACGAAATTCCTGTTGGGGCTGTTGTTGTAGTTAACAATACAATAATTGCCAGAACTCATAATTTAACCGAGCTTTTGCATGATGTTACGGCACATGCTGAAATGCAAGCCATTACGAGTGCAGCCAATTTTTTAGGAGGAAAATACTTAAAAGGTTGTACGTTATATGTTACTTTAGAACCTTGTCAGATGTGTGCAGGAGCTTTGTATTGGAGTCAGATTTCTAAAATTGTATTTGGTGCAAAAGATACAAAAAGAGGTTATAAAACATTAGGTACCCAAATTCACCCAAAAACAGAAGTGGTTTCTGGAATTTTAGAAAAGGAATGTGCAGAATTAATGACAAGTTTTTTTCATAAAAAGAGATAAAACTTGGCATGTAGTTTGATATATGTTTTGAAATAAAATAACCAAATCAACCTTAAAAAAAATTAGTATGAAAATTACAGACAAAATGAAATCCTCAGCAATTATTGGAATTGCTATTGTTGCCACAGCATTTGTGTTGGGTACAGCATTTAAAAAACGAAATGAGAATTTAGATTCTATATCCGTTATTGGTTTAGGCACAAAAGATTTTGTGTCTGATGAAATTTTGTGGAGCGGAAGTTTTACTACAAGAAGCTATGATATTAAAGAAGCGTACAATAAAATGATTGCAGACCAGAAAATTGTGTCTAATTTCTTTTTAGGAAAAGGTTTTAAATCAAACGAATTTACTTTTGGCGCCGTTCAATTCAACAAAAAATTTAGAGAAGTACGAATAGAAGACGGCGATAATCAATATAATACTAAATACGAACAAGTTTTTGATGGATATGAAGCCTCGCAAACCATTACTTTTTCGGCAAAGAAAAACCCCGATTTAATGAAACGAATTGAAGCGGTTTCTGGGAAAACTTCTGAACTAATTAATTCGGGTATAGAATTATCATCAAATTCTACTCAATATACGTATTCTGATTTGTCAAGTTTAAAACAAAGTTTAATAGAAAACGCAACAAAAGATGCGTACGAACGTGCTGAAAAAATTGTAAAAACAGCGGATGGCGATTTAGGAAAACTAAAAACAGCAAGTATGGGTGTTTTCCAAATTACTGGTCAAGGTTCTACGGAAGAAGATAGTTATGGTGGAAACAATGATACATTTAGCAAAAACAAAACCGCAAGAATTACTGTTAGGTTAGAATATGAGTTGGAGTAAATCGATGTGTAAATTATGATTACAAAAAAAACCGCTATTCTTTCGAGTAGCGGTTTTAGTTTTTTATAAAATTTCTTTTCCTTGGTTATCAAAGAAATGATATTCTAAGTACGTGTAAGCGTCACGAGGTATAATTTTCACCCACTTCTTATGTTCAAAATACCATTTTGAACGTAAGGATGGAAAACCTTTTGTAAGGTATGCGGCCACAAACGGGTGTACATTTAGTACTACTTTTTTATGGTCTTTAATAATGCTTTCAAGGTTATCCTCTATTTTGTCAATAATTAAAATGGCTGCTTCAACCTGTCCGTTTTCGTTCGGGTTTTCTTCATTCGTTTCAATATTAACTTCAGGTCTAACTCTTTGTCTAGTAATTTGAACCAATCCAAATTTACTAGGAGGCAAGATTTTATGCTTCGCCTTATCGTCACTCATTTCTTCTCTTAAGAAATCGAATAATACTTTTCTATTGTCTGGATTTTGTAAATCTATAAAATCGACAACAATAATTCCTCCCATATCTCTTAGTCGTAATTGACGTGCAATTTCAGCTGCAGCAATCATATTTACTTCCATGGCAGTATCTTCTTGGTTGGTGGCTTTATTTGATCTATTGCCAGAATTTACATCAATAACGTGTAAAGCTTCTGTATGTTCAATAATCAAATAAGCACCTTTACTCATAGAAACTGATTTTCCAAAAGAGGTTTTTATTTGTCTTTCTATATTATACTTCTCAAATAGAGGTAAATCTTTCGACTGATAGTGTTTTACGATAGACGCTTTATCCGGAGCTATTTCTTGCAAATATTCCTTCGTTTTTAAATACAAATCTTCATCATCTACTTGAATACTAGTAAAAGTATCGTTAAAAATATCTCTAAGCATAGAAGAAGATTTTGTTAATTCTCCTAATACTTTTGAGGGATGATGGGCGGTTTGTAGTTTTTTACACATGCTAGTCCAACGGTCTAACAATGTTTCTACATCTTTTTCAATCTCAGTTGTTTTTCTGCCTTCGGCTACTGTTCTCACAATAACACCAAATCCCTTAGGTTTTATAGATTGTAGCAATTTTTTTAGACGGTCTTTTTCTGCCCGGTCTCCAATTTTTTGCGAAATGGATACACGGTCTGAAAAAGGCACTAAAACTACATATCTTCCAGCTAAAGAAATCTCAGAACTAATTCTTGGTCCTTTTGTGGAGATAGGCTCTTTAACTACTTGAACTAAAATCGACTGATTGGCGCTTAATGTGTCCATTATAGTGCCATCTTTGCTGATCTCTGGTTCAAAAGGGAAATTTTTGAGTGAATAATCTTTTATTTTACCTGCGCTTACAAGTTTAATAAATTTCATCAAAGAACCTAAGTTTGGACCTAAATCATGATAATGCAAAAACGCATCTTTTTCATGACCTAAATGCACAAATGCTGCGTTTAGTCCGGCAACAGGCTTTCTTATTTTTGCTATAAAAATATCACCAACCTGAAACTGAATGCTGTCGCCAGCCTCTTTTTCTTTGTGTAATTCAATTAGTTTTCCATCTTTTAATAAGGCAAAATCTACTGCGTCTGAACTAGATCTAATGATTAATTCTTTGTTCATACTGTATCTTTTTTATCCGAACATTTTGTTGTCGGTTTTTGATTGTTTGTTACCAAAGGTACAAAACAACTAGCAACTAGCAACTTATTGTTTGGATGGATTAAACAATTTAGGTAAAATACCCAATAAAATTATAATATGAATTGAATGAATCAAGTAATAAAATAATTTAAAATTCAAGGAACGTAACTTCTTTTTTTAAACAAAGAAAAGTAGTTATTAGACTACTTTTTCTTTTTGTGACGGTTAGCTCTCGCTCTTTTCTTACGCTTGTGAGTAGCTACCTTATGTCTTTTTCTTTTTTTACCACTTGGCATAATGTGCAGTTTTTTATGATTAATAAATAATATTATACAGTTACTTCTGTCTTTTCTTTAACGCTTTCAACAAAAATTTTAGCGGGTTTAAATGCTGGAATGTTGTGAGCTGGTATTTTAATTGTGGTATTCTTTGAAATATTTCTTCCCGTTTTTTCAGCTCTTGTTTTAACAATAAAACTACCAAATCCTCTTAAGTAAACATTATCACCAGTTTCTAATGAATTTTTTACTTCTTCCATGAATGTTTCTACAGTAGCCTGAACGTCACCTTTTTCAAGACCTAATTTTTCTGAAATTTTTGCTACGATGTCTGCTTTCGTCATTTTCTTGCGTGTTAAATTTTTGTGTATTTTTTTTGAGTGTGCAAATATATGAATTAAAAAAATACAAATTCAAACATAATGAACTAAAATTTAACCAGATAAATGATTTATTTTTACAGCTTTAATTAATCACATGAATTTTTCAACTAAAATAATTGGTTGGTACCAACAAAATAAACGAGATTTACCATGGCGTAATACCAATGATCCATACAAAATATGGCTTTCAGAAATTATTTTGCAACAAACAAGAGTGAGTCAAGGTTTACCATATTACATAAATTTTGTAACGGCTTTTCCCACAGTAAAAGATTTGGCAAAAGCCGATGAACAACAAGTTTTGAAGCTTTGGCAAGGTCTTGGATATTATTCTCGTGCCAGAAATTTGCATTTTACTGCAAAATTTGTGGTAGAAAACCATCAGGGAATTTTTCCAAATACATACGATGAATTACTAAAATTAAAAGGAATTGGAACCTATACAGCAGCAGCAATAGCTTCTTTTTCTGCAAATGAACCAGTTGCTGTTGTAGATGGAAATGTTTTTAGAGTGTTGTCGCGGGTTTTTAATGTTACTTATGACATTTCTCAAAATTCAACTAAAAAATATTTTATTGAATTGGCGCAAAAATTACTTTCTACAACAGAACCTAATTTTCACAATCAAGCCATAATGGAGTTTGGAGCGTTACAATGTGTCCCTAAAAAACCAAATTGTTCAGGTTGTGTTTTTAACGACAGTTGTGAGGCTTTTAAACAAAAAATTGTCTCGAAATTACCCGTAAAACTTAAAAAAATTAAAATTACTAAGCGATTTTTGAATTACGTTTTAATTCATGATGCTTTTGGAAACTATATAATGAACAAAAGAACTTCAAACGGAATTTGGAAAAATTTATATGAATTTCCTTGTGTTGAATCAGAAAAAGAACTCGATGAAAATGAATTGTTAGTGCAATTAAATAATTCATATAAAATTAAAAACTTTCAATATTTTGATGCTTTTGATGTGTTACATAAATTATCGCATCAGCATTTAAATATAAAATTTTATAGAATTGAAACGGAAGAAATATTTAAAAATAGCTATACTTTTTCAGAATTAAAACAATTGCCAGTTCCTATTGTATTGCATAATTTTATAGAAAAAATTGGTATATAAATAATATTTAGTATTTTTGATAAAAACATATAAGCCATGAACGGTACTTTAAACAAGGTTATTCTAATCGGTCACTTAGGAGACGAAGTAAAAATGCATTATTTTGATGCACAAAGTTGTATTGGAAGATTTCCTTTAGCAACAAATGAAGTGTACATCAATAAATCTACCGGTGAAAAAATCACATCTACAGAATGGCACAATATTGTAGTAAGAAATAAGGCTGCTGAATTATGTGAAAAATACCTTTCAAAAGGAGATAAAATATACATAGAAGGTAGAATAAAATCTCGTCAATGGACTGCAGAAGATGGCACAACAAAATATACCACTGAAATTCAAGTTACAGAATTTACGTTCTTAAACACTAAAAAAGATTCAGATTTATCTAAAGCGCCTACTACAAATCCTCCAAGTTCAAAAGATGTCGATTTTGATTCGTTAGATTAATACTGGTTTTAGAATATAGAGATTAGAATATAGAGTATAGATTGTTCTATATTATTAAACACAAACAAATGAAAACGCCCCTTATTTTTTGCTTACTTTGTCTTTCTTTACTTTCTTGTGGTGATGAAAAAATGCCTAAACCTACAGGACAATTAAGCTTAGAATATCCAAAAGCAAAATACAAGAAATTTTCCAATTCTTGTGGTTTTGATTTCGATAAAAATGAATTGGCTGAAACAAAAGCAACCTCAAATTGCGGATTAGAAATTCATTACCCAAAAATGAAAGCTACGGTGTATTTAACGTACAAACCTGTTCAAAATAATTTAGATAAATTACTTACAGACGCTCAGAAATTAACATTCGAACACGCTATAAAAGCCAATGATATTGCAGAGCAGCCATACATAAATCCGACTAGTAAAGTCTACGGAATGTTTTATCAAGTAGGCGGAAATGCGGCCACTAACGCGCAATTTTATGTTACAGATAGTACTAAAAATTTTGTTACGGCTAGTATGTATTTTTACTCCAAACCAAATTTTGATTCCATTCTTCCAGCTGCTGATTATATTAAAAATGATATGAAAAAAATCATAGAATCTATTAAATGGAAATAGAATTTATTTTTTTAAATTAGTGTTATAATCTTTTCAATTTATTATATTTGAGGAAACTTAACCTAACTATAATTCGCTTTGAAGAAGATTTTATTTTTACTTACATTTTTATCAATTGCTGCATTTGCTCAAGAAAAAAAATACCAAAGTTTATTTTGGGAAATTTCCGGAAACGGTTTAACCAAAAAATCCTACATGTATGGCACCATGCATGTTTCCGACAAGGTTTCTTTTCACTTATCTGATTCTTTTTTTGAAAAATTATTAGCTTCAGATTTTGTGGCTAATGAGAGTGAGCCAAATACTTGGACAGAATTATACGATTTGTATGGATTTTATAGATCCACTCAAACCAAAAGAGCTTTCTATTCTAATTTTTATACAAATCCTATAGAAAAAGACAATTTATATTCTCTTTTTAGAGGTTCTAATTATAATTTAATTGGTTTATTATCCCGAACCAATCAAGCCAATCAAGAATTTCAAGAGGAAACCTATTTGGATATGTTCATCTATCGAACAGGAAAAAAATATGGAAAAAAAACAGTTGGTTTAGAAAACGTTAAATCTACTACTTTAAATATCGAAAAAGCTGAGGCAGAAATGGACAGAAGTGAAGTAGATGAAAATAAACAAGCTATTTTAAAAATATTAAAAAAACGTGCTTATGTAGACGTTTTAAGAGACGCATATCGTGAAAAAGATTTGGATTTATTAGATACGTTAAACATGCTTTCCACACCAAAGTCATACAATAAAGCCATGCTGTTTGATAGAAATGAAGGAATGTCTGCAAGCATGGATTCTATCATGAAAACTGGAAGTTTGTTTGCTGCTGTTGGTGCAGCTCATTTACCAGGTAAAAATGGAATGATTGAGATTTTACGAAGAAAAGGATATACGGTAACACCAATATTGTCTGACTACACCGAAAAAGGTAAAAAATTAAAAAAACAGATTGAAGATTATTTTGTAAAACCAGTTTTTGAAATTAATACTACTTCAGACGAAATGATTTCTTTGCCATTGTTTCCTTTGGTGTTAAAAAATGGTGAAAATTTAGAATCTCCAGATTTAGGAAATGGCGGTTACATCAACGTGAAACGCATGTTGCTTAAGGATTTTATCACCAAAAAAGATGAAAAGTTCAATCATAAAACGCTTGATAGTTTGTTTTTTGAAAACATACCAGGTGAAATTTTAGAAAAAAAATCTTATCAAGAAAATAATCATTTTGTGTATGACATTAAAAGCAAAACCAAAACGGGTAAAAACGAAAGATATAGATACTACATCACTCCGTTAGAAATTATTGCTGTAATAATGAGTGGAGAAGTCGATTATGTTAGAAAATACGAAGATGAGGTATATAATAATATTAAAATTAAAACCTACAAACAAGAAGTGGTTACCTTCCTTTCTGACAAAGAAAATTTTAAAGTAAATATACCTTCTTATCATACAATTTTTGGGAATAAAAAGGATAATAAAGTATTAGAAAATACTGAAATTTACGCTTTTGACGAACAAGAAAATGCACATTATTTTGTTTTGGAAAACACGTTGATGGATTATGCAAATTTAGAAGATTCTGAATATGAATTAAAAAGAATGCATTATGAGTTTTATAATGTTCATGAATTAGATTCTACTCAAACCAAATTTGAATCAAATAAATTTGAGTTTACTTCGCAATCTAAATTGAAAGAAAAAAATATTTATTTAAAATCCGCTTTAAGGGGAAATAAATATTATTTATTAGGAACCGTAAATGCCTCTAAAAATAAAGTTGATACTTTTTTTAACTCTTTTGAAATTACGAAATCTAAAGAAAATATTGTTTATAAAACATTCAAAGATTCCACTGCTCATTTTTCTGTAGAAATTCCGAAACAAGAAAATGAATATTTAGATTTTAAATTTGAAAGAAAAAATATTGACAAAGAAGAAGGTAAAACCAACCATTTTGAAGTGAAATTCAAATCTTATGAAATTTTTTCTCCAAATAAAAACATAATTGAAATGACTTATTCGCAACCGCACAGGTACGAAAGTTATGTCGTTTTAGACACGCTATTTAACCAAATAAAGAAAAATATTGCTGTAGATTTTGAATTTAAAAACTATTCGGATGATAATGAATTTCATACTTCAGATTACGCAACAGTTATCGATTCTGCAGCAACAGGCGCAGTGAATTTTAATTCAGCTGTAAATTCAAATGACTCAAATGAAAAGGATAAATTTAATCCGTTAGATTATAAAACAACAACTTGGAACAAAACATTGGCTTTAACATCAAATCAAAAGTTAGATTTGGTTGATGAAAAATTCACTAAAGATGAAAACAACGAATTTTACGTGTACGAAGTTTTGGCAACAAAACCTAAAAGCACGCAAGCTATTAAGTATAAAATTGTACTTAAAAAAGGCGAATATTATACGTTTACTACTTTGGTAGATAAAAATTATAAAAATGATAATCCGTTTATAGAAAAAGTTTTTAACTCTTTTAAAGTGGACGATGCTTCTATTACTTCAAGGACATTTTTTGAAAATAAATTCAGCTTTTTTGAAGATGATTTGTATAGCGAACATGACAGTATTCGATATTCGGCTATAAAATCATTTAACAATTTAACTATTGAAGAGTCAGATTTTCCCAAAATTAAAAACCTTTTAGAAAATTTTGAATTTCGTAAAGATGAAATGGATTTTAAAGGCGAATTATTTGAAAGTATTGGGTCTTTAAAATCTCCAGAGGCACTTCCTTTTTTAGAGCAAGCATATAAAAAACTAGATGTTTCAACTCAAATACAATTTTCAATTTTACGTGCTTTGGCTTTACAAAAAAGTAAAGCTGCTTATAAAAAAATTGCCGAATTATTAGACTACGATTCACCTATTTCTGAAAACTATGTAATTACTGGTTTGTTTAATTTATTTATTTCAGATTTGGAAAATTCTCAAGTTTTATATCCAAATATTTTAGAATATTATAGTATAAACGAATTTCATGAACCAATAGTTCATTTTGTTCAGGTGTTATTAAATTCAGAAAAAGTAACTGCCAAAAAACTGAAATCTTATAAAAAAATGTTGCTTACCAATGCGAAACTAGAATACAAACGGTTGGTAAGTTGGAAGTCTGATAAGGAGGCTAGTAACACGGAAGATGATAATAATTATGATGAAGAAAATGGTGCACCTGTGGAAGCTTTCAATAGTTATTTGTCTATTTTATATTCCTACAAAAATGAAAAATACATGCGTCAATTATATGAAAAAGCTGAAAAATTAAATATCGACGATTTAAATGTGGCAATTGCCAATCGCGAATTAGCCAGAAATAAAAAATTAGATAAAAGTGTTTTAGAAAAATTAATAAGTCAGCCAAAAACAAAATATACGGCTTTGCAAATGTTGTATCACAATAAGCAAACAGAAGAATTAACTGCATTTAGTAAAGATAGTATTGTGATGAATGCCATTCATTATTACGAAGATTTTGATAAAAAAAATGATTCTATAGTATTATTGGATGAAAAAATAGTTACTCATAACGATAAAAAAATCTCTTATTTTTTTTATAAGAAAATCAATATTGAAGCAGATTCTTATGGAAAAAATTCAGAAAAATTAAACGCAATTGCTTTTGTACATGATGAAAATAAACAACTAAATCTGAAAGCTTTTAGAAGGTTTGATTCGAAAAAAATTATTGAGGATAAGGAAATTACTCAAAGTATTAAAACCATGATTAATGAATCGCTAAATGACAATCATTTGCGAGTAAATTTTTCAAGTAATCTAGAGGAAGAAAATTACGAAGAAGACGCATATTACGAAGAATAAATGTTAAGAACCAAAAAAGAAATAGTATACATTATTTTGGCAGGTATTTTTATTACCAATGCCATTACTGCCGAGCTTATTGGAGGGAAATTAATTCAAATTGGTCCTTTTGTATTAAGTATGGGTATTTTACCTTGGCCAATTGTGTTTATTACTACCGATTTAATCAATGAATATTTCGGGAAACGAGGAGTGCAAAGATTAAGTTACATCACAGCAGGTTTAATTGCTTACTGTTTTGTAATTTTGTTTTTTTCGATGAAAATTCCAGAAGCAAAAGGCATCAGTCCGGTTTCTAATGCGCAATTTACTGCTGTATTTGGACAAAGTAATTTAATTATTGTGGGATCGATTCTTGCTTTTTTAGTTGCTCAGTTTCTAGATGTTACTCTTTTTAGCTATTTTAAAAAGAAAACAGGAGAAAAAATGATTTGGTTAAGAAGTACAGGTTCTACTGTGATTTCACAATTAATAGACTCTTTTATAGTAGGAGGAATTGCCTTTTATTTACCAGGAATTTGGAATACCAAACAATATGTAGAATATTCTTTAACGGGGTATTCATTCAAATTAATCATTGCAATTTGCTTAACGCCATTGATATATTTAGGTCATTTTTTAATTAACAAATACATTCATAATAACGAAAAACCAATAGTAAATGACTAAAAAACGTTGCGCTTGGTGTGAAAAAACCGATTTGTACAAAGACTATCATGATAACGAATGGGGTAAACCCGTTTATGATGATGCCAAGTTATTTGAGTTTTTAATTTTAGAAACGTTTCAAGCAGGTTTAAGTTGGTATACGGTTTTGGTAAAACGAGATAATTTCAGAAAAGCTTTTGCATGTTTTGATGTGCAAAAAGTTGCCAATTTTACCGATGCTAAATTGCAAGTTTTAGCTGAAGATGTTGGAATAATAAGAAACAAATTAAAAATAAAAGCCGCAGTAACCAATGCACAAGCTTTTATAAAAGTGCAAGAAGAATTTGGCAGTTTTTCTAAATATATTTGGGCTTTTGTAGACAACAAACCAATTGATAACAAACCAAGAACATTAAGTGAAGTACCAGCAACATCAGAAATTTCGGATAAACTAAGTAAAGATTTAAAAAAACGTGGTTTCAAATTCGTAGGTTCAACAGTTGTTTATGCTCACATGCAAGCCACAGGAATGGTAAATGATCACGTTGAAGAGTGTTGGGTGAGAGGTTAGTAATCAGTGTTCAGTTTTTAGTATTCAGTAAAAAATAGTATTAAATTAAAATATAAGTATTTACAGTAAATCGTAAATCCCAAATCAAAAATCGTAAATCAAATGGATCCACTTCACGGCATAACCTTAAAAGCCATACTCGAAAAATTAGTCGATTATTATGGTTTTGATACGCTTGGCGAATTGATAAAAATCAAATGTTTTAATGAAAATCCGACTATTAATTCTAGTTTAACATTTTTACGAAAAACCGAATGGGCACGAAAAAAAGTGGAAAAATTATATGTAAGAAGTTTGAAGAAATTTGATGCGAAGTAAATCTGTGTAAATTTCTGAGAATCTGTATTCAAAATAAAAAACCTCTGCGATTCTCTGCGTTGCTTTGCGAATCTCTGCGCAACAACTAACTTTTCATAATCGCTAAAAATTCCTCTCTTTCAATTTCAATACATCCCAAACTTTCTAAATGATTGTTGTGTACTTGGCAATCTAAAAGTTTATAATTAGCGATTTCTAGTTGTTTTGCCAAATAAATAAAAGCAACTTTACTAGCATTAGGCACTTTTGAAAACATGCTTTCTCCGCAAAAAACAGTTCCTAAATCAATTCCGTATAAACCGCCTACTAATTCGTTTTTTTGCCAAACTTCTACGCTTTTGGCATGGCCTAACTCATTTAATTTACAGTAAGCTTCCACAATTTCATTAGAAATCCACGTGCCGTCTTGGTTTTTTCTAGGTGATTTTTGACAGTTACCAATAACCGCTCTAAAATTAGTATTAAAAGTAATTTGAAATTCATTGCGAAGCAGTACTTTTTTCATGCTTTTCGTAATTCGTAAATTTTCGAAAAATAATACCATCCTTTTTTTTGGACACCACCAAAGTTTTGGCTCATTAGAATCATACCAAGGAAAAATGCCGTTTTGATACGCTAAAACTAACCTTTCAGAAGACAAATCGCCGCCAACGGCAATAATGCCTTCAGGAGATGTTTCTGAAGAAGGAGGAAAATAAAGTTCGGGGGTTAAAAAATACATATTTCAATTTCAATGACAATATTAAAATTCAATTTCAAAAAAATTCCAAACTCCAAATTTATCTTTTTACAGAATTTTGGAATTTGGAATTTAAATTTTGGAATTTACTTTTTAATCGAAGATTAAAAAGGTAAATCGTCGTGTTCTTCTTCTTTAAAATCTGTAGCTGGAGCAAATGCTTCAGCAGCAGGTGCAGGAGGCATTTCTGGCGAATTTGAAGGAGCAGCATTTGCTAATCTTTCAATTCTCCAACCTGTGATGGTGTTAAAATGTTTCACTTCACCTTGAGGCGACGTCCATTCTCTACCTCTTAAATTGATAGATACTTTAACTTGTTCGCCCACTTGGTAGGAATTTAAATCATCCACTTTTGCTTGTTGAAATTCAACTGAAATATGTTGTGGGTACTGCTCTTCAGTAGTAACAACTATTTCTCTTTTTTTAAATGAAGCACTTACGTCTTGTGTAACTCCAATCATTTTAATTCTTCCAATAACTTCCATAACTCTCTTATTTTATTTTTGTGCTAATAACAATTTCCAAGCGTTTACAACCTGATTGTTGTCTAAATATTCTTTTGCTTTTTTGTATTTCGTATCAAAATCGTCTGAACTTAAAACGGCTTTAACTTCAAAATTTTCTTTTACAAATATAGTAATTTCTTCTTCATTCGGAATAGTTTCTATATTTCCTAATTTTCCCAAATCATTTCCATCAAAATAACCACTTTCTTTAATGAAATTTGGAATCATATCTACACCAATTCCTAATGTAGTCAATGGTTTTTCCACTTCAAATAATCCTGCATTTGCTCGACTATACCAATTGCTACCTAATCGAGAAACCACATCAATTTTGTGTTGGTCAATCATTTGGTTTTCATCTAAAACACTTTCGTGAATGTGAATTTTTACCACTTCGCAAATTACTAAATTTCCAGCGCCACCTTCAGTTCCTAATGCAATAATGTCGTTTACTATACATTCAAACTGCACTGGACTTTCGGCCACTCTGTATGGCGCTACAATATCTGATGGCAGCATTGTAAATCCTGCTTTTTTAAATTCGTTAACACCATCAGGATATTCGGTGCTCGACAAACTCATTTGCTGCACCATGTCGAAATTTACAATATTAATTACAACTTCGTTAGTTTCTTGAGCGTTTATCAAAGTATGTTTTATAGTATTATTTCGCACGCGTCTGGCAGGCGAAAAAATTAAAATGGGTGGGTTACTACTAAACACATTAAAAAAACTAAAAGGCGATAAATTCGGATTTCCCTCATCGTCCATTGTACTTGCAAACGCTATTGGTCTGGGCGACACAGCTGTTTGCAAATAGCTTTGTAGTTTTACTGGCGAAATTTCTTTTGGATTGATGCTTAACATAAATTGTATTTTGTACAAATATAAAGCAAATCAATTAAAATGGTATTTCTTTTTACAAATGTTAGCAATTTTTTTGCCACAAATTTCCGAATTTACTTTAGTGAAAAACGTATTTAAATTTTTTGATTCGAAATAATTATCGACAAAGTCGATTCGAACCTTTTTTATATTTTTAATTCGAGAATTCGTGGCATAATAAAAAAACTATTCACTATTCACTAAATACTATTCACTTTTTCTTATTTTTACTCAAAATACTCTATATGCAGTTTTCTGAAAAAAGAAATCTTACACGTTGGATCATTATTATTTCATCGTTTTTAATAGCTTCCTTAATTTTATGGAATACTTATGTTTTTTTTCAAACTTTTAAAGAAGAAGAACGCAATAAAATGGAACTTTGGGCTACTGCTCAAAAAACTTTAATGAATTCAGATGTTGATACAGAAATAGAATTGCCAACGTTTATTATCGAAAATAATAAAAACATTCCATTAATACTTACAGATAAAAACGGAAAAATTTTAAGTAATTTAAACCTAGGCGAAATAGAAAATGATAGTCTTAAGGTAAAAGAATTTTTAAATAAAATCAAAAGTCAGAATACTCCAATAAAGGTTCAATTAGTAGCTAACGATTATCATTTGGTATATTATGGAGATTCTCCAATCTTAAATAAACTAAAATATTATCCCATTGCCTTATTGTTGGTGGTGTTTTTGTTTGGTGGTGTGGTGTACAATTTTTATCGTGCTACAAAAATGGCCACTCAAAATAAACTTTGGGCAGGAATGGCCAAGGAAACAGCGCATCAAATTGGAACACCATTATCGTCATTAATTGGCTGGTTGGAGTTGTTGAAACTAGAAAATGTTGATGAAAATACTATAGATGAAATCCAAAAAGATATAAATAGGTTACAAACGATTACGGATAGATTTTCAAAAATTGGAAGCGAACCTGTTTTAGAAAAAAGAGATATAATAGAAGAAACAAAATCTTCGTTTGAATATTTGCAATCTCGTGTTTCCAAGCAAGTAATTTTTGATTTCCGCGCACCAGAAAAACCGATTTTTGTTTTATTAAATCCTATTTTACATAGTTGGACCATTGAAAATTTGGTTAAAAACGCCATTGATGCCATGAAAGGAAAAGGAAATTTGTCCATTGAAATTGTAGCTGGTGATACTTATGTGTTTATAACTGTTACAGATACAGGAAGCGGCATCGCTAAAAATAAATTTAAAACTATTTTCGAACCGGGTTATACATCTAAAAAAAGAGGTTGGGGATTGGGATTGTCCCTTACTAAAAGAATTGTTCAAGAATATCACAAAGGAAAAATAAGAGTTGTGCATTCTGAAATTGGCAAAGGCACTACGATGCAAATGAGTTTTAGAAAGGAAGTTTAAAATACAACAAACTTAGCTTTTATCATTTTAAACTTGTTAAAAAATTTAGTTTATTGAGATGCTGAAACAAGTTCAGCATGACAAGTAATTATAAATTTTCAGCAATTTGTTTTGCTAATGTTATAAATTCTTCTGGAGTTAAAGTTGTTTTTCGTTGAAAACGCATATCGTCCATATCTTGAATCGGAATCAAGTGAACGTGTGTGTGTGGCACTTCTAAACCTACAACTGCAACACCAATTCGTTTACAAGGCACCGTTTTTTCTAAAGCAATAGCTACTTTTCTAGAAAAAGCCATTAACCTTAGGCATAAATCTTCTTCCATGTCGAAAATTTTATTAATCTCCAGCTTTGGCACACATAAAGTATGACCTTTTGCATTAGGATTTACATCTAAAAAAGCAATAAAATCTTCGTTTTCTGTAACTTTATAACAAGGAATTTCTCCGTTAATTATTTTGGTAAAAATAGAACTCATAATTTTAATTAGTCAATTGAATAATAAGTCAATTTTTGGCACATTGGCACATTTTCTAATTGACACATTAAGTTAGTCACGAGTGATTTCTAAAACCTCAAATTTCAATACACCATTTGGTACTATAATTTCTGCAATTTCACCTACTTTTTTGCCTAGTAATCCTTTTCCAATTGGAGAAGTTACTGATATTTTTCCTGTTTTTAAATCGGCTTCACTTTCTGCAACTAATTTGTATTGTAGTTCCATTCCGTTAGATTGATTTTTGATTTTTACATTTGATAATACCAAAGCTTTCGACACATCTAAAGTAGATTCATCAATAATTCTTGCGTTTGACACGACTTCCTCCATTTTAGAAATACGCATTTCTAACAAACCTTGTGCTTCTTTTGCAGCATCGTATTCTGCATTTTCAGACAAATCTCCTTTGTCTCTTGCTTCCGCGATAGCTTGTGACGCCTTAGGGCGTTCTATAGATTTAAGTTGATCTAACTCGTCTTTTAAATGTTTTAATCCTTCTGCTGTGTAATAAGATACTGTGCTCATAACTTCATTAATTTATAAAATAGAAAAAATCCCACAACTATGGGATTCCCTTTTTGCAAAGATATAATTTATTTAACTATTTTTCGTTTACTATATTAGTTTGTCAAATATAAATAAATTAATTTTGATAATTCAAATAAATATAAAAAATGAAAAGATTTTTTTACTTTCTTCTTTTGTTTACGGTCTTTTTTTCTTGTGATAGAGATACACAAACCAATAATAATAACCCTTATTTGCCAAATTATTCGTTTGAAGTGATACTAAATATGAGTTTTCCTCAATATTCGGTATTGGCTTATCCGGCTAGTGCAGTGTTTGTAAATTCTGCAGGAGCTGGAATTAGAGGATTGATTGTTTTTAATGCGGGAAGTGGTAATTTTTTAGCTTATGATGCAGCTTGTCCAAATCAAGCATTAGCAGATTGTTCTACAATGACTATTAATGGTATAAATGCCAAATGTCCGTGTGACGATGCTGAATACAGTTTATTCACAGGATTGGCAGCCGGAAAACAATATCCAATGAAAGTGTATAGAGTACAAATGATAGATGCCACAACCATAAAAGTGTATAATTAATGTTACAATCCATATTTTCTTTTTTGATAAAAGACACAAAATCTTATCCAAAAGGTTCTATTCATTCTTTTGTGTTGAAAAATTTACAAGGAAATGACTTCGATTTTTCCTCCTTAAAAGGCAAAAAAATTATGGTGGTCAATACCGCTTCAAAATGTGGTTTGACACCTCAATACGAAAAATTACAGAAGATTTACGAAAAATATAAAAATCAAAACTTTGAAATTATCGGTTTTCCCGCCAACAATTTTTTATGGCAAGAACCTGGAAATGCCTCTGATATTGAAAATTTTTGTAGTGTAAATTATGGCGTTACTTTTCCAATGATGGAGAAAATATCCGTTAAAGGAAAAAATATGCATCCTATTTATGAATTTTTAACAAAGAAATCAAAAAACGGTTTAAAAGATGCTGCTGTAAAATGGAATTTTCAAAAATTTCTACTGAACGAAAATGGCGAATTAGAAAAAGTCATTTCACCAAATACCCAACCTGACGACAGAAGTATTACAGCTTGGATTGAAAAATAGGTACACAGATTAAACAGATTTGTTGAATTAAAATCTGCGTACCAAAAAAATTAAAATTTCAAGTTCATTCCAACTAAGAAGTTGATTCCCGCTTGCGGATAAAAACCAACGCCTTCAATTGTGGAAATAGCTGGAGGATTACTAAAATCATCATTATACGTATAAAAATAGCCGTTTGATTCGTAAGTTCTATCAAAAATATTGTTTACCAATCCAGAAAACACAATCGATTTTATGCCTTTATTGATTTTCCATTCGTAGTTAATATTTAAATCCGATGTGGTGTAATCTGGTAAAACTGATTTTTCTGAATCAATATTTCCCATGTATTGTTTGCCAACAAACTTGGTTAAAAATGAAATTTGTAACGTTTTAATTGGTGAATATGTTAAAGCATTTCCAACTACAATATTCGGAGAATAGGCAATATTTGTATTTCCTAAATTGGTTAAAATGCCGTCTCGTTCAAAATAAAAATCTTCATTTTTATTGGTGCTTAAAGTAATATTTGGTTGCAAGATTAATTTAGTGGCAATTTGTAGTGAAGATTCTATTTCTAAACCCGCACGATAACTTTTTCCGCTATTTTCAAAAATCGGACTTCCAACATCGTTTAAAGCACCAGTAGCAACCAATTGATTCTTGTATTTCATATAAAAAGCATTAATGTTTACAACCGCTTTGTTATTTTTAAATTTATATCCTAATTCAAAATCTTCTAAACGTTCTGGTTTGATGCTTCCACTTTCATAATCATCTCTACGAGGTTCTTTATTTGCAATTCCGAAATAACCATAAATTGAGCTAATATTATTTAATGTATACGTAATTCCAGCTTTTGGATTAAAAAATCGAAAAGTATCATTTACATCGTCAAATTTGATGCTATTCGCTTGATAAAAAACCATACGATATTGTAAATCAGCAAAAACATTAAATTTTCCTATTTGCTGTGAAGCTTTTGTGTAGAAATTCACATCGTTTTTATTTCCAAAATTGTCGTAATATTTATTACTTTTTGGCACATAAAACTGCGTCCAAACCACTTCGCCAAAATGCTTGCCTTGGTATTTATTTGCGGCTCCACCAATAATAAAATCAGTAGTTGCGGTTTTATAATTTAATGAAAAAGTACTTCCGAAAAAGGCGTTATCAAGCCAGCGTTTTCTTATTAAATCGGTAGCGGTATTTCCATTAAAGTTGGGCAACAAATAATCTGAAAAATTTTCGTCTTCTCTATATTGTTCAAAATAGCCTTTTCCTAAAGTATAATGCAGTGCCAGGTTTGATTGCCATTTTGAACTTAATTTTTCATTCCAATGCAATTGAAAATGATTTTGCCAATAATTATCGGTTTCATTATCATAAAATTGAGTGTTTCCAAATTCATCTGAGTATTGCCCAGCCGAATTATAAGTTCTATCATTTTTTAGTTTTTCTTCATCTTCCAAACCATTCCAGGCTTGGTACGTTTTTTCTTTTCCGCCAAAAGCAATTGCTTTAATAATTGTTGATTTTGTGATATAATTGGCATCAAAATAATAACCAAATAAATCAGATGAAGCTCTATCTATAAAACCATCAGAGGTTATTTTAGAAATTCGAGCGTTCATTTCGAAATTATTGTGTAATCCTGTTCCGAAAGCTAAAGTATGTTTACGGGTTCCGAAACTTCCAAAAGAATTAGCTAATTCCGCATAATTATTTGGTTGTGAAGTTTTGGTTTGCAAATTTAAACTGGCACCAAATGCTCCTGCACCACTTGTTGAAGTTCCTACACCACGTTGCAATTGAATGCTTTCCAAAGAAGAAGCAAAATCCGGTAAGTTAACAAAGAAGGTGCCTTGACTCTCACTATCATTAAACGGCACACCATTTAAAGTTACGTTAATCCGAGAACCATCTGCACCACGAACACGCATGTAAGTGTAGCCAATTCCTGCACCAGCATCCGTTGTTGTAACTACAGATGGTAAATAATTCAATAAAATTGGAATGTCCTGACCTAAATTTCTAGGCGCAATTTGTGTTTTAGAAACATTTGTAAATGTAATTGGATTTTTGTCTTTTGCTCTAACGCCAGAAATTAAGACTTCTTCAATTGATTTTACAGAATCTTTGGGTTGCTCTTGAGCGTTTAAGGCAACAGATAAAAGGGACAAGGTAAAAACTGCTAATTTTTTTCGACTTTCGACTTTTGACTTTCGACTTTTTAAAAATAAATTCATACTTCGTAAATTCATACGAATAAAAGGGGTAATTACTCTTTGTTAAAAATAATTAATAAAATGATTTTGAGAAATTAGTTTCAGAAATTTATTCAGAAACACGTGTAGTTCTCGGTTTTCCTTGGCAGCATTACCCGCCCAGGTTCTATGGGTATAATCTCAGCCTGAAAAACAAGCACCCCTTTGAGATGTTCCAAATATAGGAATATAATTTCAAAAATCAATAGCAATTTCAAAAATCTGTTAAATCCATTTAAATCGGCGTGCCCATTTAAATTAGAGATCTAATTTTTTTCTTCCCGCTTTAATTTCGCCAGCTTTTTTCTTTTTTTGTATGCGTTTTTCGTTGGCGCCTTTTGAAATTTTAGTTGCTTTTCTAACTTTAGGTTTAGCTAACGCTTTTTCTAACATTTCAAAAAAACGTTTGATAATAATTTTTTTATTTTTGAATTGACTTCGGTCTTCATCGCACGTTAAAATCAGTAAATTTTCTTGCGAAATTTTTGTTTTTAGTTTGGTTTGAAGCAGTAATTTTTCTTCCTCATCCAAACCTTGAGAGGTTGCTACATCATAAATCAGCACTATTTTAGAAGACACTTTGTTTACATTTTGACCGCCAGCACCACTGCTTCTTACGGCTTTAAAATTAAGTTCAGATGTAACAATCGACACTTTCATTATAAAACAGAATTGATATCTAAATTATTTGGTTGATGTGCGGGTTTTAATAAATCGTTGACTTTTTTAACTGGATTAAAGGTTTCAATTGGAATTTCTACAAAAATAGTGCTCCATTCTGCCATGGCGCCATTCCATAAACCAGGCAATTCAAACGCTTTTATTTTTTTTTCGTTTTTCGTTTTTTCTGTAATGAATGCTGTTTTTGGATTGATAAAATGGTTTAAGTCAAATTTATTTCCTTCAAAATCTTTGAGGCTACAAACAATATCTACTGGGTTAAAATGCGTAGAATTTTTAAAAATAGCTAGTTGATTTTCGTTCGTTGAATCAATTTGCGATAATTCTACTATTTGTAAATTCTGTCTGCCTTTTTCATCTTGAACCCAAAATGGGCCACCACCAGGCTCGCCTTCATTTTTTACCATTCCGCACACGCGAATTGGTCTGTTTAAAATTTTAATTAGATCTTCTTTTTGGTAATCAAATTGATACATTTTGAATTCATTCGGCAAAGGAAAAGACATTTTTGTTTCAATGAAATGAATAATTTCTTTGATGTTATTTTTGTCGATTTCGTTTTTTTGAAACTTTTTCAATGCAGCATCTACTTCCTGTTTTGTATGTAAAAGAATACCGCCTAATAATTTTTTATAAGTTAAAATAACTTCTCGATTGTTTTGAGAAACATTGTCTATATTTCTAATAAAAACAATATCAGATTGCAATTGATTTAAATTTTCAATTAAGGCACCATGTCCACCAGGGCGAAAAAACAATTCGTTTTCAGGAGTTCTAAAAGGTGTGTTATCTGCATTAACAGCAATGGTGTCCGAAGTTTCGCTTTGATATGAAAACGTAACATCCAAATCCTTGTATTTATTTGTAATTTTTAGAAAATCGTTTTGGAATTCTTTAGAAATTGTAAAATGTATTTTAGCTTTTTGGTTTGACTTTTTGTAGAAGTCAGTTTCAAAAGCGTGTTCGTCAATTGGAGTTAAAATCTCATCATTTCGATAGTGAAATGGCAAAATTCCTTTTGGTTTGTTGGCAAAATTTAATCCTTTTTCAGTCAACAATGTTTTCACAATTGCATATATCTTTTGATCAGAGTTATAATTTATGTAATCTGTAAAGATTTTTTTTGTTTTTTCTTTTAACTCGTCATAAAACGGAAAACTTCTTAAACCCACAATAAATAATGATAAATCTCTTTCTTTATTAAGGTTTACATAGGAATTTATGGTGTCTTTTTCAGGATCAAATTTTATTAAAAATTCATTTAACGATTTAAACATTCTTGTAGCAGCGCCACTTGCTGGAACAAATTTTTCAATGGAATAGTTGTCTTTATATGAGTCGAAATAGACACAAAATTCTTTAATTTCTTGCTCTGAAAATTGAAAAATTCCATCGTTTATAGATGCTATTTTTAGTAAGTTAATAGTAGGAATCCCATTTTTAAAATAATGCAACTGCTGCATAATTTTTTCCAAAGAATTTCCTCTTTTAACTATTTGTTGTAAATCTATTTCGCTAAATATTTTTTCCATTCTATATACGCTAAGACTGCTAAAATAGTAAAAATAATGTATTGTATGGCAATAATATATAGTTGTCTATCAAAAAATATATAAACAGCAAACGTATTGCCAACAATCCAAAGTATCCAATTTTCAATTTTTTTTCGTGCCATATACCACATAGCTGTGAAAAATAAAGAGGTAGTAAAAATGTCTAAATAGTTGTTTACTTGTAAGGTATATTGAAAAAAGTTATAAATAAGCAAACAAATTATTGCAGTAAAGATGAAAAGAAATACCCCTATGATTTTTTCTTTGCTGTTAGTTCTAGAAATAGAAAGTGGTTCACCATTTGTAATTTTTTTCCACTGAAACCAACCATAAACACTCATTATGGAGTAGTAAATGTTAATACTCATATCAGCATAATAATTTGCATGAAACATTATGTAAATGGATAATATCGTGCAAATCATTCCAGTTGGATACACTAAAATATTTTCTTTTTTGGCTAAATACACACTTAAAATACCGAAAATAAAAGTCACAATTTCAATAGCAATTTGCCAATTCGGAATACTTTTATATTGATGGATGATGGTTTCGTACATTTTTAATTCGTTAAAGCACAAACAAAAGCATAATCTTCAATTAAATCAAACTGAAATTGAAATTCTTCAGTATTGTCATTAAAAATTAATTGCGCGGTTCCTTTTCCGTCTGTTAATTGAAAAGACGATTCGAAAATATGTTTTGGAAAACTAATGCCTTTTTCGTTTTTTAATTTAAAAATACTTTCTTTGATTCCCCATATTACAGTTGCTTTTGTAATTTTATCTGCTAAAGATAAATTATCAATATGTGAAACATCCATGTACTTTGAGGTAATTTTTAAAGTTTTTTCTTTACATTTTTCTATATCAATTCCAACTGGTTTGTTGCTAATACAAATGCACGAAAAGTCATGAGAATGAGAAATTGAAATGTATTTTTTAATCTCACGCTCAACAATTTTGTCTTTTGTCTTTTGACCTTCGACTTCTAGATGTGGTTTCCCGAATGCATCATAAAACAAATCAAAATCTGTTAAATTAATATGTTGAAGTAACATTCTAACCGCCAAAAAACCTTTTTGATGAGGCACAGACTGCATATTTTCTGACCTTGATAAAGATTTTTCGTTAAGTAGCGCCTTTTCGTAAAACCATGAAATATCTTCGGTAATTTTCCAAAAATAGGCAATTGTGTGTTCGTTAATATTTATTTTTTTATAAAACGGCATGCTTAAAATTATTTTAATGGGATTTATTTTCTTGTCATTCAATTGTTTAAAGGTTTCAACAAAACTTAAATAGTTAAAATTAATTTCAATTTTGAAACTAATATTGTACCTTTGCACTCGTAAATAAAAAAATAAATATACAAATATAATGAGTACAAAAACAATTCCGTACGTACCATACAAAGTTAAAGATATTTCTTTAGCAGCATGGGGAAGAAAAGAAATTTTATTAGCAGAAGCTGAAATGCCAGGTTTAATGGCACTTAGAGAAGAGTTTGGCGCAAGTCAACCTTTAAAAGGAGCGCGTGTTGCAGGATGTCTACATATGACTATTCAAACAGCTGTTTTAATTGAAACATTAGTGGCTTTAGGAGCAGATGTTACTTGGTCTTCTTGTAATATTTTCTCGACTCAAGATCACGCTGCTGCTGCAATTGCTGCTGCTGGAATTCAGGTTTATGCTTGGAAAGGTATGAATGAAGAAGAATTTGATTGGTGTATCGAACAAACGTTATTCTTTGGTGAAGAACGTTCGCCATTAAATATGATTTTAGATGATGGTGGTGATTTAACAAATTTAGTATTTGATAAATTTACTGAGTTGGTTAAAGGAATTAGAGGTTTATCTGAAGAAACAACAACTGGAGTTCACCGTTTATACGAAAGAATGAAAGCGGGTACTTTATATATGCCAGCGATTAACGTAAACGATTCAGTTACTAAATCTAAATTTGATAATAAATATGGTTGTAAAGAATCTGCAGTAGATGCAGTTCGTAGAGCAACAGATACTATGTTAGCGGGTAAAAGAGTAGTAGTTTGTGGTTACGGAGATGTTGGTAAAGGTACTGCAGCTTCTTTCCGTGGCGCTGGTTCTATTGTAACAGTTACTGAAATTGATCCAATTTGTGCATTACAGGCTGCAATGGATGGTTTTGAAGTTAAAAAATTAGATACAGTAGTTGCTAATGCAGATATTGTAATTACTACAACCGGAAATAAAGACATCGTTCAAGGTCGTCATTTTGAAGCTATGAAAGATAAAGCTATCGTTTGTAACATTGGGCATTTCGACAATGAAATTGACATGGCTTGGTTAAACGGAAATTTTGGTCACACTAAAAACGAAGTAAAACCACAAGTTGATATTTATACAGTAAACGGTAAAGAAATTATTATTTTAGCAGAAGGACGTTTAGTAAACTTAGGTTGTGCTACTGGTCACCCAAGTTTTGTAATGAGTAACTCATTTACTAACCAAACTTTAGCACAATTAGAGTTATGGGAAAATAGCGCTAACTACAAAAATGAAGTATATATGTTGCCAAAACATTTAGATGAAAAAGTAGCAGCTTTACACCTTTCAAGATTAGGAGTAGAATTAGAAACATTACGTCAAGATCAGGCAGAATATATTGGTGTTGGGGTTCAAGGACCATTTAAACCAGAATATTACAGATATTAATCTAGACTTATTAGAAAGTTAGATTTTTAGATAATTAGAAAAACCCTTGCTGAAGAGCAAGGGTTTTTTGTTAATTTTCAAACGAAAACAAAAAAAATCCCAAAAACTATATTGGAATTTGGGATTTTATTTTTTGTAATTTTAGATTTATTATGCCTCGAATGGAAGTATAGAAACCCAAGATTTGTTCTCACCTTTTTTCTGGAATTTTACAACTCCATCTACTTTAGCATGTAAAGTATGGTCTTTTCCCATGTAAACATTTTCACCTGGGTTATGTTTTGAACCTCTTTGTCTTACAATGATATTTCCTGCAATAGCAGCTTGACCACCATAAATCTTAACGCCTAAACGTTTTGATTCTGATTCTCTACCATTCTTCGAACTACCGACACCTTTTTTATGAGCCATGACGTTATATTTTAAATGTTATTCTTCAGTTTTTGGTTTTTTTGCTTTAGTAGCTTTAGGTTTTACTTCTTCAGTAACCGTTTCTACTTCAACAACAGCTTTTTTTGTTGCTTTCGGAGCCGCTTCTTTTTTCGGAGTTGCTTCTTTCTTAGGAGCTACTTCTTTTTTTGCAGCGCCAGATGCAACAATATTCTCAATGATAATTTGAGTAAATGCTTGTCTGTGACCGTTTTTCTTTTTGTAACCTTTTCTTCTTTTCTTTTTAAATACGATTACTTTATCACCTTTAAGGTGTTGTAATACTTTGGCTTCAACAGAAGCTCCTTCTATAGCTGGGGCGCCTAATGTTAATGCTCCGCTGTTATCAATTAATAAGACTTTTTCAAAAGAAACTTTTGCGTCTACATCACTTGCTAAACGGTGAACAAATAACCTTTGGTCTTTGCTTACTTTAAATTGTTGCCCTGCTATCTCTACGATTGCGTACATAACAATGTGTTTAAATTATTATTTTTTAAGTCTGCAAATATATAACTATTTATTAAATCTGCAACATTACTTTTCTTTTTTATACGAATAAAATAAAATTTGAAATATTTTTCATTTTCTGTGTAACAATTTATATCTTTCGCCTACCAATATTTATCATTTATTATTATAAGACTAATTATGAAAAAAACATTAATGGCTTTAGGAACAATAGCAATGTTAGGAAGCACAGCAAATGCTCAGAAAGTAGCATTTGAAGAATTTGATTTAGATAACGGTTTACACGTGGTTCTTCATCAAGATAATTCGGCACCAGTTATTATTACATCAGTAATGTATCATGTAGGTGCAAAGGATGAACAACCAAATCGTACGGGTTTTGCTCACTTTTTTGAACATTTATTGTTTGAAGGTACCAAAAACATCGAAAGAGGAGAATGGTTTAAAATTGTTACTGCCAATGGTGGTCAAAATAACGCCAACACGTCAGATGATAGAACGTATTATTACGAAGTTTTCCCTTCAAATAATTTAGAGTTAGCCATTTGGATGGAATCTGAAAGATTAATGCACCCTGTAATTAACCAAATTGGAGTTGATACTCAAAATGAAGTAGTTAAAGAAGAAAAACGTTTACGAATTGACAACCAACCTTACGGAAATATTTTTAAAGCGATTAAACAAAATTTATTTAAAAATCATCCTTACCGTTGGACAACAATTGGTGAAATGGAACATTTAGATTCTGCTACTTTAGAAGAATTTCAAGCGTTTAACAAAAAGTTTTATGTGCCAAACAATGCTGTTTTAGTTGTTGCAGGTCAGTTTGATGCTACACAAGCTAAAGATTGGATTAAAAAATATTTTGGATCCATACCAAAAGGCGCACCTGTAGCTAGACAAAAATTTGAAGAAGCTCCAATTAATGAAACTATTAAAGCTACTTGGGAAGACCCAAATGTGCAATTACCAATGACTTTAGCGGCTTACAGAACGCCTTCAATGAAAACAAAAGATGCGCGTGTTTTAGATATGATTTCAACTTATTTATCAGATGGTAAAAGTTCTAAATTATACAAAAAAATGGTAGATGAGAAGAAAGTAGCACTTCAAGTTGGAGCGTTTAGTAATTCTCAAGAAGATTACGGACAATATATTATTTACAGTTTGCCTTTAGGTGATGTTTCTTCAGATAATTTATTAAAAGAAATTGATGAAGAAATTGTTAACATGCAAACTAATTTAATTTCTGAGAACGATTTTCAAAAACTTCAAAACAAATTTGAAAACAATTATGTAAGTTCAAATGCAACTGTAGAAGGTATTGCAGAAAATTTAGCTTCATACTATTTATTATATGGTGATATTAATTTAGTAAATACTGAAATTGAAATTTACCGTTCTATTACAAGAGAAGATATTAAAGAAGTTGCAAAAAAATATTTAAATCCAAACCAACGTTTGGTTTTAAATTATGGTCCTGCAAAAGAAAAAACAGCTAAATAATTTTACCATGAAAAAGTATTTATACATCGCAGCCAGTTTATTAGTAACAATAACTATGCAAGCACAAGACAGACCAATGCCTAAACAAGGCCCGGCACCATCAATTAATATTAAAAAACCAGTATCATTTGTATTAGAAAATGGTTTAAAAGTATTAGTTGTTGAAAACAATAAATTACCACGCGTTTCTTATAATTTAACTTTAGACAATACACCTTTTGCGGAAGGAAGCAAAAAAGGAGTTACAGATTTAGTAAGTTCGATGATTGGAAATGCTACAGAATCTATATCTAAAGATAAATTTAATGAAGAAATTGACTTCTTAGGCGCTAATATTAATTTTTACGAATCTGGTGCTTCTGCAAATGGTTTGTCAAGATATTCGGCTAGAATTTTAGAATTATTAGCTGATGGCGCACTAAATCCATTATTTACTCAAGAAGATTTTGATGCAGAAAGAGCTAAATTAATTGAAGGTTTAAAAGCTGACGAAAAAAGCACTTCTGCAATTGCAGGTCGTGTTCAAAATGTTTTAACGTACGGAAAAGAACATTATAATGGTGAATTCACTTCGGAAGAAACATTAAAAAATGTAAATTTACAAGACGTAATAAATCATTATAATACGTATTTTGTTCCAGCTAATGCTTATTTAGTAGTAATTGGTGACGTAAAAACTAAAGACGTTAAGAAAAAAGTACAACAATTATTTGGAGCCGATGTGTGGAAATCAGCTACAGCACCAAATTTAACTTACAACGACCCAACTGATTTACAATATTCTCAAATTAATTTTGTTGATGTGCCTAATGCAGTTCAATCTGAAATTGCATTAATCAACCTATCAAAATTAAAAATGACGGATAAAGATTATTTCGCTGCTATTTTAGCCAATCAAATTCTTGGTGGTGGTGGAGAAGGTCGTTTGTTCTTAAACTTAAGAGAAAAACACGGTTGGACATACGGTTCGTACTCTAATTTAGGAGCTAGTAAATATATTTCTAAATTTTCTTCTACAGCTTCAGTAAGAAATGCTGTAACAGATAGTGCTGTTGTAGAAATTTTTAATGAATTGAACAAAATCAGAACCGATTTAGTATCGGAAGAAGATTTAAAAAATGCAAAAGCAAAATACATTGGAAACTTTGTAATGCAAATTGAAAAACCAGCGACTATTGCTCGTTATGCTTTAAACATTAGAACATTAGGTTTACCAGAAGATTTTTATGAAAATTATGTAAAAAACATCAATGCAGTAACTCCAGAAGATGTTAAAAATGCTGCTAATAAATATTTCTTAGCAAATAACACTAGAGTTGTAATTGTTGGAAAAGCCGCTGACGTTTTACCAGGGTTAGAAGCCATGAGTGCAAAAGAGAAAATGCCAATTTTCTATTTTGATAAATACGGAAGCAAAGTTGACAAACCAGTTGTAAAAAAAGATGTTCCTGCGGGTGTTACGGCGCAAACAGTTGTTAAAAACTATATTGATGCTATTGGTGGAGAAAAAGCTTTAAAAGCCGTTAAAACGACAATGACAACTGCAAAAGCTAAAGTTCAAGGTCGAGAAATTGAAATGTTGGCTAAGTCTTCTATTTCAAATAAAAACTTGATTACCATGAACATGATGGGAATGACAGTTATGAAACAAGTTGTTGGAGACAAAACAGGTTATCAAGAAGCGCAAGGACAAAAAAAGGCATTTGAAGGTGAAGAGTTTGCTACAATGAAACAACAATCTTTTCCGTTTGTAGAATTAAAAATGTTAACTGATAAAACAATTGTTTTAAGTGGTATTGAATCGCTTAATGGACAAGATGCTTATGCAATCCAAGTTGGTACAAGTAAATATTTTTATGACGTAAAAACAGGATTAAGAGTAGCTACTGAAAACGAATCAGGTGTAGGTGCTGAAAAACGTAAGGGAATGACTTACTATGCTGATTATGTTGATGTAAAAGGAATTAAATTTCCATATAAAATGACAATGGATGTAGGAATGCCTTTAGAATTTATTACACAAGATGTAAAAATTAATGAAGGAGTTACAGAAAAAGATTTCGAATAAATTTATTTTTTGAAAATGAAAAAGGATTGCGAAAGCAATCCTTTTTTTATGCAATAAATTTTTATTTTCTATTTGTAATATAAACGCCAAACAAAATAATAATGGTTCCTAAAACTTGTAATAAAGTAACGCCTTCGTTAAAAATTACACTCCATATTGTTGCTACAACAGGTATCAAATACGTTACATTAGAAGCAAAAATAGGAGACGACATTTGAATGAGTTTATAAAAATAAATATTAGCCAACCCTGTGCCTACAATTCCTAAAATGGCTACATAAACTAATGGATGTACATCGTTTGAAATACCCAAAGCATCCGTACTGTTTTGAATGACTTGAAAATCATAACCTGTAAATATTAAAATTAACAAAGCAGGAATAAGAAGAAAAGCAAAATTTCCAACAGTAATGCCAATTGGCGATACGTCAAACAAATATTTTTTCACCATATTAATATTTGCAGCATAACACCATGAAGCGATAATTACCAATAAGGCAAACCAATAATTTTTTGATGGATTTCCTGAAGCGCCTGCATATACTAATACCAAACAACCAATTATCCCAATTAGCAATCCGTAAATTTGTTTCTTTTTAAACGTGAGTCCGAAAAAAAAACTTCCAATTATCAAAGTATTTAATGGAGTAAACGAGTTTAAGGTAGAGCTAATAGAACTACTAATTTGTGTTTGTGCCAATGCAAAAAGAAAAATAGGGAAGAAGTTGCCCAATAGTCCGGCTAAAATAATGTACTTCATTTTCTTTTTTTCTATCTTAAATAGTTCTTTTCCTGCGATTAATAGCAAAAAAACGGAAGTAAAAATTATTCGATACGCTCCTAATTGATAAGGATTCATGCCGCCATCTAACCCTTTTTTCATTAAAATAAATGAACTTCCCCAGACTATTGCTAAAACCAGCAATATAAACCATTTTGAATTTTTATTTTCCATAAATAGGTGTAAAAAAATAAGGCTGTCAAATTTGACAGCCTCAAAGGTATAGTTATTTTTTTAAGATATATTATCCTAAAGCAGCTCTTTTGAAACCAGTTACTTTTAAATCTGCGTTTACAGATTTAATATAAGCAGCCACACTAATTGAACTATCTTTAATGTAATCTTGGTTTACTAAAGTATTGTCTTTAAAGAAACGACCTAATTTTCCTTTAGCGATGTTTTCAATCATTGCTTCTGGTTTACCTTCTTGACGTAACATGTCTTTAGCAATTTCTATTTCTTTAGCAATTGTATCAGCATCTACACCTGCTTCGTCTAAAGCGATTGGCGCCATTGCAGCAGCTTGCATAGCAATGTTTCTTGCAGCTTCAGCACCACCATCAACATTTGCAGATAAAGCCACTAAAGTAGCAATACCGTTTCCAGCGTGAATGTATGAATTGATAAAAGCACCTTCTAATCTTTCGAAAGCACCAATTTCAATTTTTTCTCCAATAACACCTGTTTGCTCAATTAATTTTTCAGCAACAGTAATTCCACCAAAATCAGAAGCTAAGAAAGCGTCTTTATCTGTAAAATTTAAAGCTAAGTTTGCAAAATCATTTGCTAATTTTACGAAACCTTCATTTTTTCCTACGAAGTCTGTTTCACAATTTAAAGAAATTACAACACCAGCAGTATTATCGCTATTTACAACAGCAATAACAGCACCTTCTGTAGATTCTCTATCTGAACGGTTTGCGGCAACTTTTTGACCTTTTTTTCTTAAAATTTCAATGGCTAATTCAAAATCACCTTCAGCTTCAACTAAAGCTTTTTTGCAATCCATCATACCAGCACCGGTTGTAGTTCTTAATTTGTTAACTTCAGCAGCAGTTATATTTGACATTTTATTTTATTTTAGATTATTAATGTAAAAAAAGAAATTCCAATCGTATAATTCCAAATTCCAGTTTTATATAATTTATAACAAATGGTTAATAAATTAGTTTGGAGTTTGGAATTATACTTTCGGAATTTTAAGTATTTATGCTTCAGTTGAAGTTTCTTCAGCCTCAGTTTCTTCAGTTACTGGAGCTTCTTCAGCTTTAGTTTCTTCAGCCTGAATTTCAGCTACTGGAGCTTCTTCAGCTTTAGTTTCTTCAGCCTGAATTTCAGCTACTGGAGCTGCTTCAGCTTTAGTTTCTTCAGTTGAAGTTTCATCTTTGTCTGATTTTCTTTCAGATAAACCTTCTGTAATTGAAGCAGTTACTAAAGATAAAATTTTATCGATTGATTTAGAAGCGTCATCGTTAGCAGGAATAACATACTCAACCAAACGTGGGTCAGAGTTTGTATCAACCATTGCGAAAACTGGAATGTTTAACTTTTTTGCTTCTTTTACCGCGATATGTTCCGCTTTAATATCTACTACAAATAATGCAGCAGGAATTCTTGACATGTCAGCAATTGAACCTAAGTTCTTGTCTAATTTTGCTCTTAAACGATCTACTTGTAAACGTTCCTTTTTTGAAAGTGTCATGAAAGTACCGTCTTTTTTCATTCTATCAATAGAAGCCATTTTTTTAATAGCTTTTCTAATAGTGATAAAGTTGGTTAACATTCCACCTGGCCATCTTTCAGTGATGTAAGGCATGTTACAAGCAGCTGCTTTTTCAGCAACGATGTCTTTTGCTTGTTTTTTGGTAGCTACGAAAAGTATTTTTCTACCAGATGCTGCAATACTTTTTAAAGCCTCATTAGCTTCTTCAATTTTTGCAGCCGTTTTATATAGGTTAATGATATGTATACCATTACGTTCCATATAAATGTATGGAGCCATGTTTGGATCCCATTTACGAGTCATGTGTCCGAAATGAACACCTGCTTCTAATAATTCTTTAACGTCAATTTTGTTTGCCATTTTGTAATAGTTTACGTTCCGTGTTCTAGCAATGTTCCTTTTGGCTTAAAGCTTAAGGCTTCATTTAGATGCTAAACTAATTTCTTTTTCAATAAAAAGAAATATCGACAACTTGTTTTTAATTTCTAATTTAATTGTAAAAAAGGTTCTGAAAATATATTCTGATAAATACCGAATATTAACGTTTCGAGAATTGGAATCTCTTACGTGCTTTTTTCTGACCGAATTTTTTACGTTCTACCATTCTTGGATCTCTTGTTAGTAATCCTTCTGGTTTTAATACCAATCTGTTTTCTGCTTCTACTTCGCACATTGCTCTTGCAATTGCCATTCTTACAGCTTCTGCTTGACCAGTTGCGCCACCACCGTATACATTAATTTTAACATCAAAATTGTTTTCGTTGTTAGTTAATGTTAAGGCTTGTTTTACTTTGTACTGCAATGTAGCAGTTGGAAAGTATACAGCAAACGCTCTTTTGTTAACTGTAATGTTACCAGTTCCTTCTGAAACATAAACACGTGCTACTGCACATTTTCTTCTTCCGATTTTGTGAATTACTCCCATTACTTAAGATCGTTTAGGTTAACGGCTTTAGGCGTTTGTGCAGCGTGTTTGTGCGCATCTCCTACGTTAACATTTAAATTACGGAATAATTGTGCTCCTAATTTGTTTTTAGGCAACATTCCTTTAACTGCTTTTTCTACTAATAATGCAGGATTTTTTTGTTGCATTACTTTTGCAGTTAGACTTCTTTGTCCTCCTGGATAACCTGTGTGACGGATGTACGTTTTCTCATCCAATTTGTTTCCAGTAAGATTGATTTTTTCTGCGTTAATAACAATTACGTTATCTCCACAGTCAACATGCGGCGTATAACTTGGCTTGTACTTACCTCTCAATAACATAGCTACTTTTGAAGCAAAACGACCTAAGTTATGACCTTCAGCATCTACAACAACCCACTGCTTATCCGCAGTAGCTTTGTTTGCCGAAATTGTCTTGTAGCTTAATGTGTTCACAATACTAATTTTTAATTAAACATTCCATTCCTATTCCCAAACTTAGGGATTAGGGGTGCAAAAGTACAATTATTTATTAAAATTACAAACTCTAAACTAAAATTCTTTTGTATTGATTTTGAACTCATTAAAAGAGGTTATAAAATATATTCATTTTATAAGGTTCTTTTCGATGAATTTTTATATTTTTGAATTTGAAATAGTATAAAAAATGAAATCTAAACCCACATTAAAAGAATTAGCTAAAGAATTAGGTGTTTCTACCTCAACAGTTTCTAAAGCGCTAAGTAATAGCCCAGAAATTAGTGAACTAACTAAAATTAAAATTAAAGAGTTTGCGCAACTAAAAAATTATAAGCCAAATAGTATAGCTAAAAATTTAAAAAATCAGCGTTCTTATACTATTGGCGTTATTTTACCAAATATTTTAAATCCTTTTTTTGCAAAAGTATTTTCTGGAATTGAATTATATGCCAACGAAAAAGGGTATAATTTGATTACATGTATGTCTAATGAATCTCTAGAAAAAGAGAAACAAATGATTGAAATGTTAGATAATGGGGCTATAGACGGTTTTATATTAGCTCTAGCAGAAGAAACTCAAAAAGAAAATAATTTAACACATATACATAATGTATTGCGAGACGGCACACCAGTAGTTTTATTTGATAGAATTGCCTCAGAATTAAAATGTGACAAAGTAATTGTTGATGATTTTGATTCTTCTGTTGAAGCCACACAATATTTAATTAATACCGATTGTAAAAAAATCGCACTCTTTTCTACAATTAACAATTTAAGCGTTGGAAAGTTAAGAGCAAATGGTTACAAAGAAGCATTGCAAAAAAACAATAAGAAATTTGACGCCACTTTAGTTTTGTTGACAGATTCAGATGAAGGATTTGATGAAAAAATGGGGCAACTTATTTTAGAAAACAAACTTGATGCTATTTTTGCAATTAATGAATATGCTGCAGTAACCGCCATGAAATTTTGTTTGAAAAACGGATTTCATGTACCAAATGACATTTCAATTATTGGTTTTGCAGATGGATTATGGTCAAGAAGAATGACGCCAAGCTTATCTACAATTAGTCAACATGCTCCTGAAATCGGCCACAAAACAGCCGAATTAATTATCAAACGTATCGAAGAAATTTCAGATTCTGAAACCGAAAAAATATTTGAAACCGTTGTAATTAAAACAGAATTAAGAAAAAGAGATTCTGTTAGAAAATTGTTTTAAACAAAAAGCAATAATGTTTTTAAACTATAAATCCCAACTATTTAATTGTTGCATCGCGTGATAAGCTGTCAAATCAAAATGAACGGGAACTATAGAAATGTAATCATTAGCTAAAGCCCATTCATCCGTATCTTCGCCGTTATCATGATTGACAAATTTTCCTGTTAACCAATAATATTCTTTGCCCATTGGGTTGGTGCGCTTGTCAAATTCTTCTTCCCAAGTGGCTTTCGCTTGACGACAAATTTTTATACCTTTAATTTTATCTGTTTTCGGAAAATTAACATTCAAAACCACCCCTTCAGGCAATCCCTTTTCTAAAACTTCTAAAGCAATTTTCTTGATAAAAGGTTTGATGTATTCAAAATTTGCGTCCCAACTGTAATCGCACAATGAAAATCCGATAGAAGGAATGCCTTCAATACCGCCTTCAACAGCAGCACTCATCGTACCAGAATAAATTACATTTATGGAGGAATTAGACCCATGATTGACACCGGAAACACATAAATCAGGTTTGTTTTTCATCACCTCATGTACGCCCATTTTTACACAATCTACTGGTGTTCCAGAACAACTGTAGGCATTATTTGTTCCTAAAAAATTAGGAATATGTTTCAATTCTAAAGTACTATTTATGGTAATAGCGTGACCCATGCCACTTTGTGCGCTGTCTGGCGCAATGATATAAATTTCACCTAATTCATGCATGACTTCAGTTAAAGCTTTTATGCCTGGAGCAGCAATTCCGTCGTCATTAGTAACTAGAATTTTTTTCATTTTGCAATTGTGTTAAATTATTTGCTAAATTATTATAATTTATTATTTATTTGCAGATTAAAATATTAAATTTGTTATCTTGTTTTTTTACAAGTAATACAATGACTATTTGGCACGATTTTAGAATTTAAAAATGAAAAAAAGTATAGAATTTATGAAAAGAAATTATAAGGTTTTATTAGTTGTAGGGATATTAGCTGCGGGATTATGGAGTTTTATTCCTTCAAAAAAAATAACCGGCGACGATAAAGATAAAATGCTAATTGAACTGTTGTCTTTTGTGTTAGAGAAAGGTCATTTTTCACCAATTGAAATAAATGATGAATTTTCTAAAAAAGCGTATGCCGCTTACATTGAATCATTAGATCCTACCAAACGTTTTTTTATTCAATCTGATATTACTGAATTTCAAAAATATGAATTGGCTATTGATGATATGATTCGTAGCAAAGATTTGGCGTTTTTTGATTTAACATACAAAAGATTAATGTTAAGAATGAAAGAATCCAAAGTAATTTACACTAACATTCTTTCTAAACCTTTAGATTTAAATGACAACGAAACCATCAATGTAGATTATGAAAAACTGCCTTATGCAGCTACTATGAAAGATTTAGATCAGCGTTGGAGAAAGCAATTAGAACTTGCGGTTTTGAGTGATATTACAGATAAAGAAGACATTCAAAACGCATTAAGTTCAGGTATTTCAGATGAAACTAAAGATGTTAAAGACGTAAAACCCGCTGAAAAAATAGAACCTAAATCTTTTGAAGAATTAGAAAAAACAGCCAGAAAAACTACAGAAAGTAATTTAAATAATAATTTTAGTTTCATTGCAGAATTAACACGTGAAGATTGGTTTACCGTTTATATCAATGCAATTGTTACGCAATATGACCCACATACTTATTATTTTTCGCCAGAAGATAAAGAGAAATTTGATGTAAGTATGAGCGGAAAATTTGAAGGAATTGGCGCGCGTTTACAAAAGAAAAATGAAGGTATTGAAGTGTCTGAATTAATAAGTGGTGGTCCAGCATGGCGAGGTAAATTATTAGAACAAGGCGATGTTATTATTAAAGTAGCCCAAGCTAATGAGGAGGCGATTGACATTGCAGGCATGCGATTAGACGACGTAATAAAAAAAATAAAAGGACCAAAAGGAACTTTAGTGAAACTTACCGTGAAAAAAGTAGATGGTTCTGTAAAAGTAGTTCCAATTGTAAGAGACGAAGTAGAAACCGAAGAAACCTTTGCCAAATCTACTGTAGTAGAAAAAGACGGGAAGTTATTTGGGGTGATTTATTTACCGAAATTTTACCAAACTTTTGAGAACAGATCTAACAGAGATGCCTTTAAAGATGTGGCCATAGAAATAGAAAGATTGAAAGCTATGAATGTTCAAGGTATTGTAATGGATTTACGTGATAATGGCGGTGGATCTTTAGAAACTGTTGTAAAAATGACAGGTTTATTTATCGATAAAGGCCCTGTGGTGCAAGTAAAACCAGCAGGAGGTAAAGCTCAAATTTTACCAGATTCAGATCCTAAAGTACAATGGGAAGGTCCGTTGGTAGTTATGATTAATAATTATTCTGCTTCTGCATCTGAGATTTTTGCAGCGGCTATTCAAGATTATAATAGAGGAATTATTATAGGTAGTAAACAATCCTACGGAAAAGGGACTGTTCAGAATGTATTTGAATTAAATGAATTTGTTCGTGGCAATCAATATGGAGAATTAGGCGCTTTAAAAACCACTACTCAAAAATTTTATAGAATAAATGGTGGCTCTACACAATTAGAAGGTGTAAAAAGTGATATTGTAATGCCAGATCGTTTTAGCTTTATGCAAACAGGTGAAAAAGATGAAAAAAGTGCTTTGCCATGGGATAAAATCGAACCTGCAAATTATACGCCTTTACAGATAAATTATGATAAAGTAATTGCGAATAGTCAGAAAAGAATTGCTAATAACGATAACTTTAACTTAATTTCAGAAAATGCAAAATGGATTAACGATAGAAAAGAAGACAATACTATAAGTTTAAATTATACTGCCTATAAAAAAGAAATTGTCGATATTGAATCGCAAACAAAAAAATTTAAGAGTCTTGAAAAA